>JBOHFW010000208.1:0-12587 GCA_050699835.1 Pseudonocardiaceae bacterium | reverse complement strand
GCGCAGGACGAGCACGGCCTAGGATTCTGCAACATCACCAAGTGCTGTACCGAGGTATGCCCGGAACACATCAAGATCACAGACAATGCCCTGATCCCGATGAAGGAGCGGGTAGCCAGTCTCCGCTTCGATCCGCTGGCCCGGTTGTTCCGCCGCGACCGGCGGCGTTAGATCAACGCAGCACAGGAGGGCTGGGCACCGGACTACCAAGGTATTGGGCATAGAGACGAGCCCAGGTGCCATCATCGATCGCGTGCCGCAGGGCGGCGGTGATCCGATCATGGAGCACCGGGTCCCCGGGCGGCAGGCCGATGCCGTACTCGGTGCTCCCCAGGACCAGATAGGGGCCGGCGATACCCACCGTGGCGGTCGGCGCCGTGGTGATCTCATAGCCGCCGAGCAGGAGGTCCACGTCACCCCGTTCCAGCGCGGCCTCGCGGGTGCCCGCGGGGAGGGGCTTGAAGCTGGTTCGAGCGGGATTCACCGCCAAGTCGCGGGCGATCAGGTCAAGCAGCGCGATGTCGAAGCCGGTATAACCGCCAGGACCCGATGAGCGCTGCACCAGCCCAGGAGCTTCCTGAACGGCAATGATGAGCTTGCTGCGCTGGGTGATGCGATCAATGGTCGGCGATCCGCTGCTCGCCGGCCGCGCTGGGACGACGGGGCTGAGCGGGTTGCCAGCCACTGGGGGAGGGCTGAACAGAGAGTTAACTTCGTCGACGACCCGGCCCACCAGCCAGATCGCGGCGATCACGAGCACCACGAGCAGGCACCCGATCCGTCTCGGTCGTAGCCATCCGTGGCGCCGCATGACCCCCAACGCCGACGAGACCCGGCTGCCGGGCGATCGGCTCGGAGCGGGGGAGCGTTCCGGTGGGAGTTCCTGAGCCTCAAGATCCATAACGATCGCCCATGCGGTAACCCAACGTCACTCCTTCCTCCGATGCGTGACCAAGGGGACCGTAGTCGGTCGCCGCTAGGTGCTGAATCCCGCTGTGACGCCGCGCACGTCCGGTACTGGCAGTGCCCGGCCGCTCTGCCGGCGGCGGCGGTTGCGGCGCTCCAGGTAGCTGGCGAGAAGTGAGAGCGTCACACACAGCGTGATGTAGATCGCGCCGATCACCAGTGCTGTGGGGATGATCGGGCGCCCGAACTCGGCGAGACTGCCGAGGTAGCGAGCCTCGAAGAGCAGTTCTTGGTAGGTGATGAGGAAGCCCAGCGCGGTGTCCTTCAGCAGGACAACGAGCTGGCTGACGATCGTCGGCAGCATGGCCCGCACCGCTTGGGGCAGTAGCACCGTGCGCATCACCTGGTTCTTGCGCAATCCCAACGCATACGCCGCCTCGCGCTGGCCCTGCGGCACGGCCTGTACCCCGGCCCGGAACACCTCAGCGAGCACCGCACCGTTGTAGACCGTGAGGCCCACCACGACGGACCAGAAACCGCCCAACGTCAGCCCTACCTGCGGTGCCCCGTAGAACAAGAAGAAAATCATGACGACCAGTGGGATTGCCCGGAGGAACTCGACGACCGCAGACGCCGGCCCGCGAATCCAGGGGTGCTCAGACAGCCGAGCGACGGCGAGCAGGAAGCCGAAGGGGACGGCAAGCAGCGCCGCCACGACGAACGCCTGCAGGGTAGCGCTCAGAGCGGCAAGTAGTCGCAACTGGATATCCTCGTAAAGCAGCCACTCCCACCTCCTCCCCTCGAATTGGCCGGTCACCCAGAAGCGGTAACCGATGAAGCCGACCAGCGCGACGATGCCGACGCTCGCCAGCATGCCGAGCGTCCGGTTCCGCGCCCGGGCCCGAGGTCCGGGCAGGTCGTAGAGCATTGAGGTCACCGGGCCACGCTCCACCGCTTCTCCAGGGTTCGCTGCGTCACGGTCAGCGGGATGACGAGGATCAGGAATCCGATCGCGATCCAGATCATCCCGAGGAGCACTGGTGCGCCCCGTTCGGAGAGAGTCGGGGTGATCTGGCCTACTTCGGCCACCGCGAAGCCGGCCGCGACCGTGGTGTTCTTCAGCAGCGCGTTGAGCACGCTGGTCATCGGCGGCACCACGGACCTGATGGCCTGCGGGACGACGATCTCGGTGAGCGTCTGGGTGAAGGTGAGGCCCAGCGCACGCGACGCCTCGGCCTGGCCCACGTCCACGGTATTGATGCCCGACCGCACGACCTCACACACGAACGCTGCGGTGTAAACGGTCAGGGCGAGCACGGCTCGGGTGAAGAAGGAGACGTCGATCAGGTCCAGCCGGGGGTAGGCGAAGGCGAAGAAGAAGAACACCAGCGTGAGCGGGGTGTTCCGGAAGATGGTGACGTAACCGGTACCCAGCAGGCGTAGCACCGGGACCGGGCTGACCCGCATCGCGGCGAGCAGCGTGCCGAGTGAGAGCGCGCCGATGCCCGCGAGGATGAACAGCAAGATCGTGTTCTGGAAGCCCGTGATGAACAGGTCTCGGTTGTCGACGAGGAGTTCGAACACGCGGCCTTATTTCTTCACCGTGGTGGGGCCGTCTCGGTCGGGAGATCCCCCACGGCCAGTACTGTCAGTACCGGTTGATGGCCGGGGGTGTGGCGGCCAAACCGGATGCCCCCAGCGTGCCGTCGTAGATCTGCTTCCAGGTGCCGTCCTGGGTGGCGGCGTCGAGGATGTCGTTGACCTTGGCGCGCAACGCGTCGTCGGCGAGGGGGAGGCCCACACCGTAAGGCTCCTGGGAGAACGGCTGACCGACCACCTTGAGCTGCTGGGGATCCTGGGCGGCGTAGCCCTTGAGGATGGCGTCATCGGTGGTCACCGCGTCGACCTGACCGGCAACCAACTGGTCGACGCATTGCGAGTAGGTCTGGAACTCAACGATCTTGTCGGTGAGGTTCTGCTCCCGGACCCGGCGGATCGGTGTCGATCCGGTGACTGAGCAGACCCGCTTGCCCGCCAATGTGTTGGGACCGGTGATCGTCGCCTCGCCTGCTTTGACGAGCAGGCTCTGGCCGGCCACGAAGTAGGGGCCCGCGAAGGAGATCTGCTTCTTGCGGGCATCGGTGATCGTGTAGGTGCCCACGTAGTAGTCCACCTGCCCGTTGATGATGGCCTGCTCGCGAGCCGCCGACGGGATCGGCTCGTACTTGATCTTCGTGTCGGGATCGAACCCGAGCTTAGCTGCGATCAGCCGGGCAATCTCGACATCGAAGCCCTCGTACTTGTTGGTCTTCGGGTTGAGGTAGCCCAGACCCGGCTGATCGTTCTTGACGCCGATGATGACGGTGCCGCGCTGGGTCATCTTCGCAAAGGTGGGCGAGCCCGCAACGGCGACATTGTGCGCCACGCTCGGCACCGGAACCTTGTTTGCATCGCTCCCAGCCGGTGAGGTGGTCTCCCGGCCGCAGGCGACCAGCACGAGGCCACCCAGCAGCAGGCAGACCGCCATAGCACGCAGCTTCATCTGGCCACTCCCGTCCCTACATACTTCTGCGGGCTGATGCCCGTGGTCCTTCACTTCAGTGCGTCAAGATCTTGCCGAGGAAGTCTTGGGCGCGAGCCGAGCGTGGTGCGGTGAAGAATTGATCCGCCGTCGAATCTTCAACGATGTCGCCCTCGGACATGAACACCACCCGATCCGCCGCCCGGCGGGCGAAGCCCATCTCGTGGGTGACCACCAGCATGGTCATGCCCTCCCGCGCCAGCGAGATCATCACGTCGAGCACCTCCTGGACCGTCTCGGGATCCAATGCTGAGGTCGGCTCGTCGAAGAGCATCACCTTCGGGCGCATGGCCAGCGCGCGGGCGATCGCGGCCCGTTGCTGCTGACCACCGGAGAGCTGGGCTGGGTACTTGTCCGCTTGGTCCCTGATCCCGACCCGGGTGAGCAGTTGCATGGCGGTCTCGTGCGCTTGCGTCTTGCCTATCCGGCGCACCCGCACCGGAGCGAGCTCGACGTTCTCCGCGATCGTCTTGTGCGCGAAGAGGTTGAACTGCTGAAACACCATGCCGACGTCGGCGCGCAGCCGCGCCAGCGGCCGGCCTTCCTCAGGTAGCGGTACGCCGTCGATCTCGATGCTGCCCTCATCGATCGGCTCCAGCCGGTTGATCGTGCGGCACAGCGTCGACTTACCGGATCCCGACGGTCCGAGCACCACCACCACCTCGCCGCGCGCCACCTCCAGGTTGATGTCGCGCAGCACGTGCAGCGAGCCGAAGTGCTTGTGTACGCCCGCCATCCGGATCATCGGCGGGTTGCCATTCGCGCGCGAGCTCAATCCGATCCTCCGGATGGAGAGGGTGTCGAGGTCATCCCTACCATGAAGTGCCTATGCGGATTCATCGCGGCCCGGTCTGCCGGAGTTACCAGCCGAGGCCGCCCGGGCAGCGGGTTTCGCTCCAGCCTTACCCTGAGAGGTAAGGAAGGGTGATCAGCAGATGACGGCGAGCACCGAGCAGCGCCCACGCAGCTACCGCGTGCGCACCTACGGCTGCCAGATGAACATGCACGACTCCGAACGGCTGGCCGGGCTGCTCGAAGCGGCGGGATACGTGCCCGCCGGGCAGGACGCCACCCCCGACGTCGTCGTGCTCAACACCTGCGCCGTACGGGAGAACGCTGACAACCGGCTCTACGGCAACCTCGGCCAGCTACGCCCGATCAAGCGCGAGCATCCCGGGATGCAGATCGCCGTCGGCGGCTGTCTGGCGCAGAAGGATCGTGGTGAGATCATCCGCCGGGCACCCTGGGTCGACGTGGTGTTCGGCACCCATAACATCGGTTCGTTGCCCGTGCTGCTGGAGCGGGCCCGGCACAACGATGCCGCCCAGGTCGAGATCGCCGAGTCGCTGGAGGTCTTCCCCTCCGCGCTACCCGCCAAGCGGGACTCGGCGCACTCCGCATGGGTGTCGATCTCCGTGGGGTGCAACAACACCTGCACGTTCTGCATCGTGCCCGCGCTCCGCGGCAAGGAGGTCGATCGCCGGCCCGGCGAGGTGCTGGCCGAGATCGAGGCGCTGGTCGCCGAGGGTGTGCTCGAGGTGACCCTGCTGGGGCAGAACGTCAACGCCTAAGGCGTCGGTTTCGGTGACCGGCGGGCCTTCGGTGACCTGCTGCGGGCCTGCGGGCGGATCGCAGGTCTGGAGCGGGTGCGCTTCACCTCGCCGCACCCGCGGGATTTCACCTCAGATGTCATCGAGGCGATGGCGGCCACTCCGAACGTCTGCCACCAGCTACACATGCCACTGCAGTCCGGTTCGGACGTCGTACTGGCGAGGATGCGCCGCTCGTACCGGGCGCAGCGCTACCTCACGATCGTCGAGGAGGTCCGGGCCGCGATGCCCGACGCGGCGCTGTCCACCGACATCATCGTTGGTTTTCCCGGTGAGACCGAAGCCGATTTCCAGGCCACCCTGGACGTGGTGCGCCAAGCCCGCTTCGCGCAGGCGTTCACTTTCCAGTACTCCCGCCGTCCGGGCACGCCTGCCGCAAACATGGCTGGGCAATTGCCCAAGACGATTGTTCAGGAACGCTACGAGCGGCTGGTGGCGCTGCAGGAGGAGATCTCCTGGGAGCTCAACCGGAGCCTGGTCGGTAGCGTGGTGGAGGTGCTGGTCTCCGAAGGAGAGGGCCGCAAGGACGCGGCCACCCACCGGATGAGCGGCCGGTCCAGGGACGGCCGGCTGGTGCACTTCGAGCCGGGCGAGGCCGAGGTGCGGCCGGGTGACGTGGTGCTCGCGGAGATCACCTATGGCGCGCCGCACCACCTGGTGTCCGGGGCGGCGTTGCGGGCCCACCGGCGGACTGTTGCGGGTGACGGGTGGGCGGCGCCTCGGCGCCCGACGACGCCGGGGGTGGCGCTGGGGTTGCCCTCGTTCGGCCGGCCAACGACCTGAGCTGGCTGACTTACCGGCTGGTGACCGCACGTTCGGCGGCGGCGAGCCACTCACGCCACTGATCAGCCTGCGCCTGCGCGGTGGTGGCCCGGCGATCGTCCCCGGCGGCGCGGGCCTTCGCGGCTTGGGCCTCATACTGCTCCACCCGTTCCCGGAACTGGGCCACCCGGGACTCGGACTCGGGGTCGGTATGCCGCCACTGCGCATTGGCCGCCGAGCGCACCCGCTCCTCGACAGCCCGCAGCCGGCTCTCGAGCTCTCTGACTCGCTCACGCGGGACCTTCCCGACGGTGTCCCACCGTTCCTGGATACCTCGCAACTGCGCTCGGGCACCCTCGATGTCTCCGGTGGGATCGATCCGTTCCGCGGCGGCGACCAATTCCGCCTTACGCGCAACGTTACGTTCCAGCTCCGAGTCCCGCCCGGAGAAGGTGGCGGAGCGAGCAGTGAAGAAGCGTTCCTGGGCGGCGCGGAAGCGCTGCCACAACGCGTCATCGGCTTCCTTGGGGGCGCGCCCGGCCGCTTTCCACTCTGCCATCAGGCCCCGGAAGCGAGTCGCGGTGGTACCCCAGTCGGTGGAGTCAGCCAGTTTCTCGGCTTCAACGACCAGTTCCTCCTTGCGAGTCCGGGCCCCGATGCGCTGCCGGTCGAGCTCGGCGAAATGGGCACCGCGGCGCCTCGCGAAGGCGTCCCGGGCCTTGGAGAACCGGCGCCACAGTGCCTCGTCGGTCTTCCGGTCCACGCCTTTGATCGTTTTCCACTCGTCCAGGATGGTGCGCAACCGGTCTCCCCCGGCCTTCCACTGGGTGGACTCGGCGCCGATCCGCTCGGCCTCCTCGGCCAGTGCCTCTTTGCGGGCGGTCGCTCGTGTTCTGGCCTGTTCCCGGGCAGCCTTGGCGCCGGCGAGGGAATCCTGAGCGTGTCGCTCCAGGTGCTCCAGCAGCGTCGTGAGTCCGTCGAGGTCACCCACGACGGTGGGTGCACCGAGCTCGTCGCGCAGGGTGCGGACCCGGGACAGTGTCTGCTTGGGATCGCCCACTCCCGAACTCAGCCGGGCCTGGAGCAGTTCAGCTTCGGTGAGCAGGTCGTCGAAGCGGCGGGCGAAGTGCGCCAGACCTTCCTCGGCCGTCCCGGCCTGCCATGAACCGACCGCTCGTTCGCCATCAGTAGTGTGGGTGTACACAGTGCCGTCCTGAGCGACCCGTCCCCAGCGTTGCGGATCCCGGCAGGCGCGCGCGACGCTGGGTGGGGGACCGGATGGGGAGCCGGTCTCCAGATGTTGCTCGGTGTGGTTGTGCTCGGTCATGCCGGCCTTCCTCGACCTCGTGCCCGCCGCCGCCTTCTGCGGGCGCCCCGACTGCACAAGCAGTGCGCCTCGACCGGCTACCCCGAAACCGCTCGGCCAGGGCCGCATTGAAGCAGTTCAGGTGCGCGCGCAGGGGAGCAGGTGCGAAGTGGGCACTAACCTGCAGCGGTGATCGTACGCGTGGCGGTGGTGCCACATCCACCGCTCCTGGTGCCGGCGGAGAACTCCGCATGAATCCCCGTGCCGTCGCCGTGGTCGGCCCGACCGCCACCGGAAAGTCCCATCTCGCGATCATGCTGGCCCTCCAGCTGGGTGGCGAGGTGGTCAACGCCGATGCGATGCAGCTATATCGGGGCATGGACATCGGCACCGCGAAACTGCCGCCCGCCCAGCGGTGCGGGGTGCGCCACCATCTGCTCGACGTCCTCGACGTGACGCAGGCCGCGTCGGTCGCCGCTTATCAGCGCGACGCCCGCGCGGTCGTGGAGGCGCTGCTCGCCGCGGGCCGGGTGCCGGTGCTCACCGGAGGGTCCGGGCTCTACGTGCGGGCGGTGCTGGACGACCTGGATTTCCCGGGCACCGAACCCGGCGTACGGGCGCAGCTGGAGGCTGACTTGGCTGAGCAGGGGGCACCGGCGCTGCATGCGCGGTTACATCAGCTTGACCCAGTGGCGGCCGGCCGCATCCTGCCGAGTAACGGCCGCCGGCTGGTGCGGGCTCTGGAGGTCATCCGCCTCACCGGACGTCCGTTTTCGGCGTCGTTGCCTCAGCCCGGCCCGGCCCGCTACCGAGCTATGATCGTTGGGCTGGACACCGACCCGGCAGTTCTGGACGCGCGGGTCGATACCCGGGTGGATCGGATGTTCGCCGATGGGCTGGTCGGCGAAGTCCGCGAACTGCTGTCCCACGGTCTGCGAGAGGGGCGGACGGCCTCGCGGGCGTTGGGGTACCAGCAGGTCATCGCCGCGCTGAACGCGGGCACCGACCCGGCCCACGCCGCTGGCCCGATTGCCCAGGCGACCCGGCGCTTCATCCGCAGACAGCGCGGCTGGTTCCGGCGGGATGGCCGGATCAGGTGGCTGGACTCCCAGCAACCCGATCTGCTCGACGCCGCGCTCGCGCTGGTAGCGGACGGATAGGCTCAGCGAACGATGGAGCAGGGTATCGAGTTCCTCAAGGGGCACGGGACGGAGAACGACTTCGTCCTGCTTCCCGACCCCACCGGCACGCTGGAGCTGACCCCATCCCGGGTGCGCGCAGTGTGTGATCGGCACCGGGGTCTGGGCGCCGACGGAGTGCTGCGGGTGGTGCCCGGTGCGCTGGTACCCGACGCGCCACCGGGCAGCTCACCCGGGGACTGGTTCATGGACTACCGCAACGCCGATGGTTCGGTCGCCGAGCTGTGCGGCAACGGGGTGCGCGTTTTCGCCCGTTACCTGACTGATGCCGGGCTGGTTACCGGGCCCGAGTTCCGGGTCGGCAGCAGATCCGGCCCACGCCAGGTGCGCAGCAACTCCGACGGCACAGTGAGCGTCGAGATGGGCCGAATCCGGTGCGAGGGCAGCTCCACCGTGACTGTCGAGGGCGCGGCGTTCACCGGAGTCGTGGTCGATGTCGGTAATCCGCATTTGGCGTGCCTGACCGAGGTGCCGGTCGAGCATCTGGATCTCTCCGTACCGCCAGGGCACGATCCCGGGGATTTTCCGCATGGCGTCAACGTGGAGTTCGTCAACCTGCTCCCCGCCGGGGAACTGCGGATGCGGGTGCACGAGCGAGGGGTGGGGGAAACCCGATCCTGCGGCACCGGAACGCTGGCTGCGCTGGCTGCCGCGCTCGACGCGCAAGGTCAACGAACCGGCGAAGCCGACGTGCAGGTGCCAGGAGGCAGACTGCACGTCGCGATCGTCAGGGACGGCAGCACGCTGACCGGACCGGCGGTGCTCGTCGCCTCGGGCAGGCTGGCTCTTGACTGGTGGCTGGCACACTGAGCTGCGCCCCCGTTCCGGCGTGCCCACGAAGCTGTGCCCATAGAATTTGGGCCCATAGAATTTGGGCCCATAGAATTTGGGCCCATGAATTAGGACCCATGAATTTGGGAGCATGATTCGTCCTGACGTGTCACGATGAGAGGCGTATGACAACCTCACCGAATTTCCTGCCCCGTGATCGTCGCCACACCTCCCGTGGTGAGCTAGATCTTGAGGAGCGCTCCGCACTACGTCGCGTGCCGGGGCTGTCCACCGAACTCGCCGATGTCACCGAGGTCGAGTACCGGCAGCTGCGCCTGGAACGGGTGGTACTCGTCGGAGTATGGACCGACGGTTCCGCTGCCCAGGCCGACGCCTCGCTGACCGAACTGGCTCGTCTCGCCGAGACTGCCGGCTCGCAGGTACTCGATGCACTTATCCAGCGTCGCGATCGTCCTGACCCAGCAACGTACATCGGGTCCGGGAAGGTCCTCGAGCTGCGCGAGATCGTCCTCAATACGGCAGCCGACACCGTGATCTGCGACGGCGAGCTCACCCCTGGCCAGCTGCGGCAGCTGGAAGACAAAGTCAAAGTCAAGGTCATCGACCGGACCGCGCTGATCCTGGACATCTTCGCTCAGCATGCCCGTTCCCGGGAGGGTAAGGCGCAGGTGGAGCTGGCCCAGCTGAGTTACTTTCTCCCACGACTGCGTGGCTGGGGCGAATCGCTGTCCCGGCAGGCCGGCGGTGCTGGTGGTGGAGCCACCGGCGGAGTGGGTACTCGTGGCCCTGGCGAGACGAAGCTGGAGACCGATCGGCGGCGCATTCACCGGCGGCTGGCCAAGCTACGTCGGGAGATCGCCGCGATGCGCACCGTCCGCGACACCAAGCGGGGCCTGAGGCGCGCCAACGAGGTGCCCAACGTGGCCATTGTCGGATACACCAACGCCGGTAAGTCCAGCCTGCTCAACGTCATCACCGGTGCGGATGTGCTCGTGCAGGACGCCCTGTTCGCCACCTTGGATCCCACGACCCGCCGGGCCACCACACCGCATGGGCAGGAGTACACGCTGACCGACACCGTCGGTTTTGTCCGCCACCTGCCGCACCAGTTGGTGGAGGCGTTCCGCTCCACATTGGAGGAGACGGCCGATGCGGACCTGCTGCTTCATGTGGTGGACGGCGCCGACCCGATGCCTGAGCGGCAGGTGGAAGCGGTACGCGAGGTCCTCGGAGAGATCACCGACGGACGCGAGACGCCGCTGCCCCCCGAGTTGGTGGTCGTGAATAAGATTGATGACGCTGACGAGGCCGCGCTGTCGCGGCTGCGCTGCCTGCTGCCGGAGGCATCGTTCGTCTCTGCCCACAGCGGCGCCGGCATCAGCGGCCTGCTCCAGCGGATCGCCGACGCGTTGCCCCAACCGCAGGTCGAGGTGGATGCCCTCCTGCCGTGGACCCAGGGCGCCTTGGTTGCTCGGGTGCATGCCGAGGGCGAGATGCTGGCGACCGACCACACCGAGGACGGCACCCGGTTACGCGCTCGGGTTCGGCCGGATCTCGCTGGCGCGCTGGCCGAGTACCTGGTCAAGGCCTGATACCAAGCCAGGGTCAGAGACGACGCAGCACCGCCACTACCCGGCCGAGCACGGTCGCCTCATCGCCCGGGATCGGTTCGTAGGCCGGGTTGTGCGGGAGCAGCCAGACGTGCCCGTCACGGCGCTTGAACGTCTTGACGGTGGCCTCGCCGTCAATCATGGCCGCGACGATGTCCCCGTTCTCGGCGCTGGGCTGCTGGCGGACGACCACCCAATCCCCGTTGGTGATCGCCGCCTCGACCATGGAGTCCCCCGTCACCCGCAACAGGAACAGCGGACCCTCGCCGACGATTTCCTTCGGCAGCGGGAAGACGTCCTCGATCGCCTGCTCGGCCAGTACTGGACCACCGGCGGCGATCCGGCCCACCACTGGAACGAAGATGGGGCTGGGGCGTGCGGGCTCTCCGTCCAGGGTGTCTTCGGTGGCCTCCGGCGTGGCGTCGGCTGGCCGGATACCGACCGCGCGGGGGCGGTTGGGGTCGCGGCGGAGATATCCCTTGCGCTCTAGAGCGCGCAGCTGGTGCGCGACCGATGACGTGGACGTGAGCCCGACCGCTTCGCCGATCTCCCGCACGCTCGGCGGGTAGCCGTACCGCTCCACCCATTCCCGGATCACCTCGAGGACGCGTCGCTGACGCGGCGTGAGGCCCTCACCAGTGCCGTCGTCCAGGTCGGGGAAGGTGTGCATCTGCGCGGCGTTGCCGGCATCCTGTGTTCGATCTTGGTTGGCTTGATCCTGGGCCGGTGCTCCGGAACCGGACATCTCCGGCTCGTCGCTGCGCTGTCGTCCCACCGCTCCTCCTCGCCTCAGTGCCGGACTCCACCCGGTCCGTCGCGACGCTGACGCTAACCATCGTCACCCCAGAGATCAAACATTTGTTCGAACAACACGCCGCAAGGTTGCCGACTTTGTCAGAGTGCCGTGATAGACACCGCATAACAGTTCGATCGAACTCGCGTTCGATGGTACTCGCCCTGGTGTGTATCGATGAGGGGTGTCTCGATGAGGGGAGTCTCGATGACGGCATCGGCACAGTTGGGTAATCGGCTTGTCGCGGCGAACGGGCCAGCAGGCATGGGGAAGGCCGTCCCTGGGGGCGATCGGCCGGTTAGGCTCGCGGCGCCTACCCGGCCACTTCAAGCACCTCCAGCGCCTGTTCCGCCCGCTGCTCCCGCGGTGCCAGAGCGGTCGACACTATCTCCGGCGCACCAGCAGGTGCTGGCCCGCAGGACGGGTGAGACTGCGGTATTCCATCTACCGCTACGGTCCGGCCGGGTGGTGAGACTGATCGCGGCCGTCACCGTGACGCTGGCCGTGGTCGGTGGCCTGAGCTGGCTCGGGCAGGCTGCAGATCCAGGAATCCCTGAGCGCACGGCGGTGGTCCGGGTGGGCGCGGGAGAGACCGTGTGGGACGTGGCGGCCCGGGTGGCGCCACGGTCTGACCAGCGCGCGGTGGTGGAGCGGATCCGGCAGCTGAACGGCATGACGGGCACTGCGCTTCGGCCTGATCAGCAGTTACGGGTGCCTGACGGACGGTAGCGGAGAGCTGAAACTCTATTCGGCCGGTGAGATAGCCGTGCAGTAACGGCAGCACGAGGACGCGCTCGGCCGGGCCCTCGCCTCGCTCTGCCAGGGTCCACAGGCCGATGGGGTGGGCGCCGGCCGGTAACCGAACCGGCCGTAGGGTCAGCGTGCGGTCGTTACCCGCCGTGGCGGCTCGACATCCCAGCCACCCCAACATATAGTAGTTACAGGGATGTAGTTCGCCCACAGGTTGGGTGTCACAGGTTGGGTGTCACGGGTTGAGCGTCCCAGGGTTGAGTGACACAGGGGATCGT
>JBOHFW010000207.1:0-9992 GCA_050699835.1 Pseudonocardiaceae bacterium | reverse complement strand
GTGCGAGCCCACAGATCTATTAGCCCACGCTCAACCGGATTGGCCGGCTCCGGCGGGGCGCTGGCGAGATCGGTCGGCATGAACGCGGGCAGCCCGTCGAGGTACTCTTTCGCGCCGAGGAGATCTTGACTACGTTTGTAGACTTCCAGGAAATGATCGTCGAAGTAGAATACCCAAACGTACCAGTCTGTTACCAGGTTGAGTTCGTGGCTCGGTGCGTCGGGATGGGTATACGCGCAGAGCAAGGCGAAGTCCATCGAATCAAACTTGGCCTCGTCCCAGATATTCGCTCCGGGAGCATCGGATGGCGCATCCAGTATGCCCATCTCACGGGCCCACGCTTTGGTGTGCACGCGCGCGGAGTCCAGGTGTGGGTTTAGCCGCGCCGGGTACGGCAGGTAGAAGTCTGGTAGTTCGTAGGGTTGCATGACTAGCCCTCAATTGATATGCGGGTCGAGGTCGAAATGTGCTATTTCGACTTCTTCCCAGGTGAGGACTTCGACGGCGCGGGCGGTTCAGATTCAGACGGCGGCGTAGTGGTCGGCGCCGACACGTCATCGTAAGATGCAGTCGCGACATTTTCAAGGATACCGATGGCATCGGGAGTCATGATCGCCGCCGAGTAGTACGCGCTGACCAGGTACGACATGATGGCTTTCTCGTCAATACCCATGAAGCGGACGTTCAACCCGGGCTGGACCTCATCGGGAAGTCCCGTCTGGTGCAGACCGACCACGCCCTGCTTCTCCAAGCCCGTCCGCATCAACAAAATTGAACTGGTTTGATAATTTTTGTCGACGGGGATTTTGCTGCACGGCAGCAGAGGCACACCACGCCAGGCGGGCATCATGTGACCGATTATATCGATGCTCTGCGGATAGATGCCCCGGCGGCTACATTCCCGCCCGAATGCGGCAATGGCTCGGGGATGAGCCAGCAAGACGTCTGGATCCTTCCATACCGTGGCCAGCAGCTCGTCCATGTCATCAGGCGTGGGCGGCCCGGTGTGGGTGCTGATCCTCTGCTGGAACTCGGCGTTGTGGAGTAGCCCGAAGTCCTTGTTGTTGATCAGCTCGTGTTCCTGCTTTTCCCGCAGAGCCTCGATGGTCAGCCGCAGCTGCTCTTCAAGCTGGTTCATCGGATTATTGAACAGATCCGCGACCCGAGTGTGCACCCGCAACACGGTCTGCGCCACGCTGAGCTGATACTCCCGGGGCCTAAGCTCGTAGTCAGCGAACGTCCCGCCCAGCGGGTACTCCTGCGCATGATCTGCGCTGAGCTTGATGGTGGCCTCACCATATTCGTTCTGGTCCTGATCGGCGGTGGCCCGGTAACGCGCAATACTCTCCCGCAAGGGGTCGGATTGGTCCACTATTCGCTGGAATGCCTGCCCGGACAGCACCAGCACCCTGCACGGGGTCACCGCGGTTACCGTGTATGTCCAGGTGTCCTGAGACTCGACCAACTCGCGATCGCCAAAGTAGGAACCGTCGGCCAGGACAGCCAACACTGTCGGTTCGCCGTACTTCCCCGGACCGATCTTGTTGACCTTGCCATGGGCGATGAGGAACAGCTCATCAGCCGAATCGCCCGCGCGCACGATGGTGGCACCGACGTCGATCTCGCGCTGCTCGAACTGGCCCGCCAGTGAACTCAGTACATCCGGATGATCAGTGAAATTCCGCAGCATCGGCAGCTCGCGCAATTCGTCCGGGATAACCTGGATCTCGGCGTCCCCATTCATCGTGAACGTGATTCGGCCATCGCCCACCGCATAGCTCGCCCGGCGGTTCACTCGGAAAGTTCCACCCGAGGCCTCTACCCATGGCAATACCCGCAGCAGCCAGCGTGAGGTGATCTCCTGCATCTGCGGCACAGACTTGGTCGTCGTCGCCAGATTGCGGGCGGCTTCCGTAGCCAAACTCAGCTGCGGCCGCTGACCATTCTGCGACGGCGGACCATTCGTCCCCACATCCACCTGCACCGACTCAGTCACAACACACACCACCGATCTTTATCCGTAACCAACATCAAAATGTGTCGTGGACAGGACAGATTTTAGGGATCACGACGTGACGCGTCATCCGTAGAAAATGCGGATTGGATACAGAGTCCGGTATCTCGTTAGTCGCATCGTCAGGTCCGTAGAAACTACGGACCTGACGTGAACCAGAGTTCCGCGGCGTGGTGCACCAGCTGTTGATCTGCGAGGCCGGGTGGATACCCGAAGCCAGCTTGGCGACCTGTTCGTTCGCGTGTGTTGAGCGACCGGGGGTCGCATCCGGCGCGCACCGCTACCACGTATCATGCACGCCATGGGTGCAGAACTAGCTGTCGTAGTCAAGAAAACGCGCCGAAGTGGACACTTCGGAGAAATCGAAATACAGATAGATGACGTCGAAGAGCTGGGTACTTATGCTACGGACTGGACCTGAACCCGAGCTCCACGGCATGGTGCACGAGCTGTTGCTTGCCGGTGACTCCGAGTTTGGGATAGCTGCGGGCGAGGTGGGTTTCGACGGTGCGCACGCCGATGTGCAGCCGGGTGGCGATCTGCGAGGCGGTGTAGCCACCCGCGGCCAGCTCGGCGACCTGTCGCTCGCGTTTGGTGAGCGACCACGGATCGCATTCGGCTTGCGCGGCGCACTGTCCATCCGACCCGAGTTGCCTGAGCAGCGAGCAAGCCTGCTGATGCCGCACGGTGGCTCCGCATGCGTCGAATTCGGCAGCTGCCTTGTGCAACGAATCCTCGGCGGCGCGGCGATCAGATCGCCAGATCGCTTCGGCGTAGGTGACGCGGGCACGCGCGGCATGCAGCACATACCCGCGGGAGCTGAAGTCCTCGGCAGCGCGGAACGCGGTTCGCGCCGCGGCCTCATGGAGGCCGCGACTGATCAGTACCCACGCGGTGGCCAGCAGATGCAGCGTCTGGTGGACGGGCGCGACAGTCCGGCGGGCGTTGTCCTGGGCCCATCGGGCGGTGTTGGCGGCCGCGTCGGAATCGTCGGCGAGGACCGCGACTTCGGCCAGATCCGCCAGCACAAACCCCATCAGGGCACATGTGTTCATCGCGGCGAAGCGCTCGACCGCCCGTTGCAGGGCGGCCACCGCAGCGGCATACCGGCTCTCGGCCCTGGCCACCGCCCCCTCGGCCCACCAGTACAACGGCTCGAGGATACCGAGAGTCCTGCGCTCGATACGCGTCATCGCGCGCAGGCTCCGGCGAGCCTCGGTGAGAGCGCCGCGCTCGGCGGCCGCGATCGCCGCCCAGCCCGCCACCCGGGTCGGTATGCAGGATCGATCCGCCGGATTAGGGGCTTCCGCCTGCCGTGCCAGCGCCTGCGCTATCGCCAGATCCCCGGCGACCAGCTCGATGAACGCACCGCATCGTGCGATTGCTGGGTCATCGTAGGAGCTGGACGCGGCCGCCTGGGCGCACCGGGTACGTGCTGAGACCAGGTGGCCCCGGCAGGCATCCAGGGTGGCCAGCACAGCCAGGGTCTGCGACTTCCACGAGCTCGCATCGGCCGGAGCCATCTCGACACTGCGCACGAGCACGTCCTCGGCGGCATCGAAACGACCTTGCCAGCCCAGGGAGTGGCCCAGTACCCCGAGTGCCTCCGCGATCCCCCGTTGATCTCCGGCTCGCTCCGCCTCGCACAATAACTCCCGAGCCGCCATCTCTTGGCCGCGCAGGTCGCCGGCCCATCCGCGCATCTTGGCCAGCTCGATCGCGGCCGATCGCGCCGCGGTATCGCGGCCGGCCTGCTCGTACAGTGCCAGCACCTGCCGGCACTCCCGTTCGCCCGCATCGACGTCTCCCGCCCCATAAGCGAGCAAGCCCGCGATCCACAACCGGACCTCAGCTTGCTGTTGCAAGTCGCCTATCTCGGGAAGCAGTTGCCGCATCCGCTGCACCTCCGCGATCTCGGCCACATAGTGCTCAGGCCGATCGACGATGCCCCCATTCGCCCGCTGGAACACCGCATCCGACACTGCCAGCCAGCGCTTACCACCGGCCGGTGGCAGACCCCGCAACGTCGAGACGGTCCGCCACGCCGTCGAATCCAGTCCTCGCTGCTGGGCTAGCCGGGCTATCTCGACCAGTGCGACGACCGCCTCGCCGTCACCTGTCTGCGCCGCTCGAACGTAATGAGCTGCGGCCGTCTCGGTCCGTCCGGACTCAAGCAGTGTCG
The DNA here is from genome assembly GCA_050699835.1 of Pseudonocardiaceae bacterium. GTDB lineage: Bacteria > Actinomycetota > Actinomycetes > Mycobacteriales > Pseudonocardiaceae. The sequence goes on along the minus strand of JBOHFW010000207.1, from coordinate 5,796 downwards.
CAGCCACCTGCCGGTGCATCACCCGCCGCCTGGCGCCACCAATATCGGAGTACAGCACCTCCCGAGTGAGCGGCTGGGCGATCATGTAACGCAAGGACTGATCGGGCTGCTGCTCGGCCACCGTTCCGGACCGGACGAGCCGCTCCAGGGTGAGTGCGACGTCCTCGATCGGCGCCGCGGTGATCCGGGCAAGGTCGTCTGGATCCACTGGGTTGCCGAGGACCGCGAGCAGCTCGGCCAGGGCCAACGCCGAGGCGTCGAGTCGCGCCAGCTCAGCGCGTATCCAGCGGGCCAGTTTCGCTGGCACCCCGGCCAAGAAAGGTGCCTGCATATCTGCGCCGCGCTCGACCAATGCCTCCAGCAGGCCGACGGTGAACCGGGGGTTGCCCTGTGCGCGCGCTATCAACCAGTCCACCAGCGCTGAGGGCACCCGGTCTCGACCTAGCGTGTCTGCGGTCAGCTCCCGGACGTCGTCCTGGCCGAGCGAGGCTAGCTGAACTCGGCGTATCCGCCCGGCATGCTCCAGGGCTTGCAGCACCTCCAGGGCCCTGGCGTTGCAGGCCAACTCCCAAGGCCGGGCGGTCGCGAGGACGAACACGTGGCTTGCGGGAAAGTCTTGCGAGAGCCGCAGCAGCATCTCCCACACCACATCATGGCTGTCGTGAGCGTTGTCGAGGACCACGATGATCGGCCGGTCCGCACTTGACGTGGCGAGCAGGCCTGGGATCCACTCCACGAAGTGGTAACGAAGGGCTTGCGCGCAGGACGCCGCGTCGTGAGCGCTGCCGCAGCGGCGCCCGAGCGCGAGAAGACCACGAAGTCCGCTCCCGCAGGCGCGGCAGACTCGATCAGCGTCCGGACCACCGGCATACAGTCCAAGAGCGTCTGCCCAGGGACCGAACGGTGGCATGCCCTTGCAGCCACCAGTGTGCGCGATCAGCTCGACGGCCACCTCATGGTTGTGCTGCAGCAGTTCGGTCGCCAGCAGCGTTTTGCCCAGCCCCGCGTCGCCGAGCATCAACGCGACTCGTAGCTCGCCTCGCGTGCTGCGTCGCCATTCAGCCTGCAGCACACCGAGCTCCCCGAGGCGTCCCGACACCAGACGCCGGGTGCTTCCCACACTGTGAAGTGAGCGGGCGGTACTGGCCATCGTCATGCCACAACAGCCGCCGAGAAATCCGCGGGAAAGGCCTCAGCCCATCTCGGTAGCCGACTGCGAGATACTAGCCCGTTTAACGTCGTGGGCTGAGAGCGAACGCGATCCCCCACGAGGAAAGGGTACCTTGCCAAGGTATTCCGCGCGAGCTAGAAGTAGATTCAATTCCATGAAGTACTCTCGCAAGCACATCTGACTTCACAGCTGCAAAAACACGTGATTGTCAGCTTGGGTGAGTTCGTTGTTGAATGTAACCCCAATGGCTGAACCGAATTAATCATAATGGCACAGGGGGGGTTCGATAGCCCCTGATTTGTCACCCGTTGCACCTCATGTAACACAGGGGTCACACGGAAGTGACCGTTCTGTCTCCGACCAGGTCACTCAGGGTGATCAGCCGAGGATCGTGGCTACCACTGATAGTGCAGCGGCGGTGGGAACCTGTTGTTGGTCGCCGCTCACCATGTTGCGGATGGTGACAGTACCCGCTGCCCACTCGTCACCCGCTGCCCACTCGTCCGGTCCGATGATCACCGCGACACGGGCACCGGAGCGGTCCGCCCGGGCAAGTTCTTTGCCCAGCTTCCGGGACTCAAGCGGCGTGCTGGTTCGCAGCCCGGCGCGGCGCAGGTCGCGCGCCACCAGGCGGGCGGCCTCGGCTAGCGTCGGGTCGACCGGGATGACCGCGACGTCCACCTCGCTGCGCGGTGCGGGCAACAGGCCGTGGGTGCTCAGGAAGTCCATCAAGGTGACGTCACCCATGCCGAACCCGATCCCGGGGATCTGGGCAGCGCAGAACAGCCCGACCAGATTGGCGTACCGGCCGCCGCCGAACAGTGACCGGCGATTCTCCGGGCTGGTATCGAATACCTCGAAGACGGTCGAAGTGTAGTAATCGAATCCCCGCACGATCATCGGGTCGAAGGTGACCAGATCTCGCGCATCGCTCTCCAGAACACGCATCAGAACCGATTGCTCGCGCGCGTCGCCGGGTAGCTCGTCGAGGAGGGCATCACCGGCACCGAGGATCTCGCTGAGCCGGTGAAATTGTTTGTCGGTCAGGCCCAGTTCGGCCGCCTGGAGACCCAGCTGATCGTGCGGGTATTTCTCCCAGCGGTCGATGAGCGCGCTCACGTCCCGGATCTGATCGGCGGCTACCTCGACCATCGTCGTCAGGATCACATTCAACAAGGCCCGGTCGCTCACCCGTAACACCCACATCTCGGGTGTGGCTCCCAGGCCGGCCATCATGTCGTGAATCAGCTCGAAGATCTCGATCTCACAGGCCGGGCTGGCCGAGCCGAACACATCGACGTTGATCTGCCAGTGCTCGCGAACCCGGCCGCGTTGCGGGCGTTCGTAGCGGTGACAGTTCGGGTGGCTGTACCAGCGCACCGGGAACTGGAGTTTTCCGGCGTTGCCGGCGATGATCCGCGCGACGGTCGGTGTCATTTCCGGCCGCAACGCCAGCCGCCGCTCGCCCCGGTCGGTGAGGGTGTACAGCTGCTGCTGCACGATCTCCTGGCTGGACTTCGCCTCGTAGATCTCGACCGGTTCCAGCACCGGGCCGTCGTAGCGCAGGTACCCGTACCGCTCGATCACCTCATACAGCCGCTGGAAGACCTGAGTCCGGACACTCATCTCAGCCGGCAGGAAGTCACGAGTGCCCCGGTAGGGCGTGGTCGGCAGGTAGTCAGCCACGGTAAAAGAGAGTAGGCGCCTGGTCGGCGAGCTAGATCGCAGCCCACCACACGGAGATCCGCCACCGGTACCTGTAGCAGAAGAGCTACACTTCGAAGGATGACTGAGATCCCGCTGCGCGAGTTACGCAACGACACCAGCGGCGTGTTGCGCCGCGTCGAGGACGGCGAGCGGTTCACGGTGACCGTCAGCGGCCGGCCAGTGGCGCAGCTGGTTCCGCTCCCTCGGCGCCGACGCTTTATCCCGTGGGATGAGTTCCGAGCGATGATGGCGGACTCCGCCGCTGATGCGGCTCTATTAGATGATCTCCATGAGATGGCGCCGGAGACGACCGATGACATCGCGGATCCGTGGGAGAGGGCTGCGCGGCGGTGAGTCGTGCCTCGCTCGCTGACACCTCGCTCTTTGTCGCCATCGAGCAGGATAGACCGCTCCGCGCGGCGCCACCCGCGTCCATCGCGGTATCGATGATCACCGTCGGTGAACTGCGGCTGGGTGTGCTGATGGCACCGGATAATGCCGTGCGTGCGCTCCGGTTGCGGACGCTGACCCGGGCTTTGTCCTTCGATCCGCTGCCGGTGGACGACTCAGTGGCTAGCGCGTGGGCGGAGCTCCGGGCCGCTCTGCGTTTCGCAGGCCGCAAGATGCCACTGAACGACTCGTGGATCGCGGCGACCGCGATCGCACACCAGCTGCCGCTTGCCACTCAGGACGACGACTACGACGACGTTCCCGGTCTTGAGGTCGTCAAGCTTTAGCATGGGCACCGCGCAGTACCGCCGCGACTGCTGCCACAGCCTGGCGCACGCCAGCGACGTTCACATCGTGGTGGGTCACCGCGCGGACCAGATCAGGGCCCAGCGCGCCCATCCGTACCCCGTGCTCGGCTTCCAGTCGCTCGCAGAACCTCGAAGCGTGCGCCACCCCGAACACCACGATGTTGGTCTCGACGGTGTTGGGGTCCAGCGTGATGCCGGGCAGCTCGGCGAGCCCCGCGGCAAGAATCCGGGCGTTGGCGTGGTCCTCGGCGAGCCGGTCCACGTGATGGTCCAGCGCCCACAAGCAGCCGGCGGCGACGATGCCGGCCTGGCGTAGCGCGCCGCCGATCATCTGCTTGTAGCGCCAGGCTTCCTCGATCAACTCGGTTGAGCCGCCCAGCACGGCACCCACCGGCGCGCCCAGCCCCTTGGTGAAGTCGATCCACGTGGTGTCGAACCCGCAGGCCCACTCCGTGGCTGCGACCTCCGAAGCGACCACGGCGTTCATCAGCCGCGCCCCGTCCAGGTGGGTGCGCAGCCCATGCCGGGTGGCGACCTCCAGCACCGCCTGTACCTGGCCCAGCGGCCATACCCGTCCACCGGCCAGGTTTGTGGTCTGCTCCACGGACACCAGCCGGGAGCGCGGCTGGTAGCGATTCCCGACCGGGAACAGCGCCGCCTCCAGCGCTTCGGCGCTGAACATCCCGCCCTCACCGAGAACCGGCGCGAGCACCGCCCCGGACAGCGCCGAGGGACCTCCGCCCTCGGCCACGATCGGATGCGAGCGCGGGTGCAGGTGCACCGCGTCGCCACCGGGCCGCACGTGCAGCCGGAAACTGATCGCGTTGCACATCGTGCCCGAGGGCAAGAACACCGCGGCAGGCTTGCCGAGCAGCGCGGCGACCCGCTCGCACAGCGCGGTGACGGTCGGGTCCTCACCGCGTTGCTCGTCGCCGACCTCGGCGGCCGCCATCGCCGCGCGCATCGCCTCCACCGGGCGGGTCTGCGTGTCGGAATACAGGTTGATCAGCATCACCGCCGATGCTAGCGGCGCTTTGTCGTTAGAAGTTCGACGGCGGTCTTGAGTTTTTGTGTTGGGTTTTGGGTGTTCGGGCTGGTGGCGGGGTTGTTATGCCACAGTGGGTGGTCAGGCGTTGGCGAGCCGGTGGTCGATGTTTCGTAAGGCTGCGCCGATGGGGGTGTTTGGGGTTGGTCGATGGCATGAGGGGGCGGAGCAGGCGGTCGTGGACTTTGGTGTAGAAGATCGCGAAGGCAAGGCCGGCTTCGGTGAGGGTGTAGAGGTTGCGGTGGGGAGTGCGGTTGATCAGTCCGTTGTGGCGTAACCGGGCTAGGTCGTAGCTGGCCTGGTTGATGGTGTAGGGGTCGCCGAGGAGTCCGGTCATCCAGGCGCGCAGGTTGCTGCCCCAGCCGTAGGTGAGCAGCGAAGAGCGCGAAATGATCACCGCTCGGCGTAATGCAACGCCCCGTGACTGGCATGCCCGATAACCGCACAAGCCATACCCGCCGCACCTAGAAGGGTGGCGGTTCGTTGGGGTCTGGCGGCGATGGGGGCTCTGGCGGGGGTGGTGGTCGCTCCAGGATGGGCCCAGGCTCGTAGCGCAGGATGAGTGAGGGTTCGTCGGGTTCAGCGGGTCTGGGTAGCGGGTCGGGAAGATCATGGATGATGGGTGGAGGCTGGGTGTGGTACGACTTGCCCAGCGGGCTTCTCCAGACGACATGTGGCGAGTGACACATACTGTGCAGCACGTCATGGCGGTGATCACCCGCCCCGAGAGGTCGGCCCAGCGCGGCGCTAGCCTGGACTCACCTCTTCGCCGGGGTTCCCGCCCCGGGGTAGCTCCCCGGGGCATCGGCGAGGAGCCCGGCGAAGAGAGGGCTAGTAGTGGACGCTGACGAAGCGAAGTCGATCGGTGCGCGCGCTCGGATGATCCGGCGTCGCCGGGGGCTAAGCCTGGAAGTGGTGGCCGGGCTGGCCGGTATCACCGCGCAGTACCTGTCGATGCTGGAGCGTGGCCTGCGCGGGTTCAACCGGCGCGGCCTTATTGAGGACCTAGCCGACGCGCTCGGGTGCTCGGTGGCCGACCTGACCGGGCAGCCCTACCCGGCGTCGGATCGGGCGACTGTGGAGGGCCGGGCCGCGCTGCCCGGGATCAGCCTGGC
>JBOHFW010000206.1:0-19000 GCA_050699835.1 Pseudonocardiaceae bacterium | reverse complement strand
CATCGGGCAAGCCTTGCTGAAACGCGCCGCCAGGTTGGCTGTGATCCTCGTGGTTACCCCGGCCGAGGTCGCCCACCTCGACACCGGGCGTCTGATCACCGTTCTGCGGCAGCTGAAGGTACCGATTCTCGGCGGTGTCGAGAACATGGCCCACCTCGCCTGCCCCAGCTGCGATCACCGGATCGACCTGCACCCCCCAACACCCCCGCAGCGCACCATCTGGAGCAGGGACACGCCCAGGATCGCGACCGTGCCGTACCGGCCCGGCGGCTCCCCCAGCACCGAAGACCTCACCGACCTGGCCGCTACCGTGCGTGCCCACCTCCGCAACGGACAAGCCAGGTAACCCCAACTATCGAGAGTTGCTGCCGAGCGGCTCGATGCTTCCGGATTCCGCGAGATCGGAGCGTGCCGTGGACAACGAACAAGCCCTGCTCGCGCCGCCACAGGTGGAGCAGGTGCGGGTGGCGTTCCCGGAGTAGCGCCCGGGCGAACGGGGCGTTGTGGATGCCGCAAAGGTGACGGAGGTGGATGGTGATCGCCCTGGCGGTGCTCGGGTGGGCGATCCGAGGCGGATCAGAGTTCGGCGGACGCGATCGTTGGTGCGGCAGTAGTTGGGGCGAGTTCGGCGAGCAGGTCACGGACGCGGGTGTCGATCTCGTCGCGGATAGGCCGGATCTCCTCCAGGCTCCTGCCGGCCGGGTCGGGCAAGCTCCAGTCGAGGTAGCGCTTGCCGGGATAGATCGGACAGGCGTCGCCGCAGCCCATGGTGATCACGACGTCGGCAGCACGGACGACGTCGTCGGTCAGTGGCTTGGGGAACTCCCGGGTCAGGTCAAACCCCAGTTCGGCCATTGCAGCGCGCACCGCAGGATTGATCTCGCTGGCGGGGGCTGAACCTGCGGAGCGGACGTGCACGCGACCTTGGCCGTGATGGTCAAGAAGGGCGGCGGCCATCTGCGAGCGGCCGGCGTTGTGCACGCACACGAAAAGGACTTCGGGGACACCGGTCACGATGGCTCCTTGGGCTTGCGCGAGGGCAGTCATGCGGTCAGCGGCGATTCCGCGCGAGGAGTGCGGCGTCAGCAGCGGTGTGGCTGATGTCGGGTAGAGGGTCACTACCAGACTGGCGCCGAGCAACGCTCCGATCAGCTGGGCAACGACGAATGCGGGCGCGGAACCGGGCGCGATGCCAGTGAAGGTGTCGCTGAACATCCGCCCGACCGTGACCGCGGGGTTGGCGAAGGACGTGGACGAGGTGAACCAGTAAGCGGCACCGATCCAGCCGGCCACGGTCACCGCCGACAGACCGGCACGTCCGGTGCGGGCCAGCGCGAAGATGACCGCGATCAGGCCAGCGGTAGCGACCACCTCCCCGAGCCACATTCCAGCGCTGGCGCGGGTCGTGGTGGCGGTTTGCAGCGGGGCGAGGTCGAACATGGCGTTGGCCAGCACGGCACCGGCGATCCCGCCGATCAGCTGGGCCGTGATGTAAGTGGCGACATCGCGGCCTGCCAGCCCGGCGCCGACGCGGCGACCGAGCAGCCAGTCGGCGACCGAGACGACCGGGTTGAAGTGCGCCCCGGACACCGGCCCGAACATCAGGATCAGTACCGCAAGCCCGAACATGGTGGCCGTGGAGTTCTCCAGCAGCTGCAGGCCGGTCTGGTCCGGGGATAGCGTCTGCGCGGCAATGCCGGAGCCGACCACAACGGCGACCAGCAGCCCGGTGCCGACCAACTCGGCGAGCAAACGCCGCACCAGCGCAGGCGGAGCCACCGGAGCTGCCTCGCGGTTCAGCCGCCGGTCTCGCACGCGGCTCACGCGCGCACCACGCCCGGTTGCTCGACCTGCAGCACCGCGGCCAGCGCACCCACCGCGTGGGGCAGTGCCCGGTAGAAGATCCACGTGCCGCGGCGCTCGCCTTCGATCAACCCCGCCTCACGCAGCACCTTGAGGTGGTGACTGATCGTGGGACCAGTCACCGTGAATCCGGTCAGCTCGCAGACGCACGCCTCGCCGCCCTCGTGACTGGCGATCATGCTGAGTAGCCGCAACCGGATCGGGTCACCGAGGGCTTTGAACATCTGAGCGAGCTTCTCGGCCTCGTCGATCGGCAGTGGTTCACGGACCATCGGCGAGCAGCACACCACCGGCAGCTCCACCTGCTTCGACATCTCTCTATCTTGACAAACATCGAACCAGGGAGCAATCTCTGGAGTCAGTGGGTTTGCACGCCTGGCCCACCAGGGCCTGGACACGACCGTCGAAGACGCCACCACCTGCTACGCCGTACAGGACAAGGTATGGGTGCACGGGCCGGGCGCTGAGCCGTGGGAGGTCTACACCGTGCTCGCCGATGCCCCCGAGGCCACCAGCATCCATCCGGTCGGGACGCTCGACTCCGGAGAGTGCGTCTGTGGCAAGCCCACCACCACTCTGGGCGAGCCACTCAGCAAGTGCTGCTGAGGCGACCTCAGCGCCAATGCACCATCGTCAATCGCCACCGGGAGGAGTCGTCAAGGCGATCCCTGACCTCTATACGGCGCTGCCATAACAATCACGGCCCGGTCTCCCAGGTCAATACCTCGTTGAGCACATCGACCGCACTGCCGTTCACCTGATGTTCCACCAGCCCATCACCCTGCACGATCAGCGGCGATATCCGCTTTCGCCAGGCGAAGCAGTCGCGACTGAATCCTTCGATGTGAATGAGGTCCACCCATCTGTTGCTCACTCGGTGTCCCACCAGAGGCGCATCCTCACCCGACGCAGCCCGCTCGAACTCGAAGCCAGATAGCTTAGCAAGGTCGAGCAGCCGCTTGGCGAGTACCAGATCAGGACTCTCATTTTCCACGGGCGCCACCGCCAACGTTCCAGCCAAGACAGTCGTCCCTCCCAATACCAACACCTCCGATACACACAAATTCATGGAGATTCCGGACAGAATCTCCTTATGACAGTACTGCAATGTTAAGCCGGAAAGCATCTGGGGTGAACTGGCTACCAGTACGGGTATTCACAGAGAGAATCGAGTTGGATGGCGACACCCGCTGGTCACTAACCGGGGAACATTGCGCGGCAGTCAGGGTTCGCCGCGCGAACGGTCCGCTGGTCAGCGATTTCCCTTCGCTACCAGTGTGCGAGGCGGACGGCGTAGGCAATGTCCGACAACTCACGTCGTGCCTGCACGTTGAGCTCCCGGTCCCCGGCGAGTTCTTCGATCTTGCTGGCCGTTGCGGATCTCAAGCGGGGACGATCGCTGAGCAGGACGGGATGAGCGATCAACAGTGACCACACCGTGTGCAAGTCGAGTTCGGCCTGCCCCGAACCGGGATGCAGCAGTTCCAGCAGGTGCGCCAACAGCCGACCTCCACTCCAGCCTTGTGGATCGATACGGCCCATGAACGAATCATCCACCTGGACGCCGTCGATCTCACCCACCCAGTAGGCCCAGTAGTTGAGATTCGCCTGCTCCAGCCGGTTCGTGGCCAGCGCATGGCGCAGGAATGCCCGCAAGGGGTCGCGATCACCGCTGTTGGCCAGCGCGACGGCGGAGGACCGGACGACCACCCAGGACGGAACCTGATCGGTGCGCCCGGCATCCCGCATGGCGCGAGAATGCTCAACACGCAGCCATTCAGCCGTACTCGCCCGAGTATCAAAGCCGAGCATGTAGATCGATTGGCGCCGGGCCAACGCGGTGTCCTCACGGGGGGTCGCGTCCGCGGTCATGAGGAGGTGATCAAAGAATCTCTCTCGCTCATCCGCAGTGAGCGTAGGCCGATCCGGGACGGGTCCACGACGCGCCCGGGCAGTCATGAGATCCCGCACTGGTGTGGGTACTATTCCCGTGAATGGCCAGGTAATCAGGCTGCTCAATGTGCATTGGTGAACAGTCGTACCCAGCGGGTGCCCGTTGGTCTTGCTGAGCCGACCGCCCGCCTGCACCGTTTCCGCGATAATCAAGTCCGCATGGATGGCGTCGTCCAGCGTCGCGAACAAAGTAGGCTGTGCACCGCGTCGCAGCAACTGGACTTGTAGCCGCACTAGATCCGCGGCGCGCAGCGCTGCCAGCGGCCGGCGACCGCTTTCCCAACCTTGCACGCTAGCCACATCCACTCCGAGCTGCTCGGCTAGTTGAACCTGGGTGAGCCCTGTGGATTCCCGGATCAGCTTGAGCAGGAATCCTGATACCGCACCGAAACACCGCGACGAGCACCTGCTATCGCGCAAGTTTCCCCGGTTACCGACCATCAGGTACCCTGCCCACCCTTTCCCGACTACAATAATTGTGATTTGCCAAAAGTAGAATTACGAAGGCTGGAACTTAGTCAAATCCAGCAAAATAATGATTATACTCTTTCACACTGAAAATCTACTGGAATCCCCCGAAAGCTACGTGCAGCGATCCCGCTGAGAGGTCAGCTGTGCCGACATGTCGATTGCATGACTGACACCGTAGCCGACTACCGCGAGGCCTGACTACGATCTTGGTGCCGTGTCCGAGTGATCGACGAACCGGCGTCATCAGCCCCCTGTCGCCTCGTTACCCCGTTCGGAGAAGGGCATTGGCAACAGGTCGCGGAGGTTCGGGAGTTGTCACGGCTGGGGGCGTTGGGCGCTCGGTCGCCAGCGCGCCGGCAGCCATCCTCGGCATCCTGGGCACGGACACCCGACCCGACGGCTACTGAAGCAAGCTGGCGGTCATTCCCCGCGATCGCCTAAGCTGCCCCCGTGCCGACTGAAGCTGGCGGGGAGTCAAAGTCCGGGAACCCAGACTGGGTGCAACACGGTATCGACGCAGCCGTGCCCAGTTCGGCTCGGATGTACGACTACTTCCTGGATGGCTTCCACAATTTCGCGGCCGATCGCGAAATGGCAAACAAGATCGAACAGGCCATGCCATCGGTCCGGGACGGCTCCCGGGTCAACCGGGCCTTTCTGCGCAGAGCTGTTCTCTTCATGCTCAGCTCCGGAATCCGCCAGTTCCTGGACATCGGCTCGGGTATCCCGACCGCCGGTAATGTGCACGAGATCGCCCAGCGAGCCGATCCCGAGTGCCGGATCGTGTACGTCGACAAGGATCCGGTCGTGGTCGCGCACAGCGAACTGCTGCTGAGGGGCAACGACCGCGCCGTGGCAATCCAGGCGAACCTGCGCGACGTCGAGAATGTCCTCAACCATCCGCAAACTAGGCGCTTGCTAGATTTCGATCAGCCGATCGGCCTGCTGATGGTGGCGCTGCTGCACTTCGTCCCGGACTCCTGGGACCCCGTAGGCATTCTGGCTCAATACCGGGACCGGCTCGCGCCCGGCAGTTACCTGGCGGCCTCCCAAATCACGGGCGACAGCAACGTCCCGGGACTGGACGAGGTACTGCGGCTCCACCGGAGTACCCCGGAACCGCTGTATCCCCGTAGCCGGGCGGAGGTGCTGCGATTTTTCGCCGGGTTCGAACTGGTCGAACCCGGACTGGTTGGCTGTGGTTTCTGGCGGCCCTCGGGACCGGGCGACATCTCCGACAATGCCGAGATGAACTTGCTTCCCCACGGGGGTGTCGGCCGCAAGTTATGACTGGATCGGTGATATCCCGCGCACCGTCCCTGGCATCCTGGGCGCGGAAACGCGACCCGACGGCCACTGAAGACAGCTGGTGGTCATTTCTCGTGATCACTTAAGCTGCCCCTGTGCCGACTGAAGCTGACCGGGAGCCACTGGCCGGGGCCCCGGACTGGGTGCCACACGGCATCGACACGAGCGTGCCCAATGCGGCTCGGGTGTACGACTACTTCCTGGATGGCTCGCACAACTTCGCGGCCGATCGTGCGATGGCGGACAAGCTCGAACAGGCCGTGCCAGCAGGCCGGGACGCCGCCCGGGTCAACCGGGCCTTCCTACGCAGGGTCGTTCGCTTCATGGTCGACTCCGGAATCCGCCAGTTCCTGGACATCGGCTCGGGCATCCCGACCGTCGGTAATGTGCACGAGATCGCCCTGCGAGCCGATCCCGAGTGCCGGATCGTGTACGTCGACAAGGAACCGGTCGCGGTCGCGCACAGCGAACTGCTGCTGGAAGGCAACGACCGAGCCGCGGCAATCCGGGTGAACCTGCGCGACGTCGAGTACATTCTCGACCATCCGGAGACCACGCGCTTGCTGGACTTCGATCAGCCGATCGGCCTGCTGATGGTGTCGGTGCTGTACTTCGTCCCGGATTCCTGGGACCCGGTGGGCATTCTGGCTCGGTACTGGGAACGGCTCGCGCCCGGCAGCTACCTGGCAATCTCCCATCTCACGGCCGACGGCAACCCCCCTTGGCTGGACGAGGTACTTCGGCTATACCGGAGCACCCAGGAACCGGTGTACTTCCGCAGCCGCGCGGAGGTGCTGCGCTTGTTCACCGGGTTCGAGCTGGTCGAACCGGGATTGGTTGGCAGCGCTTTCTGGCGGCCCTCGGGACCGGGCGACATCTCCGACAACGCCGAAATGAACACGATCTCCTACGGGGGTGTCGGTCGCAAGATATGACTGATTGACGCTATGGTCGACCACTGCCAGTGCTAGCTACGATTCGGATGCACCGTCCGAGTGATCATGACGAATGGGCGTCATCAGCGATCTGTCGCCTCGTTACCCCGTTTATGACGGCTTGGTGGATATCGCTGGGGATTTGGATGCTGTCACGGCTGCGTGCGTTGGTCGTTGGGCTCTTCAAGATCGTTCTGGTTCTGATCGTGTTGACCGCCACGTTCGTCGTGACTGTGCAGTCGGTGCGCGCGGAAACGTCGAACGCGAACTCGCCACGGAGTTCGCTCCAGGCCGGGGGGGTGCCCTGTGCGATGACCCGCGGCGGGGAATACGAGAAGGCCGACCCCGCTGCTGCCGGTCTCGATCCGGCGAAGCTCCGGGCAGCGATGGACTACGCCAACCTCTCGAACCCGTTCACCATAAAGGTGTTCCGGCGTGGCTGCCTGGTCGCTGAGGGCCTGCGCGACCCGCTGTTCGACCGGGTGCCGGCGAACAATTGGGGTCAGACCAAGACGATTACTGCGTTGATCACCGGGATCGCCCAGGACCAGGGTCTGGTCGACATCGACGCGCCGATCGGCACCTACCTGCCCGCCAAGCTCGGGGATGCGGCCCACCGCGCGGTGACGCTGCGCAACCTGCTGCAGGCCTCCTCCGGTGTCAAGGTCAACCAGGTACGCGGGTTGAATTTCTACGCCGATCAGTCCCGGGCCCGTGAGTTCTTCACGATGCCCATCGTCCACAAGCCCGGTACCTACTTCGAGTACGACCAGACCGCCGTTTCGGTGATCATCTACGTGGTGCAGCGCGCAATCTGGCAGCGCGAGCCGGGGCTGGATTTCCAAAACTTCGCGCAGCGTGAGCTGTTCGATCGACTGGGTATCCCAAGAAGCGCCTACTTCTGGCAACGGGATGGAGCAGGCGGCACCACCGCCTACTCACAGCTGTTTCTGCGGCCGCGGGAGAACGGCCGGTTAGCGGAGTTGTTCCGCACCGGCGGCATCTACGACGGCAAGCGCGTCATCTCCGAGCGCTACCTGCGCGAGCTCCGGACCCCGGCACGGTCCAACTGCGGCTACGGGTTCCTCACATACCTCAACAGCTGCCGCTCCGGCCAGACCCAGGTGAACCTGTCCATCCCCACCCGCCGTGAACTCGGCGGCGTGCCCTGGGTCGCCAGCGCACCAGCGGACATGATCTTCACCGCCGGGGTCGGGATCCGCACCTTCGTGATCCCCAGCCTGGACCTGGTGGTCACCCGTACCGGCGAGGCGCAGGAACCGGACCTGCTGCCCTCGGTGCCGCGCGTCGACGTCGAGGGCGTTGTTCCGGGTCGTGTTGCGTCGGCGAGCACCCACGACTTCTTCCGCCTGCTGATGGCCGCCGTGATCGACATGCCCCAGAAAGTGCGCGCCACCATCATGAACCCCGGGCCGTACGACCGTGGCCCGGATGCGGGAGTCGACGCTACCCACTTCCTTTACCCCTTGGACGCACCAGCGGGCACCTATCTCTCGGTCGGTCCAGGGGCACCGGAGGGCTGCAACCCACTCGGCTGTAAGGACGAGTCCAACGACGGAACCCAGCGGTGGATCAGTGACATACCGCGTACTGTCCCCGGCATCCTCGGCGCGGAGACCCGATCCGACGGCTACTGAAGCCAGCGGAAGCCGATGAAGTCGCGCTCGAGTGCGAGCAGAACGCGGCCAGACGCGCTTGCACGCTGGTGGTCGTTCCTCGTAATCGCCTAGGCTGCCCCCATGCCGGATGAAGGTGATCGTGTACCGACGGCCGGGAGCCCGAGTTGGGTGCCGCACGGCATCGACCCGAGCGTGCCCAATGCGGCTCGGATGTACGACTACTGGCTGGACGGCGCCCGCAACTTCGCGGCCGACCGTGAGATGGCGGACAAGGTCCTCCAGGTCGTGCCAGCGGCCCGGGAGGCCGTCCGGATCAACCGGGCCTTCCTGCGCCGAGCCGTGTGCTTCATGGTCGACTCCGGAATACGCCAGTTCCTGGACATCGGCTCCGGCACCCCGACTGTCGGCAATGTGCACGAAATCGTCCAGCGAGCCGCTCCCGAGTGCCGGGTCGTGTACGTCGACAAGGAACCGGTCGAGCACCACGAATTGGTGCCTGGGAGCAACAACCAGGTCACGGTGATCAAGTGGAACCTGCGTGACGTCGAGGACATCTTCGACTATCTGCACACCAAGAGCTTGTTGAATCTCGATCAGCCGATCGGCCTGCTGATGCTGTGGGTGCTGCACTTCGTCCCAGATTCCTGGGATCCGGTGGGCATTCTGGCCCGATACCGGGACAGACTCGCGTCCGGCAGCTACCTGGCAATCTCCCACGCCACGGCCGACGGCAACCCCCCTTGGCTAGACGAAATAATTCAGCTATACCGCAGTCTGGACCCGCTGTATTTCCGCAGCCATCAGGAGGTGCCGAGCTTGTTCGCCGGGCTCGAGCTGGTCGAACCGGGACTGGTGGGCAGCGCGTTCTGGCGGCCCTCGGGACCCGGTGACGTCTCCGACAACGCCGAGATGACCTCGATCTCCTACGGGGGAGTCGGTCGCAAGCCGTGAGCGGGTGGATCACCCTTACCGGTGCACTCTAAGTGGTACTTGAACATCGTAGGCCAGCACGATAGTAGTGATGTCGACGCTGCGCTCAGTGCCTTGGGCGATGACCCTCAGACCACGAAAGGCCCCGTAGTGCACCACCAGACGAGGTGCACCAGCAGACGAGCTGGGTTCTACGTCCGCGGCCGGTCCCCCACCACAGCAGCGCACCCGCATCCCGGCCGGTAGGATCGGGTCACTGAGAATATGAGTGCCACTCCCCCTCCCGAGCCCGACCTGACCATTGTCGAGTTGGCTCAGGCGTGGGCTGGCAGGGTCAGCCAGACCACCTACCTGGCGATGTCCGAAGCAGAAACCGAGCAGCTCCTGACGCGGCTGATCGCCCGGCTGGTCAGGGCCGTGGCCGCGACACCCGTCGATGAGCCGGCCGCCATGCAGGTGGCCGCGGAGCTTGTCGGACACGATCTCACCGGATTGCACGGCATTGGACGCAGCATCGAGGTTCTCGGTCACGGCCTGCCGCGACTGCCGGAACTGCGAGACGTCGACCAGCGGGACGACGCTGTCCTGCACGTGCTCGCGGCGTTGTCCGATGGGTACGCCGAGTCCTTGCGGCGACGCACACTCGACGAGCAGGAGGAGGTCGCACACGCTCTGTTGCGGGCCAAGTTGGAGGCTGAGGCCCGATTCCGAGAGGTCTTCCTGGCCTCCACGGTCGGAATCGCCATCAGCACCTTCGATGGCATCGTGGTCAACGCCAACCAGGCGCTCGCTGAGATCGTCGACCGGCCCCCGGCGGATCTCATTGGTGCCGCATTGCCGGAACTGTTGCAGGCGGAGAACGACAAGGCACTGGCGAAGGCGTACCGCAAGCTCATCAATGGGGAGCTGCCCCGCTTCCGGTACCGGCGGCGGTCCACTGCCGTCACCGGCGAGCTCGCCTGGACGCACCTGGGCGGTTCGCTGCTGCACGACGCCGACGGGGTAGCCACCCACTGCCTCACCATCGTGGAGAACATCACCGAGCTGCACTTGCTGCAACAGGAGCTGTCCAGACAGGCGCTGCACGATGTCCTCACGGGGTTACCCAACGCGCACTACCTGATCTCCCGCCTCCAGGAGGTACTCGAGACGGCCAGGCCGTCAACCCAGGTCACGTTGTGCCGGATAAGCCTGGACAACTTCTGGGTGATCAACGATGGGGTCAGCCTGGCGGCCGGCGACGCACTCCTGTGCTCGATCGCCCACCGGCTGAGTGAGTTGGTTCACGGGCAGCCGGCGATGGTGGTACGGCTGGGCGGAGATGATTTCGCAATCCTGATCGAGGACGACCCGGACAATCCGGAACCTCGTGTGCTCGCCCCGAGCATCAACGAGGCACTCAGCGAACCCACCTACCTCGACGACCAAGGTCTTGCGGTCTCAGCCAGCGTCGGCGTTGTTCGCCGGTCCGCCAGGGGGCTGACTCCGGCAGAGCTGATCAGCTCGGCGAACACCACCATGCACCGGGCCAGGCGCACCGGCGCAGGACAGTGGGGTCTCTACGATCGAGATGATGAAGCCCGCGAGCGGACGAACTACCGGCTGGCGGCCGGGATGCCTGGTGCCTTCGAGAACGGCGAGATCACGCTGGACTACCAGCCCGTCTGCCAGCTGGACAGCGGGCGGATCGTCGCGATCCAGGCGCTACTGCACTGGGAACGGACCGACGGCACGGTGGCGGACCATCCCACCTGCCTCGCGTTGGCCCAGCTGAGCGGGCTGCAGGGTCCGTTGGGGCGCTGGATGGTCCAGGAATCCTGCCGCACGCAGAGTCAGGTGCTGCAGGATTCGGCCTGCGGAGCACCGCTGTTGCGAGTCGACCTCACCATGCACCTGAGCCAGGATCCCGATCTCATCGCGGTGCTCAACGACGCGCTGTCCGACGCCGGATTGGGCGCCGAGCAACTCCGGATCGGGGTGCCGCTGCTGGCTTTGACCCGCCGTCGCGGCGACGTGGTGGATAACGTGGGCACGTTGGTCGACTTGGGCGCCGAGATCGTGATGCTCGGCGCCGCGGCCGGTCTCGGATTACTGGCCTATCTCGAGGACTTCCCGCTGAGCGCCATCGAACTCTATCCGGACATCGTTGCCCGGATCGCTGCCCGCCCCGGGGGGAAATCGGTGGTCGCCCAAGCCCTGTGTGTGGCCATCCCGCTGGTGCACAGCACTGGCGCGACTGTGATCGTTCCCGGGGTCAACACCCCGGAGCAGGCACAATGGTGGCGCAGCGCCGGGGCGGACAGCGCCCGAGGGGCGTACTTCGGCGCCCCTGTGCCGGCCTCCGAGCTGCCCACCCTGCTCAAGACCGCGTTCCGCGACCACACCTGACCCGGCCCTCAACGGAGGCTACGGATCTCGCGGACAACTCCCACCGACCGGATCGCCTCCTCCCGGGCAAGCCCCAGTACGCCACCGACCGGCATACCTATGTCGTGCAGGGCTGGAAGGTGACAGGACAGCCGACCAGTGTGGAGATCCCCCATCGACTGCTGGGGTACTTGCATCCGGGCACCCGTCTGGGCGTGATGTTGCAGGACACCGGGCGGGGCAGCTTCATCTTGTCCGGTTCCCCTGTTACCGACGCGCAGGCACCTGCAACCGCCTCGGCCAAGTCAGTGGCTGCCGTAAGGTCCGCTTGGCTTGCGCCCGTTTCGCGGGTCCAATGATGGACCAGCTCGACCGTGGCGACCGCCTCACCAAGCTCGACTCGCGACAGGTGTGACTGCGAGACACCGAGCCGACGAGCCAGGATCGGTCCGGACCGGCCAGCGGCCTTACGCAGCAGCACGCCCAGCCTGCGCTGCCGGGCTGTGTCCTTGCCGAACGCGGAACTCAACTGAGGCGAGGCAGAAACTCGCGATAGGGCACCGCCGCGGCACGCACATTCTCAGCCAACGCCACGCACTGGCGCACCACGTCGGGCTCCTCGGTGTAGTCGTAGCCGGTCAGGATGTCCTCAGCGGTGTAGCGATACCACATGACTGAGGTCTCGTCAAAGACCACAAAGTCATCCCGGACATGGTCGAACTCCGGGTGCAGGGCCCGATCCAGGATATGGATCTCCTCTCCATTCTCAGTGAGCCGAGGGTAGGCAACCTCGAACTCGTGCCGCGTGTACTCGGTGAACGGCAGCTCCACGAACCGGACCCGGCCGATCCGGCGGCCGGACTCGGTGACCAGGCGAAGAGTCGCCGTCGTCCGCTCCCTCTGCGGAGTCGTGGGCTCCGGCTCGCCGCGGCGCCACGCCGCCAGGCCCTCATCCTCCCAGGGCACCGCGTACCGCTGCCGGGTTTCCAGCCGCAGCGCGCGGTACTTGATCCCCTGGTACAGGCCGATGACGTCGATGTCGCTCATGGCAGCCTGAGGTTACGAGCCGCTTCGAGAAGCACCGCCTTGGATACCCGGCCGAGAATCTCCCCGTCCGGAACGTAGTTGGGTCGTATCGAGTCGTGGTCGGCGGCGGTGGCTGGGCGAAGCTGGATGAGGACGTCGACGGTGTCGTCGTCCCAGAGCCGGTCGCAACCATCGAGATCCTCTGAGGTGGCCGCAGCCGAGCCTGCTGGCCAGAGGCCTTCTAACGGTTAGGCCCACTCGGGTGCAGCCTTCCGCACGCCCCGCGTCCAAGGTGGCCTCACCGCTCAGGGCGGAGTGTTTACCTTCATGATCACCGTTTGGGAAGATTGAACCGCGGTCAGCGCGGCTAATCCTGCCGAAATGGCGATCATGTTACGGCCACGGCAGAACCACACATGGCGGCGGCCCGTCTCAGGTCTCGGGCGAACACCGGGCCGACCGGCCCCGCTTCTCCTGCTCACTTACCACGTTCGCGCCGATAGCGTCGGGTCGCCCCGGTCACCAAGATCGGCGCGTCGCTCTGCTGTCGCCGAATTCGACACAGTGGTTGCCGGGTTCGCGGGGCGCAACCGTGGCGTCGGGCTCGGCGACAGCAGAGCTGCGCAGGCCGGTCATCGCGCGGTGTGCGGTCAGCCCGAGAGGTGGCGCCAGAGGAATTCGTAGGCCAATGCAGACATGAAGGCGGCCTGCTCGTTGTCCGCGGCGCCGCCGTGGCCGCCTTCGATGTTCTCGTAATAGGTCACCGGCAGGCCGTGCTCCCGCATCCGGGCCACCAGCTTGCGGGCGTGGCCGGGGTGCACGCGGTCGTCGCGGGTGGAGGTGGTCAGCAGGGTCGGCGGGTAGCGCCGGCCGGGGTGCAGCTGGTGGTACGGGGAGAAACGCAGCAGGTGCTCGCGGTCAGCCGAGTCGTCCGGGTCACCGTATTCGGCCATCCATGACGCGCCGGCCAGCAGCGTGTGGTAGCGCAGCATGTCGGATAGTGGCACCGCGGCGACGATGGCGCCGAACAGTTCCGGGTAATGGGTGAGCATCACGCCCATGAGCAGCCCGCCGTTGCTGCCGCCCTGGGCGCCAAGGCGAGGATGCGTGGTGAGGCCGCGGGTGACCAGGTCCCGGGCCACGGCGGCGAAGTCCTCGTAGACCAGATGGCGGTTGTGCTTGAGCGTGGCGGAATGCCAGCGCGGCCCGTACTCGCCGCCGCCGCGGATGTTGGCGCTGACGAAACAGCCGCCGCGGGCCAGCCAAGCCCGGCCGAGGGCACCGTGGTAGCCGGGTTGCAGGGATATCTCAAAGCCGCCGTAGCCATACAGCAGGGTGGGCCAGCCGCCGGGCGGCACCGCCGAGTCCGGCGCCACCACGAAGTACGGGATCCGGGTGCCGTCATCGGAGATCGCGAAGTGCTGGTATACGGCGAGACCGGCAGGATCGAAGAAGGACGGTGCCTGCTTGAGCACTGCCGCCGGGCCCGCACCCATGGTCCCAATGGCCAGGGTGGAGGGGGTCAGGAAGCCGTCGACGTTGAGCAGGTACTCGTCGTCGACGTCCGGATCGGTGCCATGCGCGCTCGCGCTGGACAGCGGCGGCGTGCCGGTCAGCGGCGTGGCGCGCCAGTCCTGCGCCGGGGTCAGCACCAAGAGATGGCTGACCACGTCGCGCATCACGTCGAGGATCAGGTGGTGGCGGGTCCAGCTGTAACCGGACAGCGAGGTGCGCTCGTCGGGGGTGAACAGCATCCGCAGGCCCGCATCGGTGGCGCCCCGAGCCATGAACTCGTCGAAGTCAGCGACCAGTAGGCAGCCCGCTGGGTAGGTCTGCTGAGGAGTCCATTCGCTGCGCAGCTCGATGAGCAGCCACTGCCGGTGCACGCTGGCGATCGCATCGTCGGGTACCTCGATGCGGTGCAGCTGCTCCCCGCAACGCAGGTAGAGCTCGCAGCGGTAGAAGTCGGGCATCCGCCCGACGAAGTCACGCTCGAAGCCCTCGGTGTCATCGTGACAGGCCCAGACGTGGATGTCGTCGGGTTTGCCCTCGTACACCAGCTCGGCCTCGGCCAGCGGTGTACCGCGCCGCCATTGCCGCACGGTGCGGGGATACCCGCTGGTGGTGAGCGTTCCTGGGCCGAAATCTGTGGCGACGTAGAGAGTGTCGGCATCGATCCAGTCAACGGAGGATTTCGCCTCGGGGAGCTGGAAACCATCGGTGACGAATTCGCGGCGCTCGAGGTCGAACTCCCGGACTACCGACGCGTCCGCGCCGCCCCGCGACAGTGAGACCAGCGCCCACCGGTAGTCCGGCCGCAGGCACTTGGCGGCCTGGAAGACCCAGTTCTCGTCCTCGGCGCGGCCCAGCGCATCGACGTCGAGCAGGATCTCCCAGTCCGGCCGCTCCTTGCGATACTTGGCGAGCGTGGCACGCCGCCACAGACCCCGGGGATGCTCGCGGTCCTGCCAGAAGTTGTACCGGTACTCGCCGCGCCGACTGATGTAGGGGATACGGTCGGTCGAGTCGAGCACCTCACGGATCTCGGTGCGCAGCGCCTCGAACCGGGGACCGCCGGGCAGCTCTTCGACGGCTTCGGCGTTGCGCTCCCGTACCCACGACAGCGCCCGCTCACCGGTCACATCCTCCAGCCACTGGTATGGGTCATCCACGCTCATACCGACAGTCTGCTGCAGCGGCACCTACCGTGCGGTCAGGGCGCCGGCTCCGACCGGCGGCCGATCACGTCGACCAGCCCATAATTGCGCGCCTGTTCGGCAGTCAGGATGCGACCCTTCCGCATGTCGGCGGCCACGGCATCAACTGTGCAACGGCATGCCCCGGCGATGCGCTCCTGCAGCAGCCCCAGCCGGCGCCGGTGGTCCTCGGCATGGGTGATCA
Organism: Pseudonocardiaceae bacterium; assembly: GCA_050699835.1. Classification (GTDB taxonomy): domain Bacteria; phylum Actinomycetota; class Actinomycetes; order Mycobacteriales; family Pseudonocardiaceae. The sequence goes on along the minus strand of JBOHFW010000206.1, from coordinate 3,606 downwards.
GGTCGCCTGCGTGGCCACCGAAATGGGCACGTGGCTCACGCAGATGCAGGGTCGCGTGTGGCCCTGCCATCCGGTGATCTGCGACGGCCAGGATCGCCACCGCAGCTCCGCAGAGCTCACCAAGACACGTCGCGTGCAGCGGCACGCCCACGAGATCGACGACATCGAGGAGGGTCAGAGCACCGTCGAGATCGGCGTCGACGTCGTACAACCGGAGCTCGATCGGGTCGTCCCCGGAGGCGTCGAGCAGGGCGAGTGACGCTGCTGCGCGGTTCACGGCGGCCGAGTCGAGTCGGCCAGAGAGGCTGACCATCCGCCGGTCGAGCAAGCGCTCGGCCAACCAGTCTGGGCCAGTGTCGACAATGGTGCACTGTGACGGTGTGGCGGGCGGCGCCGCCGGAGGGCGTGGCTCGGGCTGCCACGGAGTGCGGCGCGGCTCGGAAGGCGGTGGCGCCGGCCAGATACCCAGTGGCCGGGTGCGACTCATGGGGACTCCTCGTGTGACTCGTGTGATCGGACCTGCCAGTCGACCGTCTGACCCAGCGCCGCCGCGTACCGCTCCAGCGTGGACAAGCGGGCATCGACATCGCCCCGCTCCAAGCGCGCCACAGCCGACTGGGAGGTACCCATCTGGACGGCGATCTCGGTCTGGCTCAGGCCCCGCTTCTTACGCGCCGCGACCAGTTCGGTCATCAGCGCACGACGCCGATCAAGCATCGCTTGCAGACCCGGGAACGACGTGCGACGTGGCGTCATATCGCCAACGATATCTCAAAAACGCGATACGGTAGCGGCTGATCGCTGAAGTACCGGAATCACTTGATCGTCCATCAGGCCGGTCCCATCGCCGAGCTGCTGGCGCAGCGCGATGCCGGCCACGATTGTGCTCCGCACACCTAGAGTCGTCGACGGCGTCTGGAACGCCCGAATAGCTGGGCGAGCACCCTGAATGGCAGCGTCACGACGCTGACCACGGTGCTGATGATGATGCCGATGGCGCCCCTGCCTCTGCGGACTGGCCTGGACATGGCTTACCTCCTAGGAGCCGGGTATGGCGGGGTGAAATACCGACGTCGTGCCTCGACGATCGCGGGAAAGTTTGCAGCCATATCGATGACGTAGATCGTCACCTTGACCACCCCGGCGAGCGAGGCGCCGCCAGCGCGCAAGGCGCGCTCAAGGTTGGCGAACGCCTGCGTCGCCTGGGCATCGAAGCCACCGGGGACGATGCGCCCTTGATCGTCATAGCCGGCTTGACCGGAGACGAAGAGCAGGTCGCCAGCGCGGATCGCCTGGGAGAGCAGATAGGGCTCATACGGATCAGGTTCGGTTCGAACACGCTCGATGCGCATCGGATGACTCCTCTCTCGGTAATGTCCCCCTGCCGCGACCGATGAGTTTCCCCGCGTCGGCCGGTCTCTACATAGGCACCGTGGGCGGCGCGGTGACCGTTTCCTCCCGGAGGACACATGATTATCATTGCTGGATGGCTCCAGGTCGACCACGTAGACCGCGACCGGTACGTGACCGACTGCATCACGGTTGTCCGCCAGGCGCGGACGTCACCAGGCTGCCTCGACTTCGCCATCACCGCCGATCCGATCGAACCGGACCGAATTAACGTGTATGAGCGCTGGGAGACAGACGCGCATCTGGAACGGTTCCGTGGCTCGGGCCCGGACACCGACCAGATCGCACAGATCCGCGACATCCATATACGGAAGTACCGCATCTCCGCCACCGAAGACCCGTGACTTTTGCCGAGCTCGTCGTCAGCGATAGCCAGTGACGTCAGCGGGTTTGCCGGCGTCCTGAACTTCGGCGACATACCTCCAGCAATCGGGCTGGCTGCCGTCGAGATCGGTAAACCCGTAAATCTTGGCCAGCTGCCCGCTGGACAGCGACCGTCCGTTCCAACGCGACACCGTGGGATCTTGCGCCAACGCCACTACGGCTCGACCGACGAACGCTGGACTCTCGGAGATGGCGAAGTGAGGCGAGCGCGTGGTCGCGTCACGCCAGTTCGATTCGGTGACTCCGTAATTGTCGAGCATGGTCTCTGAGCGCAGCCAACCCGGAGTGAGTGACACTGCCGTCGCGCTGTAGGGCTGCAACTCGTGGGCCAGCGCGAACGCCATCCGATTCACCGACGCCTTGGCCAGGTCGTAGAAGAAGGAGACCCGATAGTTGGTCGCGTTGTACTCGTCAGTTCCATCGGTCACCTCGACAACCAGACCGCCTGGTGTCTTGATCAGCACGGGTATCGCGAAGTGGCTCGTGATGGCGTGCGTATCCACGGCCAGGCGCAGGGTGCGCAGCCCATAATCCAAAGAGGATTCCCAGACCGATTTGTTCCACTCCGTCTTGGTGGCGCCCCAGATATCGTTCACGAGCACGTGCAGGCCGCCCTGTTCGGCTTCGATGCGGGTCACCAGCGCACGCACCTCATCGGGTACGAGATGGTCTACCTGGACCGCGATACCACGGCCGCCGGCCTCATCCACGAGATCCGCGGTCTCTTCGATCGTCTCCGGACGGTTCATTTCCGATCGTTGGGACCGGGTCGTTCGCCCGGTGACGTAGACGGTCGCTCCGGCCGCACCCAATTGCACGGCGATCCCCCGCCCCGCTCCCCGGCTCGCTCCAGCAACCAAGGCGACCTTGCCCACCAACGAGGTCTGCACGCCGCCGAATCTAACCGATAGCGGTGGCTCGAGGCCGTCGAGCTTGCGCTGCGGCACCTGGCCAGCCCTGCGGTGATGGACTCCGGCATGCCTGGCACGACGCCGAGCCTACGATCTCCTCCCGTGACGCTGGTCCGGGAGGCGCGTGCTGGTACTCCGGTGCTCGACACCGAACGGGTCCCGTCGGCGCTGACCAGGCCGGCCGCTCCGTTGCAGCGGCTGATACCGAGGCCACTGACGGACCGCGGACGTAGCTGGGTGGTGACGCTGAGCCTGACCCTGATCGCCGGGCTGGTGCGGCTGTGGAATCTGGGCCTGCCCACCGATCGTGGTACCCCCGCGTTCGACGAGAAGCATTACGCGCCGCAAGCCTGGCAGATGCTGCGCAACGGCGGGGTGGAGGACAACCCTGGTTACGAGCTGATTGTGCACCCGCCGCTGGGCAAGCAGCTCATCGCGCTGGGCGAGGCGGCGTTGGGCTACAACGGCTGGGGGTGGCGGATCTCTGCCGCGCTGGCCGGCACGGTCTGCGTGCTGCTCATCGTGCGGATCGTGCGCCGGATGACCAGATCGACCCTGCTGGGCGGGATCGCCGGGGTACTGCTCATCGTCGATGGCATCAGCCAGGTGCAGTCCCGCATCGGGATGCTGGACATCTTCCTCGCGATGTTCGTCCTCGCCGCGTTCGGCTGCCTGATCATCGACCGGGAGCAGGTGCACGAGCGGCTGGCCACCGTGGTCCGGGAGGGCCGAATCGCCGACACTGACTTCGGCCCGCGGTTCGGGGTGCGCTGGTGGCGCTTCGGGGCCGGGATGGCACTCGGGCTGGCCTGCGGCACGAAGTGGTCCGGGGTCTACTACCTCATCGCCTTCGCCGTGATGAGCGTGGTGTGGGACGCCTGCGCCCGGCGCGCAGCGGGGG
>JBOHFW010000205.1:0-10024 GCA_050699835.1 Pseudonocardiaceae bacterium | reverse complement strand
GGGTCGCACAGCCAGCGCAGTGCCTCCTTGAGGTGGGCCGCGCCGTATACCCGGACACCGTCGACCAACGCCGCCTCGGCGAGCGAGGCGGTGGGCACCACCACCTGGTTGATGCCCACCCGGCGGGCCGCGAGCACGGCCGGCAACACTCCCCGGACCGGACGCAACCGACCGTCCAAGGCCAGTTCCCCGATCAGGACCAGCCCGCGCAGCCGGTCGGCCGGAATCCGACCATCGGCCGCCAGCAACGCGCACGCGATGGCCAGGTCGTAGCCGCTGCCGACCTTCGGCAAGGTGGCTGGGGACAGCGCGAGGGTCATCCGGCGCGGGGGCCAGCGCCGACCCGAGTTGAGCACCGCTGCCCGTACCCGATCCCGGGCTTCGGACAGGGCGGTATCGGGTAGCCCGACCATCTGCAAGCCCGGCAGGCCAGGACCGATGTGGGCCTCGATCTCCACCAGGACACCGTCGACTCCGTGCAGCGCCACCGCCCAGGCGCTGGCCAGCGCCATCAGAACGCACCCCGCAGGTGCTCCACAGTGCACGGCCCCTCCGGTGGGCACAGCACCGCGAGGATGTCGAAGCGGATCTCGCACCAGCCCACCCGGTACGTGCGCAGCCACGCCGCCGCGACTCGCCTGATTCTCGCGGCCTTGGCCGGCGTCACGCTCTCTGATGGTTCCCCGTAGCCGGTCCCCGACCGGGTTTTGACCTCACAGACCACAAGTCGCTCACCGTCCGTTGCGACAAGATCGACCTCGCCGTCCCGGCAACGCCAGTTGCGGGAGAGCAAGACGAGCCCGGTGCCGGCCAGGTACTCCGCCGCCAGGTCCTCGCCCCGCTTGCCCAGCTCGCCGCTACGGCGGTCCGCCGCCTGCTCCGTCGTCTCCATCTCGACCTCCCCGTCATCCGGTGATCTCCGGTCACGAGGCTGCCGGGCCGGGTCATCGCGGTCGAGCACGCGCAGCCAGATCTGTGGACAACGGGGGTAGGTGTGGATAACTGGGGCGCACGGACAGGTAGTTCACCCGGAGTGTCAGGGCGCCGTGCTAGCGCGCTCGCATAGCACGCGAAGCCACCGCTGCCAAGCAGCATAACTACACCCACCCGAACCGTCCCAGGCGTGATGGCTAATTCAGCGAACTGCACGCCTATACCGTTCCTGTTACGCCGCCACAAGCTCTTTGGCCTGCTCTGAAAAGTCTTGAACAGCTGACAGCTCACTCCGGTACCGGACTACCAGGGCGAAAAGGCGAACAAGCTTGATCCTCACCAACCACACGCCCGCTGCCATCTCGGTTACACCGCCACCAATCCTCGCGCTCGCTCCAAGAAGTCTCCCACCGCGGGCACTGTGGCATGCGGCGTCATCTGGTGATAGAGATTGCGGATCAGACCGACACAGCGGCTTGAGTCCACGTTCTCGGTCAGTCGGATCGCTTCCATGCCCAGTGCGGCGGCGTCCAGGTCACACTGTTTCCCCGGCCGAGCCCGGACATCGACCAAGGCAACGAGATAGCCGGTGCGGTCACGGGGAAGTGAGCCGTCGAACAGGGCGATACCATTCTCCAGCACCACCGCTGCCTGTTCAGCCTGCCCCAACTGCCGAAGCGCGTTTTCGACCTCGCTCGTCATATGCGCCGGGCTCACCCAATACAGCCAGGACGGCCCGGCGTCTGGCGCAAGACGATCGATTTGCGTGCACAAATGGGAGAGTGCAGTATTGCAGCCCGACACATCACCCAGCGTTGCGAACGCATAGGCTTGGCGACCGTAGAGTTCTGCCAGCAAGCTTGGGATCTGTTGATCCCGCATACCAGTAAGCGCTGTTGAGGGCCAGCGTGGCCCACTCGCCGAGGATCCCTGCAGCTCAGCCGCACCCTGCCGCACGGATGCGGCATAGAGAACGGCCGATGTACCTCACCGATGCGTAGTCCCCGCCGGGGATGACCCTCGTGACTCGTCACCATGGCCTCAGGGCCGGGCTGACCGCTGAGCTGGTGTGCCCCATGCGGGACCGCCCCCAATCCGCTTGCACCTGCCCGGCATCCTGGTCCTGGGTACCACCTATCACCCGTAGCTCCACGATCCTGATCGGAAGCCGATCTGCCAGGCCTTGCTGCCATGGGCGACGGACGTGACCGGCGCTGGTCGACGTTGACCGAACGCACCAGCGGCAGGTACCGTGGATACTGAAGGGGAGTATTCCTTCGCGGCGGCATCGTCAACACGGCCTTCCCGAGGTGCTCGGGAGCCCGGTGCCGGACGGCACGGGCGGATAACCCGTGTGGAAGAGACCTTCCGTGGATTTCAGCGACGCGGAAGGATCCTGCGATGCGTAGACGCGAATTTAGACTGTGGCGACGCCACGATAGTGAACGACGCGGGGGCGACGCACCGAGCGGTCGGAACCAGAAGACAAGTACCCGAGCTCTGGAAGATCCCATCCCGAACCTTGTCCCCCGCGAATCCCTGCCCGACCACCCACTAGCGCGGCGCCGCGCCCGGCGGGAGCTCGAACGCATGCGGCAGGAAAACGACCACCAGCTCGCCTTGCGGGTACAGGACATCTTCGTCGCACGCGGGCTGACTCGCTCAGGCTTCAGCATTGCCGGCGGCTACACCCTACACATTCCGGAAGTGGTCGCGGTAACTGCCGGTCCTCCGACGAGGCTGGACATCCGCACCCTATCTGGCCAGTTACTCGACGACTTCGCTGCACGCGCCCCGGCGATTGCGTACGACCTCGGTGTGGCGGAGGTCAGGGTAGTCGCGCTGGGACCCTCCTTGATTCGGCTGGAGCTGCTGCCGGGATCAGAGTCAGAGCAAGCACCTCGGTGACCGTCCGGGTAGGTGTTGATGCATTGCAAGAGAGAGTACAGCACTGTAAAACGTGCCGGAGTGCAGTAGTCAGCACTGGAGGCGCTCAGCTTCCTTGGCTAGAGCTTCTAGACCATAACGCGACACCATCTCAGGGTCATCCAGCCTGATGGTTCGCATACCGTCTCGCTTGAGCCGCTCATTGATTTTATCGAGGTTGTTCCGGACGATCTCCTTCTCAGCGTCTGTCGTCTTGCCTCGATGCGGCTTGCCAGCGTGTTCCGGGGTTGTGTAATCCAACCTCTCTGCGGCAGATGCCGGGGCTGACTTGACCTGCTTGCGTGGCGGGTATGCCGGTTCGGCTCGGCGGATAATGTCTGACATATCCATGTCGCCGGCGAGCTGGTTGAACGCTTCGATCTCCATCGTGACGGCCTCGGGCGCCGAGCCGTTGACCTGGTAGATTTTGAGGCTGACAACACTCAGCGCGCCCTTTCGGATAGGCTCGACTTCATCCGCGGAGACCTCAATCTCAACTGGCCCGTTCTGGAGGGCGGGGTGCTGCTCGACGACGACACGTACGACATCATCATCGTCGATGATCTTATTGGTCAGATCGGAGAAGCGGACCATGCGCTGAGCCATACCGTTACCTCTCGTGTGCTGGGAGCGAGGCACGAAGCTTAGCACCTCGCGCTGACAGGTCTTCTGAAGCCTCCGAGATTTGCCTCAGCTATGAGCACATCCGCTTGACAGAAACCATTTTTCGCTACCCGGCGTGGAAATTAATCCCCGTGGAAATTAATCCCAGCGTCCAGAACGCTATCAGAAATAGACCTCCGCGTTATGCCGCGTCGCTGACTTTCTTGTGCTGCGATGGCCGCCAGAGCGGTGCCACAGGCAAGTCTGTCGTCGGATCCCCACGCTGCCAGGTACGCGTGGAATAACATGGACAAAATCGGAACGACTCGGTGCGGCATGAACAGGGACGATCGGACCGGTCCGCAGAGGCGCTCTCAGGCTCACTCGTTGATGATCCACTCATGGCTGACCTCCGTCCGTTTGAGGCCTCGTCGCCAGGTTGCTGGTGGGTTGATGGTGACCGCGAACGGTTACCCGGCCGTGACAGCCAGTTCACCAACGCGTTGCCGGAGGGATCGCTGCAAAACACACATCCGGTCACCGTCGGCGGACGAGCCGCACCTACGGGCGCCTCACGAGGAGGCGGGGACGAGCTCACTCCGACGATGAAACTTCAACGCCGCAGCATCGCGGTCAAGTATGCCGCCGACATCGAGGCGCTCTACCATGGAGAACCAAGAACGTACCGAGCAACTGGTGCAGATACCGTTCACCATCACCGACGGGCCGCAGCGCCACGCCAGGTACGCCGCGCGCGGGGCCTGCCGAGCAGCTGACCCGGCGACCAGGAGTGCTGCTCAACGGCCTGAACGCGCTACCCGTGCGGCTGCGCTGACGGTGAGAAACCGCGATGTTCGCAATCAAGGCCGGCGGCGCGTGCATCTCGGTGGCGATGGCCTCGACGGCGCGCTGGACCGTCTGGCCCACTACCGTGACGAGGAGCTGGCCGAGGTGATCGAGGCGGCGCTGCGCCGCCACCTCGCGGCGGGTGTGACGACGGTGCGCGACCTGGGTGATCGCCGTTGGTCCGTGGTGGAGCGGCGGGACCGCGCAGCTCAGAGCCAAGGTGACACCGTCTATCCGACGATTGTGGCGTCCGGGCCGCCGATCACCAGCCCTCGTGGGCACTGCTGGTACATGGGCGGCGAGGTACAGGGGGACGCTGCGCTGCGCGCGGCCATCAGCAAACGAGCGCAGCGGCAGGTGGACGTCGTCAAGATCATGCCCCACCGTGATAGCCAGAGCCGCAGCGGTCAGACCGTCCGCGACTGAGTCGGCCTTTATCCAGCGTTTCGGCCTGACTCGGCACACAGTGTGCGAGCATGTCGGGCGGATGCATCGGGCCGGCGTCCGGACCGTCGCCGGTACGGACGGCGGAATCACTGCTGCGAAACCACACGGCATCATGCATACGGCGATCTCAGGACTCGTGGACAGTGGGATCTCAGCCACCGAGGCACTCGGCGTCGGCCACCTCCATTGCGGCGCAGGTCTGCGGCCTCAGCGATCGCAAGGGCCGGCTCCGCGCGGGTTATGACGCCGATCTGCTCCTCGTCAACGGTGACCCCGTGAACGACGTCGGTGTTCTGAGCCGCCCGGCAGAGGTCATGGTGCACGGGCGGTGGGCGGCATGGCCATCAGCCGCCGAACGGACCGGCCTCGGGCAGTCTTAAGTCTGGTTTATCCACTTCCTCGATATTAATGTCCTTGAATGTAAGTACTCGAACATTCTTGACGAATCGGGCCGGCCGATACATGTCCCACACCCAGGCATCCGACATCCGCACCTCGAAGTACACCTCGCCCTCGGCGTTGCGGGCCTGTACATTCACCACGTTGGCCAGATAGAAGCGCCGCTCGGTCTCCACGACATAGGCGAACTGACCGACGACGTCGCGGTACTCCTTGTAGAGCGACAGCTCCATCTCGGTCTCGTACTTCTCGAGATCCTCGGTGCTCATCGGGTGCTGGCTCCTCCTGCTCGTGCCGCTGACGTAGTCAGCGACCCCCCATTCTGGCCCACCGCCGTGTCCCCCACCGGGCACGGTCTCAGCTGGGTACTCCCCCGCGGTGGCGCGATCAGGCCGTGCGACCGTGCCGCCCACGCGACGTTGACATAGCTGAACCGGTGTTCGGCGCAGGGACCATGAGCCATCAGCGACGCGTTGTGTTCCGGCGTGCAATAACCCTTGTGCTCACCGAAGCCATACCACGGCATCCGCGTGTGCATATCGCCCATGATGCGGTCACGGGTCACTTTGGCCAGTACCGAGGCTGCAGATACACAGGCCGCGGCCCGGTCCCCGCCGATCACCGCCATATTTGGGGCGGTCAGGCCGGGCACGCGGAACCCGTCGGTGAGCACGTAACCGGGGTGAACGGCAAGGCCAGCCACAGCGCGCCGCATGCCCTCCAGGTTGGCCACATGCACGCCCAACTCGTCGACCTCATCGGGCGGGATCACTACGACGCTGTGGGACAGCGCCCTGGTCACGATCAGATCGTAGTAGTGCTCCCGGCGTGCGGCGGTAAGCAGCTTGGAGTCGGTAAGCCCGGCCAGCGCTGTCGCGTCGCCCGGCCGCAGCACGCACGCCGCGACCACCAGCGGGCCTGCGCAGGCACCTCGACCGGCCTCGTCCACCCCAGCGACCGGGCCCAGACCCTTGCGGTGCAGCACAGCCTGCAGAGTCCACGTGCCGCCGTCCCTGCGCACCACGGCTCTCGGCGGTCGTGGCAGGGCTTGGCGGGTGTTGCGCGTCATGGCCAGCACTCCTCGTCAGCCACGCCTCCGGGCGACCACCTGCTCCCGCAGCGCCCGGCCACCTCGCAGCACCGACCAGCTCAGTATCAGACCAGCGCCCAGCGGCAGGTTGGCCGCCCAAAACGGCATTGCCGGGGACAGCGCATTCGGCGCACCGAGCGCTTTGGCAGCTTGTGGGTCAGGGTCGGAGATCCCCTGCCACCGTGCCAGTGGGAGCACGATCAGGCGGGCCTTGCCGATGACGTTGTCCACCGGCACGGTGCCCGTGCGCTGGTCCGCAACGTGCCGTCGCGAGTCCGCGCTGTTATTCCGGTTGTCCCCCATCATCCACAGGCTGCCTAGCGGCACCGTGACCGGACCGAACTCCTCCTGGGGCTGCTGCGCGGCGAAGACCGCGTAGGGCTCGGTCAGCGCGACTCCGTTGACCATGACTCGGTTCTGCTGGTCACAACACTGCACGGTCTGGCCGCCCACCGCGATCACCCGCTTGACGAAGTCCCGCTCGTCCGGCGGAGCCAGGCCGACCACTGAGCCGACCTGCTGGAGCCCACGGACGAGTAGGTTGTCCGACCGCTGGCTGAGGAACTCGCTGCCCCATGAGTCAGTGCCGCGGAATACCACCACGTCGCCCGGCTGGGGCTCGCCGAACCGGTAGCTCAGCTTGTCGACCAACACCCGATCATTAGTGCAGCCCGGGCAGCCGTGCAGGGTCGGTTCCATAGACGCCGAGGGGATCACATACACCCGGGCCAAGAATGTCTGGATCAGGAACGTGAGCACCAGTGCGGTGAGGACCAGAATCGGCAACTCGCGCCAGAAGGAACCCTTTTTCCGCTTGCATAGGCGATGCTTATGCACGCCGCGCCCGCGGAAGTCGCTGGGATCGTCGCCGCGTACGGGTTCGGTCGAGCCAGCCAGGTGCGCCACGTCCTCAGGCTATCGACAGGCAGCCGGTGCCGGGGTATCAGGACGCGGATGGCGTCTCGCGCTTCTCCTTGATCTTCGCAGCCTTACCGCGGAGATCACGAAGGTAATACAGCTTGGCGCGCCGGACATCACCGCGGGTGACCACCTCTATCTTGGCGATGTTCGGAGTGTGCACCGGAAAGGTACGCTCCACACCCACGCCAAAGGACACCTTGCGCACGGTGAAGGTTTCCCGAACTCCGCCACCCTGACGTCGGATGACCGCGCCTTGAAAGATCTGTATCCGCTGGCGCGAGCCCTCGATGACGCGGACGTGCACCTTGAGCGTGTCACCGGGCCGGAAGTCGGGGATGTCGGTCCGCAGCGACTTCGCGTCCAGGGCGTCCAGGGTGTTCATCGGGAGTCCATCCTCGTCTTCGGGTGCTGTGCACGGTCTGAAGCGTCCTGAAGGGGACGCGAACAGCGGCTTTGGCGCCAGCAAGGACTTCCGCCCTGGGGGCAGTCCGCACCGTTGCCTCGCTGCGGTAACCGGTTCAGTGTGCCAGATGCCGCCGCTCACGACGAAACCGGCCAGGTCCTTTGCCGGGGTGGAGTGGCGCGCTACCCGGGTGGGGTGGTGAGCTCATCGAGTAGGGCACGATCCTCACCATCCAGCGCACCGGGTGGTAGCGCTGCGAGCAGATCAGGACGCCGCACCGCGGTGCGTTCCACCGCACGATCCCGGCGCCAGCGGGCGATCGCCGCATGATTACCCGAACGAAGCACGGCCGGAACCTCCCGACCACGCCAGCGCTCGGGACGGGTGTAGCACGGTCCCTCCAACAAGCCGTCGGAGAACGAATCGTGTATCGCCGAAGCAGGGTTGCCTAGCACCCCGGGCAGCAGCCGGGCGATGGCCTCGACCATCACCAGGACGGCGGCCTCCCCCCCGACGAGCACGTAGTCACCGATCGAGATCTCCTCGACAGCCACCCGCTCGGCGGCGTCGTCGATCACCCGCTGATCGATGCCCTCGTAGCGGCCGCACGCGAATACCAGCCGGGGTTGGGTTGCCAGCTCAGCGGCAAGTTGCTGGGTGAACGGCCGTCCGGCCGGGGTGGGTATCACCAACCGCGGCGGCGGATCACCGGCGAGCACCTCGTCCAGCGCTTCACCCCAGACGTCGGGGCGCATCACCATGCCGGGCCCGCCGCCGTAGGGCGCGTCGTCCACTGACCGATGCACATCGTGGGCCCAGTCCCGCAGATCGTGCACGGTGAAGCCGATCAGATTCCGCTCGATGGCTCGACCGAGCAGCGCCTCCCGGGCCGGGGCCAGGTATTCAGGGAAGATCGTCACTACCTGAATCAACACTGTGCAGCGCCTTAGGCCGGGCCTTAGTCCAGCAACCCGGCAGGTGGGTCGAGCACCACCCGGCCTGCGACCAAGTCCACCTCAGGCACGATGGCGCGGACAAAAGGCACCAGCACCTCACCATGGCCGGTGTCCAGCACGAGCAGGTCGCTGGCCGGAGCGTGCACAACCTCCCGCACCGTGCCCAGCGCCGCTCCATCGGGTCCCATGGCGGCCAAGCCCTCGAGCTGGTGATCGTAGAACTCGTCGGGATCGTCCAGATCGGGCAGCTCAGCAACGTCGACGCTCAGTATTCGCCCGCACAGTTCCGCCGCCGCTGCGCGATCGGATATCCCGGCGAATCGCACGAGCAGGGCCCCCTTGTGCGGGCGGGCGGTCTCCACCGTGAGCGTGCCCCCGGTGTCCCCACGCAGGAGCCCACCGGTTGCGAACCGCTGCTCAGGAAAATCAGTGCGCACCTGCACCGTGACCTCCCCACGGAGACCATGTGGCCGACCGATCCTGCCCACCACGCGCTGGGTGTCCGTCACGCCCTCAACCATCACACTCAGCGATCGGTGTCGACGACGTCGACGCGAACCCCACGCCCACCGATACCACCCATCACCGTGCGCAACGCCGTGGCGGTGCGCCCCCCACGGCCGATCACCTTGCCGAGATCATCGGGGTGTACGTGCACCTCCAGGGTGCGGCCTCGCCTCGTAGTCACCAGCTGGACACGCACATCGTCGGGGTTATCAACGATCCCCCGCACGAGGTGCTCAAGCGCGTCCGCCAGCATGCTCACACCTGGCCCTCCGCGGCCGTCGCAGTGTCCTCCCGGTCATCAGCTCCGGCTGAGGCCTCTGCCGGGCCCGTCTCGGGGGCCATGTCGGTGGCAGCAACGCCGGACGGCAGGGCGGCGTCCTTCGCCGGGACGGTGTTCGCGCCGGTGTCGGCCTGGCGAGTGGCCTTCTTCCGAGGCGTGGTGGCCTCGGTGGTGGGCACCTCACCTGCCTGCGCCAGAGCCCGGTGGAACAGTTCGGCTTTGTCCGGCTTAGGCTCGGCACGCTGTAAGGTGCCTTCCGCCCCCGGGAGGCCCTTGAACCGCTGCCAGTCCCCGGTGAGCTGGAGGATGTGTTGGACGGGTTCGGTGGGTTGCGCCCCGACACCGAGCCAGTACTGCACCCGTTCTGAGTCGACCTCGATGAAGCTGGGTTGCTCTTTGGGGTGGTACTTGCCGATCGTCTCAATCGCCTTGCCGTTGCGGCGGGTGCGGGCGTCGGCGACGACGATCCGGTAGTACGGCTGGCGAATCCTGCCGAGCCGCATGAGCTTGATCTTGACAGCCACGGGTCGAGCTACTCCTGTCAACGCGCCAATGTTCACGGTGAGCGCGCACGGCCCATGGTGGGGACACGGACCGACGATACTCGCGAGGTCAGTGGCCACGGCGTGATGATGAGGACCCCGCCGCGACAACAGCGACCTATTGTGCCAGACCATCCCGGCTGCCCGGTGCACCCGCCCACTATCGGCAGG
>JBOHFW010000204.1:0-3917 GCA_050699835.1 Pseudonocardiaceae bacterium | reverse complement strand
GCTCGTCGTCGGGGGCGACGCGGAAGACCGCGACCTGGTGGCGGCCCGTGCCGCGCTGCGACACAGATCGTCCACACTGGAGTCCGTGGCGGTGCTGGTGACCGAGCGGGAGCGGGTCAGCGCGGCGCTCCGCGATCTGGGCGCCCAAGTGGTGCCCTCCGACGCCAACTTCGTCCTGTTCGGACGCTTCGCTGACGCGCCGGCTGCCTGGCAGCGTTACCTCGACCATGATGTGCTGATCCGTGACGTGGGAATCCCGGGATACCTGCGGGTCACGATCGGAACCCCCGCGGAGAACGACGCGTTCCTGGCCGCGAGCGCGGCAGTTCTGGCGCAGGAGGAACAATGAGCCGCACAGCCCGGATCGAGCGGGTGACCAAGGAGTCCTCGGTGCTCGTCGAACTCGACCTCGACGGCACCGGAGCCACCGAAGTGCACACCGGCATCGCGTTCTTCGACCACATGCTCACCTCGCTGGGTAAGCACGCAGCGTTCGACCTGGTTATCCGCGCCACCGGCGACGTCGAGGTCGACGCTCACCACACCGTCGAGGACGTCGCCATCGTGCTCGGTCAGGCGCTGCGGGAGGCGCTGGGGGACAAATCGGGTATCCGGCGTTTCGGGGATGCCTGGGTGCCGATGGACGAGACGCTGGCACACGCGGCTGTGGACGTATCCGGGCGCCCCTACTGCGTGCACACCGGCGAGCCCGACATGCTGGCCGGTTTCGTCGTCGGCGGTCGCTACCCCACGGTGCTCAACCGGCACGTTTTTGAGACGCTCGCTTTCCACGCGCAGCTGGCAATGCACATCCGGGTGCTGCACGGTCGAGACCCGCACCACGTCACCGAGGCGCAGTACAAGGCGCTGGCCCGGGCGCTGCGCGCCGCCGTCGAGCTCGATCCGCGGGCCGGTGGGGTGCCCTCCACCAAGGGTGTGCTGTGAGCTGGGTAGCCTTGGGACTGCTGGCCCTGGCCGGTTTCCTGGTCGGCGGCATGGTCTCCACCTGGCGCTCGTCGCGGCCGGTAGCCGTGGTGCTGGCCCTCGCCGCTGCCCTTGCCACCGCCGCCGGCATCACCTGGATGCTGTGATTGCGCATCGCTGTGACCGGACGCTGTGCGGATCACTAACAGTGTGGAGGTAGCGATGAGCGGTGCAGCATCGAATTGGAGTAGCGGCTTCGCGACTGCGGATGCGGATCGGATGGCCGTCTACGACGAGGTGCTCGTCCCGAATCTATTCGGCCCCTGGGCGGAGGTGCTTCTCGACGCGGTGAAGGTCGCGCCGGGCGATCACGTGCTCGATGTGGCTACCGGGCCGGGAACGGTGGCCCGCCCGGCTGCTCGCCGGTCTGGGCGTGCAGGCCAGGTGGTGGCCTCCGATATCAGCCTGGCCATGCTGGAGGTTGCTCAACGCAAGCCGGTTCACGAGGGTGCGGCGCCGATCAGCTGGGTGGAGTCCCCGGCGGCGCCCCTGGCCGGTCCGCTGGCCTCTGCTGACGGCAGTTTCGATGTCGTGACGTGCCAGCAGGGATTGCAGTTCTTCCCCGATCGCCCAGCGGCGCTAGCCGAGATGCGCCGGATGTTGCGACCGGGCGGCCGCCTCGGTCTGGCGGTGTGGGGGCACCAGTCTGGCTCGCCGGGCTTCGCGGCGCTGGGCGCCGCGTTGCGGGAGGTGCTTGGCGAGGAGGTGGCCGATCGCTTCGAAGGTGGCCCATGGGGAATGCCGCAGACCACCGAACTGGCCGCGCTACTCGACTCGACCGGGTTTGCCGACGTCCGGGTCTGGGCACAACAGCTGAGGGTGGTCTTCCCTGGCGGGCCGGCACAGTTCGTCCGCAGCATCGCGGCCGCGCCGATGTCCGCTGACGTGGCCGCGCTACCACCTGAGCGTCGCGCCGCTCTGTTCAGTACTGCCGAACAGCTGCTCGCGCCGATGACCACAGATGGGGTCCTGAGCTTCGAGACGGTGTCCAACATCGGGCAAGCCACGGGGTGATGAGAGTCAGGAAGATACTCGTGGCCGCGATGGTGACGGCCGCTACCGCGTGCACGCTCGCTGCCACACCGCAGGACGTCACCTGGCCGGCCTACGGCGGAACCTCCGGCGGCGGACGCTACTCCGATCTTCGTGACATCGGCCCAGGCAACGTCGGGCGTCTGGAAGTCGCCTGGACCTATCACACCGGTGATGTGAGTACCGAGACCGCCAACAAAGACCGGGCGTCATTCGAGGCGACGCCGATCGTCGTGGACGGGCTGCTGTTCGTCAGCACGCCCTTCAACCGCGTCATCGCGCTCGACGCCGAAACCGGCTCGGAACGCTGGCGCTTCGAACCTCAAGTCGATCGAGCAGCACGGTTCTCGGAGGTAACCTCGCGCGGCGTGTCGACGTGGCTGGATGTGCGCGCGGCAACGACTGCACCGTGTCGCCGCCGGATCGTGTTCGGCACCCTCGATGCTCGCCTGTTTGCGATCGACGCGATGACCGGCCGCCGATGCGGCGACTTCGGCCGGAATGGCGAAATCAGCTTGAAAGACGGCTTCCGTGTGCTCAGTCCAAAGGACTACCAGGTGACATCGCCGCCGGCCATCATCGGAGACCTCATCATCGTCGGCTCAGCAATCGGCGATAACCGCGCGGCGGACCTCGAACGAGGCATCGTCCGTGCCTATGACGCACGAACGGGCGAGCTGCGCTGGATCTGGGATCCGATTCCCGCCACCGCAGATGATCCCGCAGCAAACACGTGGGAAGGCGAAAGCCGGACGCGCACCGGCGCGGCGAACGCGTGGTCGGTGATCACCGTGGATGAACAGCGCGGTCTGGTGTTCGTGCCGACGAGCAGCCCGAGTCCCGATTTCTACGGCGGCATGCGCTTGGGTGACAACCGGTACGCCGACTCCATTGTTGCCTTGCAGGCCGCGACGGGGAAAGTGGTGTGGCATTTCCAGACGGTGCACCACGACTTATGGGACTACGACGTGCCATCGCAGCCCGTGCTCGCGACGATCACCAAGGACGATCGGCGCGTTCCGGTGGTGCTGGCGGGCACCAAGATGGGCCATCTGTTCGTGCTCGACCGCGCGACCGGCCAGCCGGTGTTTCCGGTGCAGGAGCGACCGGTGCCGCAGACCGACGTGCCTGGCGAGCGCACCTCGCTGACCCAACCGTTTCCCACCCATCCCGGTCCGCTCGTGCCGCAAGGGCTCACGGCCGATCAGGTGTGGGGTGCCAACGACGCGGATCGTGACTGGTGCCGCGCCGAGCTTGCGCGGCTGCGCTCCGACGGGATGTTCACGCCGCCCTCAGTGCAGGGATCGCTGATTTTCCCCGGAAACATCGGTGGTATGCACTGGGGCGGTTTCGCTTTCGATCCCCATCGTGAGCGCGTCATCGTCAACACCAATCGAGTCGCCACGATCGTGCGGCTCATTCCCCGCGACCAGGTGTCTGACGAGTCGAATAACGCCTCCATCAGTCGGCTTGCCGGCCAATTCGGGCAACAGGCGGGCACGCCATTCGCGATGTTCCGCTACCCGTTTCTGGCACCAGGCGGGTTACCGTGCACCGCGCCGCCGTGGGGTGTGTTGAGCGCGGTCGATCTGCGCTCCGGGCGGGTGAGCTGGGAGGTACCGCTGGGAAACGTGACCGGCACGCCCGACGGTGAGCGGTTCGGCTCGGTCAACCTTGGTGGGGCGCTGATCGCCGGGGATCTCGTGTTCATCGGTGCCGCCATGGATGAGGCGCTGCGCGCGTTCGACATCGAAACCGGTCGTCTGCTCTGGACGGGCACGCTGCCCACGAGTGCCCAGGCGACGCCGATGACGTATCGCGTCCGCGGCCGGCAATTCGTGGTGATCGCCGCCGGCGGGCATGGGACGCTGGCGACGAAGAAGGGCGATGCAGTGGTGGCG
>JBOHFW010000203.1:0-9509 GCA_050699835.1 Pseudonocardiaceae bacterium | reverse complement strand
TCGCCCCCCGCACCGAAACCGAACACATCCTGGCCCAGGTCTGGGCACAGGTACTCGGCATCGAACGAGTCGGCATCCACGACAACTTCTTCGAACTCGGTGGCGACTCCATCCTGAGTATTCAGGTTGTTTCGCGGGCTCGCCAGGCCGGGGTGCTGGTGTCGACGCGGGATGTTTTCTTTTCTCAGACGGTTGCGGGGCTTGCTGCGACTGTGGGGGTGAGCGCGGTATCGGAGCTGGATGATGTGGTGGTTGTTGGGCCGGCGCCGTTGACGCCGATTCAGCGGTGGTTCTTCGCGACATATGGAGCGTTGCCGCATTTCAACCAGTCTTTCGCGATGGAGTTGGCGGAGGATGTTGATGAGGGCGCGTTAGTGGTGGGTCTGGATGCGGTGATGGCGCATCATCCGGCGTTGCGGATGCGGTTTAGTTGTGTTGAGGGTGAGTGGTCTCAGGACGTCGCTGCTTCGGAGACGGCTGGGGTGCTGTCCTGGTGTGATCTTTCGGGGATGGACGAAGGGGACAGGGCGGCCGCGGTGGCGGAGGCCGCGGTGGCCGCGGCGTCCAGTTTGGACATTGTGGATGGCCCGTTGGTGAGGGTGGTGGTGTTCGGTTTCGGGCCGGGTCAGCGGCCGTGGTTGTTCCTTGCTGTTCATCATCTGGTGGT
The DNA here is from genome assembly GCA_050699835.1 of Pseudonocardiaceae bacterium. Classification (GTDB taxonomy): domain Bacteria; phylum Actinomycetota; class Actinomycetes; order Mycobacteriales; family Pseudonocardiaceae. The sequence goes on along the minus strand of JBOHFW010000203.1, from coordinate 8,842 downwards.
CGACGGGGTCTCGTGGCAGATCCTGCTGAGTGATCTCGAGCTGGCTTACCAGCAGGCTCGGGCCGGACGCCCGGTGGAGTTGGAACCGGTGGGTACGCCGTTTACTCAGTGGGCGCACCGGTGGGTGGGGTATGTCCAGGGCGGTGGCCTTGACGACGATCTGAGCTACTGGTCGGGTCTGTCACCCGAGGTGGAGCCCAGGCTGCCGGTGAACCTGGCCGGGACGAACACGGCCGGCTCGGCCCGCGCCGTGGTGGTGCGGTTGAGTCGCGATGAGACGGATGCGTTGTTGCATCGGGTACCCGGGGTGTACCGCACCCAGATCAACGACGTGCTGCTCAGCGCGCTGGGGCGGGTGTTGGCGTCCTGGACTGGGCGGGATCGGGTGTTGATCGCGCTGGAAGGGCACGGCCGTGAGGAGATCCTGCCCGGGATGGAGCTCTCCCGCACGGTGGGGTGGTTCACCTCCCTGTTCCCGGTGGCTTTGGATGTGGGGTGCACCGACTGGGGTGGGTTACTGAAGTCGGTGAAGGAGCAGTTGCGGGCGATTCCACATCGGGGGCTCAGTTATGGTGCGTTGCGGTATCTGAACCCGGACAGTGGGCTTTGTGGGGACCTTTCACCGCAGATCAGCGTGAATTACCTCGGCCAGTGGGGCGCGGCAGGGCGGCCTGATGGGCTTTACCGGGACTGGGTTGGTGGGTTGGCGCCCGATGTCGCGCCGCACAGCACACGTCCTCGCCTGCTGGATGTGATCGGGGTTGTTACCGATGGCCAGTTACAGCTGAGTTGGACCTATTCAGAAAATGTGCACGACGAGGCCACCATCGAGCGGTTGGCCGCGCAGATGTGCGAGGCGTTGCGGCAGATCGTGGCGCACTGCGCGGATGCGGAAGCGGGCGGGTGCACCCCGTCTGATTTCCCGTTAGCGAAGATGTCCCAGGCCCAGCTCGATGCGCTGGTCGGTACGGGCCGGGATGTGGAGGATGTGTACCGGCTGACCCCGTTGCAGGCCGGGCTGGTGTTCCATAGCCTGCTTGATCCCGGTTCAGCGGCTTATGTGGATCAAACCCAGCTACGGCTTTCGGGTATCGATGATCCGCAGGCGTGGGGGGCGGCGTGGCAGCGGGTGATGGAGCGCAACTCGCCGTTGCGCACTGCGATCGCCTGGCAGGGGATCGATGAGCCGGTGCAGATCGTGCACCGCCAGCTCACCCTGCCGATCACCTATCACGACTGGCGAGGACTATCCGAGGGGGAACAACAGGAGGAACTGGCCCGGATCGCGGCAATTGAGCGCACTGAAGTTGATCTGCGTGTGCCGCCGTTGTTGCGGTTGGTGCTCGCGCGGGTGCCCGGGGATGAGCTCGTGCTGGTCTGGACCCATCACCACGTGATTCTCGATGGCTGGAGCGTGGGCGCGGTCTTCGGGGAGGTCTGCGAGCAGTACGCGGCGACTATCCAGGGTCGGGTACCCGAACTAGTGGCCCGGCGGCCGTTCCGGGACTACCTGCATTGGCTCGACGAGCAAGATCCCGACCAGGCCGAGCAGCACTGGCGGGCGGTGCTGTCCGGGTTCGACTCCCGCACCCCGCTCCCTTATGACCGGCCACCCCGCCAGGCGCACCGCTCTGAGTCCACCGAATCGATCGACATCCAGCTCGGCACCCAGCACACCATCCAGTTGCAGCAGATCGCCAAACGCCACGGCCTGACGGTGAACACGGTCGTCCAAGGCGCCTGGGCGTTGCTGCTCTCCCGTTATAGCGGTCAGCGTGATGTGGTTTTCGGGACCACCGTTTCCGGGCGCCCGGCCGAGCTGGCCGGGGTGGAATTCATGATCGGCATGTTCATCAACACCGTGCCTACCCGGGTGCAGGTCAAGGATGAACAACAACTGGTGTCGTGGCTACGCGAGCTGCAAGGTGCGCAGATCGAGTCCCGCGGGTTCGTTTTCCTCTCCCTCACCCAGATTCAGACCTACAGTGAGCTGCCGCCCGGTAACGCTCTGTTCGACAGCATGATGGTGTTCGAGAACTACCCCTTCGACTCCGCTGCAGTCACCGACACCGGCCTGCTCATCCGCCACGCCCACATCCGGGAAACCACCAACTTCCCCCTCACCGTGCTCGCCTTCCTCGGCGAACACCTCGGTTTACGCTTGGCATACGACCCACAACTATTCGATGTAGCCACCATCGAGCGGATAGCTCAACACCTCCTCACCCTGCTCACCGGCATCGCCACCGACCCGGACCAGCTATTGATCCAGCTCTCGTTGTTGAGCGCTGCGCAGCGCCACCAGATGGTCGTGGAATGGAACAGCACCGACCTCGCGGTGCCGGTAGCGACGATGCCGGAGTTGTTCGCTGCGCAAGTCACCCGAACGCCGGATGCGGTGGCGGTGGTGGTCGAGGGCGAGGGCGAGGGCGAGGAACTGTCCTACACGGATCTGAACGAGCGGGCGAACCGTCTGGCGCGTTGGCTGATCACCCGTGGGGTGGGCCCGGAGCAGTTCGTCGGGTTGGCCCTGCCGCGGTCGGTGGATATGGTCGTGGCGTTGTTGGCGGTGACCAAGGCGGGTGCCGCCTATCTGCCTATTGATCCGGGTTATCCGCTGGCGCGGATCAGGTTCATCTGTACTGATGCCAACCCGGCTGTTGTGCTGACTGCCGAGGAGATCTCTGGTTGCCTCCCCGCAGATGTGCCTCGGTTGGTGATCGATGATTCCCAGACCATCCAGCAAATCGCGGGCTATCCGGGCAGCGAGATCACCGACGCCGAGCGACGAGAACCGCTTGTCCCCATCCATCCCGCGTATGCGATCTATACCTCGGGTTCCACCGGGCGGCCCAAGGCCGTGGTGATCACGCACCAGAGCGTGGTCGATCTCGCCGGGTGGGCGGCGGCGGAGTTCGGTGTCGCGGGGTTGTCCAGGGTGCTGGCTTCGACCTCGCTGAACTTCGATGTGTCGGTGTTCGAGATTTTCTGCCCGTTGCTGGTGGGCGGTTGTGTCGAACTGGTGCGTGACGTGCTGGCCCTGGGTGAGTCGGCACCGGGTGAGGCCGGGACCACCGAGCGGGTGGCGAGTTTGATCAGCGGAGTGCCCTCGGCGTTGTCCCAGGGCTTGTCCCACGGGGGTGGCGGGGTTCGGGCGGACACGGTGGTGTTGGCGGGGGAGGCGCTCTCGGCCCGGGTGGCCCGGGAGATCCAGGCGGAGACCTCCTGCCAGCGGATCGCGAACATTTATGGCCCGACCGAGGCGACAGTGTATGCGACCGCGTGGTACTCCGAGCTTCCGGTTGATCAGTCGCCGCCGATCGGCCGGCCGATCGCTAATACCCGGGTTTTTGTGTTGGATGGGTGGTTGCGGCCGGTTCCGATTGGGGTGGTTGGTGAACTATATATCGCTGGAGCCGGTTTGGCGCGGGGCTATTTGGGGCGCCCCGGGTTGACTGCAACCCGCTTTGTTGCGAATCCGTACGGTGCGCCGGGTGGGCGGATGTATCGCAGTGGGGATTTGGTGCGGTGGGGCCCGGACGGAGAATTGGTGTATCTGGGTCGGGTTGATGAGCAGGTCAAGATCCGCGGATTCCGGATTGAGCTGGGTGAGATTGAATCGGTGTTGGCTGCTCATCCTGGAGTGGCTCAGGTCGTGGTGGTGGCCCGGGAGCATGTTTCGGGGACTCAACGATTGATCGCTTACCTGGTGCCCACCGCTCAGTCCACGCTCACGGCCGCGGAGTTGCGGGTTTACGTGGGTCGGACTTTGCCGGATTACATGGTACCGGCGGCGTTCGTGGTGCTTGATGAGTTGCCGTTGGGTCCGACGGGGAAGGTGAATCGGAAGGCGTTACCCGCTCCGGATGAGCCCGCTGAGCCGGTGGCCGAGTATGTGGCTCCCCGCACTGCGACTGAACGCATTATGGCTGAGCTGTGGGCGCAGGTGTTGGGGCTGGAACGGGTCGGCGTCCACGATAATTTCTTCGAGTTGGGTGGGGACTCGATCCTGAGTATTCAGGTGATGTCGCGAGTACGGGTCGCGTGTGGAGTGGAGATTTCCCCGCGGATGTTGTTTGTTGATCCCACGGTAGCCGGGCTGGCCGCAGCGGTAGCGGGATCGGCGGCGTGCGCGTTGCCGGCGATCCCGGTGGCTGATCGCGTGGGTGAGTTGCCGTTGTCGTTCGCGCAGCAGCGGTTGTGGTTCCTCGATCAGTTCGCCCCGGGTGGGTCAGGGTATGTCACGGCGTTCGCTGCGCGCCTGCGCGGTGAGCTGGATCTGGCGGCGCTGACCGGGGCGTGGAGCGCCGTGGTGGCCCGGCATGAGTCGCTGCGCACCACCTTCGAGACCATTCAGGGGCGCGGGGTACAGGTAGTGCACCCACCCGCGCCGGTGTCCCTGCCGGTGTGGGACCTCTCGGAGCTCCCCGCAGCGCAGCTGCAGCAGAAGCTGGAGGAGGTGCTGGCCGCGCAAACCAGCGCGGGGTTCGATCTGGCTGCTGGGCCGCTGCTGCGGGTGGGCGTGGTGCGCCTGGACGCAGGCGAGCATGTGCTCACTGTCGTGATGCACCACATCATCACCGATGGCTGGTCATTCGGTGTGCTGATGGCGGAGCTGAGCGAGTTTTACAACACCACCCTCACCGGCCAGGCGCCCCAGCTGCCGGAACTGACGGTGCAGTACGTCGATTACGCGCTGTGGCAGCGGGAGCTGCTCTCCGGCCCGGTGCTGGACACCGCACTGGAGTACTGGCGTGCGCAGCTGGCCGGGGTGCCGGTGCTGGAGCTGCCTACCGATCGGCCCCGCCCCGCGGTGCTGACCTCCGCCGGTGCCCTGCACCAATTCATGGTCCCCGCCGAGTTCACCAGCCGGCTTAAAGAACTCAGCCAACGCCAGGACGGCACGTTATTCATGACACTGGTGGCGGCGTGTCAGGTGCTGTTCAGCCGCTACTCCGGGCAGGACGACATCGCGGTAGGCACCGTGGTCTCGGGCCGGGAGCGAGCCGAGCTGGAAAGGCTGATCGGGTTCTTCGTCAATACGATTGTGCTGCGCTCCCACATTGAGAGCGAACACAGTTTCGCGCACTTCCTCACCCAGGTCCGGAAAACCGTGCTCGATGCGTTCGTCCATCAACACCTGCCTTTCGAACGGGTCGTGGACGACCTCGCCCCGGTCCGGGACACCAGCCGGACTCCGCTGTTCCAAGCCATGGTCGTCCTGCAGAACACCCCCGGACACAACCCTGAGCTGACCGGCCTGGACGTCTCCGGGGTGGCCCTGCCCACCACTACCACCCAATTCGACCTGACCGTCCAATTCCACGAAACCGGCAGCGCGCTGGCCGCTACGTTGACCTACAACACCGATTTGTTCGATGCCACCACGATTCAGCGGATGGCCCAGCATTTGCTGGTGTTGCTGGCCGGGATTGCGGCTGATCCAGATCAGTCAGTAGCGCGGTTGCCGGTGCTGACCGGGGTGGAACGGGATCAATTGCTGGTGGGGTGGAATGACACCGATCGTGCGGTGCCGGGAGCCACCCTACCGGAGTTGTTCGCCGCGCAGGTTGCCGCCGATCCGCGGGCCGAGGCGGTGCGGTGTGGACCGGCCACCCTGTCGTATGCGGAGTTGGATCAGCGAGCCAACAGGTTGGCGCATTGGCTGATCACCCAGGGGGTGGGCCCGGAGCGGCTGGTGGCCGTGGCGCTGCCCCGCTCGGTGGAGCTCATCGTGGCGTTACTCGCGGTGACCAAGGCCGGTGCGGGCTACCTGCCGATCGACCCGGACTACCCGCAGGCGCGGGTCAGCTTCATGCTCGCTGATGCCGACCCGGTACTGGTGCTGACCCGTACCGGCACCGTGTCACTGCTGTCGGCGGTAGCGGGGATGGCCGTGGTGCTGGTTGACGATCCGCAGATAGTGGGTGAGCTGGCCACGATGCCGGGACTGGCGCCCGCCGACGCGGATCGGCTCGGTGCGCTGCACCTGTCTCACCCGGCATACGTGATCTACACGTCGGGGTCGACCGGGCGGCCCAAGGCGGTGGTGGTCACCCACGCGGGGCTGAGCAACTTCGTCGCCGCGGAGATTGAGCATTACCAGCTGAGTCCGGGTGATCGGGTGCTGGGGATGTCCTCGCCGAGTTTTGATGCCTCGGTGCTGGAGCTGGGGATCTCGCTGCTGGCCGGAGCGGTGTGGGTGCTGCCGCCCAGTTCCGAGCCGCTGGCCGGGGAGAGCCTGCTGGCCATCCTGGAGCGGGAGCGGATCACTCATGCATTGATCCCGCCGGCGGCGCTGGCCTCGATCCCCGCCGAGGTCGCCGCGTCCGGGTTGCCGGCGTGGCGCACAGTGATCGTGGGTGGGGATGTGTGCAGCGCGGAGCTGGTCACCCGGTGGGCCCCACACCGGCGGATGATCAACTCGTATGGGCCGACGGAGGCCACCGTGGTGGCCAGTTGGAGCGCGCCCCTGGTGCCAAACCAGGGCCGCCCGCCGATCGGGTCCGCGATCCCCAACACCCGCCTGTATGTGCTGGATAGGCGGTTGCGGCCAGTCCCGGTCGGGGTGGCCGGGGAGTTGTTCATCGCCGGGATCGGCCTGGCCCGGGGCTACCTGCACCGTCCTGGGTTGACCGCGGCCCGGTTTATCGCGAACCCGTTCGGTGCACCGGGTGAGCGGATGTACCGCAGCGGGGACCTCGTGCGCCGGAGCGCCAGCGGGGCGTTGGAGTATCTGAGCCGGGTCGATGACCAGGTCAAGATCCGCGGGTTCCGCATCGAGCCGGGTGAGATCGAGGCCGCGCTGGCCACTCACCCCGGCGTAGGCGAGATTGTGGTGGCGGCCCGAGAAGACCAGCCGGGGATCAAACGCCTGGTCGGGTATGTGGTTCCGGCCACCGAGAACCCCCCGACGGTCGCGGAATTGCGGTCCCATCTCGGCCAGACGTTGCCCGACTACATGGTGCCCGCGGTGTTCGTGACGCTCGAGGCGTTGCCGTTGGGGCCCACCGGGAAAGTGGACCGCAAGGCATTACCCGCCCCGGACCAGGCCGCACAGCCGGTGGTCGAGTACGTCGCGCCACGCACCGCCACCGAGCAGACCTTGGCCAGGATCTGGGCTGATGTCCTCGGAGCCGAACAAGTCGGAATCCACGACAACTTCTTCGAGCTCGGTGGGGACTCCATCCTGAGCATCCAGGTCGTGTCCCGCGCCCGCCAGGCCGGCCTCGGGATAAGCTCCAAGGACATCTTCCTGCACCAGACGATCGCCGTGCTCGCAGCGATCATCCCGGCGGAGCCGGTAGCCGAGCGGTGGGAGACCGACCTGGTCGTTGGCCCGGCGCCGCTGACACCGATCCAGCAGTGGTTCTTCACCACCCATGGAGCGTTACCGCACTTCAACCAGTCCTTCGTCGCCGAGCTGGCGGACGACCTCGATGCGGATGCGCTAGCAGTGGCGTTGGACGCCGTGGTGGCGCACCACCCGGCGTTGCGGATGCGCTTCTCGCAGGAGAGCGGCGAGTGGCGCCAGGACATCGCATCGACCCAAACGAGTCGGGCGCAGACGAGCACGGTGTTGCGCCGGTGTGACCTGTCAGAGGTGGACGCCCAGAGCTGGCAGCCAGCCATGGCGCAGGCGGCCACCGCCGCCCAGGCCAGCCTGGACATCACCAACGGCCCGGTGCTGCGCGCGGTGCTGTTCGATTTCGGGAGTGCTCAGCGGCCCTGGCTGTTCATCGGCATCCATCACCTCGTTGTCGACGGGGTGTCGTGGCGGATCCTGCTGGGTGATCTGGAGTCGGCGTACCAGCAGGCTCGGGGCGGGCGCCCGGTGGAGTTGGAGCCGGTCAGTATCCCGTTCACCCAGTGGGCGCACCGGCTGGTGGGGCACGTCCACGCCGGTGGGCTCGATGACGATCTGGGGTACTGGACGGACCTGTTCCAAGACGTGTCACCTGACCTGCCGATCACCCGGGCCGGCGCCAACACGACGGCGTCCAGCCGCACCGTGGTGGTGCGGTTGGGGCAGCAGGACACCGATGCGCTGCTGCATCGGGTGCCGGCGGTGTACCGCACCCAGATCAACGACGTGCTGCTCAGCGCCCTGGGTCAGGTGCTGTCGGAGTGGACCGGGCGGGAGCGGGTGCTCATCGCGCTGGAGGGACACGGCCGCGAGGAAATCCTGGCCGGGGTGGATTTGTCCCGCACTCTGGGGTGGTTCACCTCGCAGTTCCCGGTGGCCCTCACCGTTGGCTCCGGCACCGGCTGGGGTGAGCTGCTCAAGTCGGTCAAGGAGCAGCTGCGGGCCATTCCGCACCGGGGGCTGAGCTACGGGGCGCTGCGCTATCTGACCCCAGACAGCCCGCTGCGTGCTGACGCCTCCCCGCAGATCAGCCTGAACTACCACGGCCAGTGGGACGCGGCACCCGAGCACGGCGGGCTCTATCGCAGCGTGCACGGCGGGCTCGCGCCGGATCATGCGCCGGAGGCCGTCCGGTCCTACCTGGTGGATGTCACCGGGGTGGTCACCAGCAGCGAGCTGCAACTGGCCTGGACGTTCTCGGAGAACGTGCACGATGAGGCCACCATCACGCGGCTGGCCTCGCGGCTGCTGGAGGCACTGCGCGAGATCGTGGCGCACTGCGCGCAGCCGGACGCCGGGGGCTGCACTCCGAGCGACTTCCCGCTGGCCCGGCTGAGCCAGCAGCAGGTGGACCAACTCGCCGGTAACGGTCGGAGTGTGGAGGACATCTATCCGCTGACGCCGCTACAGGCCGGGAAGGTGTTCCACAGCCTGGTCGACACCGATACCGCCGCCTACGTTGATCAGTTCCGGCTG
>JBOHFW010000202.1:0-8268 GCA_050699835.1 Pseudonocardiaceae bacterium | reverse complement strand
AATCGACTCTAGCCCCTGGTGGAGCGCTTGCGCCTCGCGGCCCCGGGCGCTCCACCAGCCCCACCGATCGATGGCGGCCCCGGCCCGCACCCCCGCCCGGCCGGGGTCGCTGTCTCCCGTACCCGCGAGGGATTAGCCGTGTTTCCCACCATCAAGATTCCGGCTGGCCGCCGGTCGAGCGGCTCCGTGCCACCTCCGGCTCCTGGCGGCCAGCCGGATCCCAGCTGCCCTGGTGAGGGTGGCGGTGTCGTGACCGAGCGGCGCCATACGGTCCCGATCACCTGCTGTCTGGACGGCCAAGCGCACGGCGTGACCGATGAGTGTGTGGCCGCCGGGCAGCACGCCGGGCGATACGAGGCGTTGTGTGGATACGTCGTCTCGGCCGCCGCGCTGGTCGCGCCGCCCGGTCCGCCGTGCGTCCGGTGCACCGTGATGTCGGCTGCCTGGCCATCGAGCGCGGACCCGATCCGGGGCTCCCGTCATCGCCAGCCCGGCTGGCTGTGGCGGATATTCCATCCACAGGGCCGGCGATGACCCAGGATCCGGTGATCGACAGCCCAGAAGCCGCCGCGCGGGCCCTGTGCGACTACTTCCTAGCCAACGCCGACCGTGGTGATCATGTCACCAACGATGAGCTCGTCGCTGAACTGGTGCGCCGGATTCGCGCTCGGCAGGCCGCGATGGCGCTGCGCGTGGAGGGGAATCAGGTAGTGGCGCGCTCCTCGCCCGGCGTTGGTGACTGTACGGACGTCGGCTGAGCTTTAAACGCCGGTAACCACTTCTTGCGGAGATCCCTGACAATGGAGGCGGTGTGTGTCCGGTCACGCTACGGCATGCCGGAGTTGCCCGAGTTACCCGCCGGTAATATGGTGTTGTTACCGGCGAGTAGGCTGGATGGCACGAGGGTGTTGGAGCGAGGATATGGGGCACTACAAGAGCAATCTCCGCGATCTGGAGTTCATGCTGTTCGAGGTGTTCAGGGTGCAGGATCGCCTGGGTATCGGCCCGTTCGCCGAGATGGACCGGGACACCGCGCACTACGTGCTCACCGAGGTCGACCGGCTGGCTCGGGGACCGTTGGCGGATTCCTTCGTCGAATCCGACCGCAACCCGCCGATCTTCGATCCCGAGACGCACACCGTCGAGGTCCCCGCGGCGTTCAAGAAGTCCTACCGGGCGGTGTGGGACGGGGAGTGGTATCGCGTCGACCTCCCATCCGAGCTGGGCGGTTACGGCGCACCGCACACCCTGCGCTGGGCCACGTCGGAACTGATACTGGGCGCCAACCCGGCGGTGTTTATGTACATGAGCGGTCCCAGCATGGCCGTGGTGGTGCACCGCAACGGCACCGAAGAGCAACAGCGCTGGGCCCAATTCATGATTGACCAGGGCTGGTGTGCGACGATGGTGCTCACCGAACCCGACGCTGGGTCAGACGTAGGTGCCGGTCGCACGAAAGCGATCCAGCAACCCGATGGCTCGTGGCACCTCCAGGGCGTCAAGCGCTTCATCACCTCGGCCGAGCACGACATCACCGACAACATCATGCATCTCGTGCTGGCGCGGCCCGAAGGTCCCGGCATCATCCCAGCCCCAGGAACCAAGGGCCTGTCGCTGTTTCTCGTACCGAAGTATCACTTCGACACCGAGACCGGTGAGCTCGGGGAACGTAACGGTGTGTTCGCGACCGGCGTCGAGCACAAGATGGGCATCAAGGCCTCTGCCACCTGCGAGCTCACCTTCGGCGCGCACGGCACACCCGCGGTCGGCTGGTTGCTCGGCGACGTGCACGACGGTATCGCGCAGATATTCCAAGTGATCGAGTACGCCCGGATGATGGTCGGCACCAAGGCGATCGCGACGCTGTCCAGCGGTTATCTCAACGCGCTGGACTACGCCAAGCAGCGGGTACAGGGTTCCGATATCACCCAGATGCGCGACCGAACCGCCCCCCGGGTCACGATCACGCACCATCCCGACGTGCGCCGGATGCTCATGCTGCAGAAGTCCTATGCCGAGGGCCTGCGGGCGCTCTACCTCTACACCGCCAGCTACCAGGACACCGTCGAGCTCGGTGGCGACGACGCCCCGCTGGCCGCAAAGGTCAACGATCTGCTGCTGCCCGTCGTTAAAGGGGTGGGCTCGGAGCGGGCGTACGAGATGCTCACCCTGTCGTTACAGACACTGGGTGGGTCGGGTTTCCTGGAGGACTATCCCATTGAGCAGTACATCCGCGACGCCAAGATCGACAGTTTGTACGAGGGCACCACGGCCATCCAGTCTCAGGATTTCTTCTTCCGCAAGATCGTCCGGGACCGGGGCCAGGCGATCGGGCACCTGAACAACGAGATCCAGGCGTTCTTGGACGCCGGCAACGGCCAGCTCAAGGAGGAGCGGGCGTTACTGGCCACCGCCCTGGGTGACCTGCAGGCGATGCTCGGCGCCATGCTCGGCTTTCTGACCTCGGCCCAGCAGGACCCGCGCAATACCTACAAGGTCGCCCAGCAGACCGTTCGCCTGCTGATGAGCACCGGCGATGTGCTGATTGGCTGGCTGCTGCTGCGCCAGGCCGAGGTGGCCCTGACCGCTCTCGCCAGCGAGGTGACCCCGCGCGACGCAACCTTCTACCAGGGCAAGGTCGCCGCCGCGGCGTTCTTCGCCCGCAACGTCCTTCCCGAACTCACAGCCCGCCGCACCATCGTCCAAGCCACCGACAACACCCTCATGGACGTCCCCGAGGACGCCTTCTGATCGCGTCAGGGCGCGCAGATGACGTGGGGGATAGGGTCGTATTTCACTTTGCGGGTGTGGCGGGACAGTTCGGCTTTGGTGTTCGCGTCGCGGGTCACTCGGGTGTCGGTGGTGGTGAAGCCCCGGGCTCCCGGGCTAGCGCTGCACGGCTGACCGTGGATCGTCTCGGTCTTAGGTTCAGTGAAATCGGTGCGCGGGCCGGTGATCGACTCGACCTCGACGTGTTTGGTGCCCCAGAACGTCACGGTGACCGAGGTGGGAGCCCACGCGGTCTGGACGAGGACGCCGGTGGGGGAGTCGTCGCGGAACTTGACGTCGATGGCGCCCTCGAACACGGTGGCCTCGCGCGCCGCCGGATAGCGGCTGATGTAGAAGCTGTGTTCCTTGTGCTCGATGTCGGTCATGCCCGCGAAATACGCGGCGTTGTAGATCGTGGTGGCGAACTGCGAGACACCGCCGCCGATGCCCCGACCGGGACGCCCGTGGTCGATGATGCCGGCTTCCACGTACCCGGAGGCGGCGTTGCGCGGACCTGTGTGCCCGTTGAGGCTGAACGTCTCGCCCGGCCGGACGATCGCCCCGTTGACCTCCTCGGCGACCCGGCGGATGTTCTGCCCGGAGTCGGTGGCGAATCCGCCGGTGGTGAAGGTGCTGATCCGGGTGGTGATCCCGAGCGCGTTGGCCTGCTCGGTGCTCAGCGTTGGGGGCAGGGTGACGTAGCTGGCCGCCAGGATGCGCTGCGCTCCGGATTTGTTGAGCACGTCGAGCAGGGGCAGCAGGCTGGCGGCCCAGTCGATGCCGCGTCCATCGACCGAGGGCAGCACCACCGGCGTGTCGCCTTGGATCAGGATCTCGGCGTTCTTGGCTGGCCGCTGGGCCGATTCCAGCTGCGGATTCAGCGCAGCGATTACGGTGGGATTATCGATGGTGGTAGTCAGGCCACCCCGGCTGTCCGGAGCGAATCGCAGCGCTGCGGCGATGGCGTCCGGCTGGAGCACGGCGTCCTGGCCGTCACCGGTGACCTTGAGCGGTGCGGCCACCGCGGGTTGGACGATGTCGCGGAGCGCCGCCTGGATCCCTTCGGAGGTGGTGCGTACCGGCTGTGTCGTCACCGGGACGCGCACGGTGTCGCCGCCGATCCAGTGCGTGAGAATGAGGTCGGTGGCGGCGGGGACGTCCAGCTGCTGGCCGGTCTGGGGCTCGACCACCACCGGCCGGGCGCCCTCGAAGCGGATCGTCCCCTCGACCGGGTCACGGTCGGTTCGGCTGCGCAATTCCTGCAGCGCCACCATGAGAGCGGCCCGGTTCTCGGAGCTGATCACGCCCACCTTCCGGGTCCGCCACAGCGAGCTCAACCGGGTCCACGGGTTGAGGGGCTGCTGGCCGGCCTGATCGAGGGTGGCGGGCCAGTCCAGGGTGAGACCGGAGCGCGCAGGGTCGAGGGTGACGTTGACATCGCCGGCTTGCACGGCGATCGGATGGCTCATCCGTGGCTCGAGCCGCTCGCGCAGCAGCTGCTCGGCCTCGGTCCGCGCCAACCCGCCGACCGGCACGCCCGCGACAGCGACGCCGCGAGGCACGTCCCCGGAGGAGGTCGCGAGGTCGATGCCGTAGACCAGTGCCAGCAGCCCGAGCGCGGCGGCCACCACGATCCCGGTGCGCAGCAGTGCCCGACGTTTTCGCGTCGGTGTGGCGGGGATCGGCGGGATCGTGGTGGGTAGGTCTGGGTCGGTTCGAGTCAGGCTCTCGAACACCGTCCAGGAATCGGGCGGCGCCTCCTTGTCGGGTGGTGTCACAAATACAGGCCTGTTCCGTGCTCGGTGCGCTCGCTGGCAACCGCCTGCAGGTCCCGTTCCCGCATGACCAGGTAGGCGCACCCGCGTACCTCGACCTCGAACTGGTCTTCCGGGTTGAACAGCACCCGGTCACCGACCTGAACAGTGCGGACGTGGTGACCGACGCCGTACACCTCACCCCAGCACAACCGTTTCGCCACCTGGGCCGTCGCCGGGATCAGGATTCCCCCGCTGCTGCGTCGCTCGCCGTCCTCACCCACGAGGCGCACGATCACGCGGTCGTGGAGCATCTGGATCTCGAGCTTGCTTTCGGGCACGGCAAGAGAGTACGTCCTGCCCTCAGGAGCGCTCGGTACGGCCCGTACCTAGAGCCCAGCAGGAAGGCTAGCCAGTAGGACCGCGGGCACAAGAAGGCCCCGCGAGGCTGCCGGGTCGGGGGTCCAACAGCATCACGGGGCTGTCTGTGTCATCGCAACGCGCCATGGCGCTGTTACACGGCCCGGCGGACCCGCCGTTGATTCACCCATTCGGGTGGCCACCGCAGGGATCAGCTCGCCAGCCTGCCGAGCAGGAAACGCCCGAAATGTGGGACGGTGAAAGCGATCTGCCCGCGTTCACCGGAGTAGACCAGTCCCTTCTTGAGCAGGCTGTCCCGTGCTGGGGACAGCGATGAGGCCCGGCGACCGAGCGCCTCGGCGACTTGGGTGGTGCCGATGGGCTCGTCCCGGCCGCTGGTGAGCTCGGCCATCGACTGCAGGTACTCCCGCTCGGACGGGGTGGCTCGCTCGAAGCGGGAGCCGAAGAACCCGACGGCGAGTTCATTTTCGGCTTCGGGGGCGGCCATCTGGACGTCGATGATGCCGATCGGTGAGGCCGGGGCGGCGTCCCAGGCGGCCTTGCCGTAGGCCTGCACGAAATAGGGGTAGCCCCCGGAGGTCTCGAACAGCGCGTCGAGCGCTGCTGGGGTGATCGCGGCGTTCTCTCGCTCGATCGGCGCGACGACCGCGCGATCGGCGTCGTCACGATCTAGCCGGTCGATCCGCACGTAGCGGAACAGCCGCTCGGAGTAGGACTTCGACGCGCTGAGCACCGCCGGCAGGTGCGGTAACCCGGCGCCCACCACCACCAGTGGCGCGCCGGACTGGGACAGCTCGTGGCACGCGGCGCACAGCGCGGAAACGTCGTCGGGTGCTACGTCCTGCATCTCGTCGATCAGCAGCGCCACCCCGGTGCCAACGTCCGCGGCCAGCTCGGCGACTTCGGTGAACAGCTCCACCAGGTCGATCTCAATGTCCCCGGAGTCGGCTCGGCCCGCGACGACTGGTGCGTCGATGCCCGGCTGCCAGCGATCCCGCAGCTTGGCGTCTTTGGGGGTGGCTCGCAGCGCGAACGCCTTGAGGATGCCGAGCACCTCCTCGACCCGACCCGGGGCGCGGTGGCGTAGCGCCAGGTCACGCACCGCCCGGTGCAGTGCGGCCGACAGCGGGCGGCGCAGCCCGCCGTCCGGTTTAGCCTCAACCTTGCCGGCTCCCCAGCCGCGGCGCATCGCCATCGACCGCAGCTCGCCCAGCAGCACCGTCTTACCCACACCCCGCAGGCCGGTCAGCACCAAGGAGCGCTCCGGGCGGCCGCGAGCCACCCGCTCCAGCACTACCTCGAAGGCGCCTAGCTCGCGGTCCCGCCCGGCCAATTCGGGTGGTCGCTGCCCGGCTCCGGGGGCGAACGGATTGCGCACCGGATCCATGTCTCGCACAGTATCCGGCTCTCTAGCATCAACCCGAGATTCCCCAATAAATCGCGATGGGCGTGTCGCCGCTCGGATCACCCGCCGTCTGCCGTTCAGGACTGCGCCGTCCGTCGCTCATTACCACGAACTTTCCTCCTCTCTTTGGCGGGCTTGGCTTTGACCGTCCACTCATCCGAGGGAACCACGTGAGAGGGAGCCCATGTCCAGAGCCCAACCTCGCTGGCCCGTGGTGGTCGGCGCCGCCGCGGTCGTCTCGATCCTGACCGCGACCACCGCTACGGCGGCCACAGCGACTGGCCCGAACACGGTGACGCCACCATACGTACTGCCCTTCGCCCCCGGCGTGACCATCACGTCCTTGCTCACCGTCGACGATGCTGGCAAGGCCAGCAACGGTTACGAGATGGTCGGTATCCCCGACGGTCTGGGTGCCCGCCGTACCGGCGACACGGTGACTGTGTTGATGAATCACGAGTTGAACGCGGCTCAAGGCATCGTGCGCCGCCACGGCCAGCAGGGTGCCTTCGTCTCGGAGCTGACGCTCAACCGGCACACCAACGAGGTGGTGACCGGGCGGGATCTCATCAACCCGGGCGTGCAGTACTGGAATTACCTGACCGGTTCCTACGCCGCGACGCCGAACGGCGCCGGAACCCAGAGCGACGGCGATGTGTTTCCTGCCTACGATCCTCGCTTCGGCCGGTTCTGCTCTGGCCGCCTCACCGAGCCGGGGCAACTGTTCAATGTCCTGACGCTCACGGGCTACCAGGGGCAGCTGTACTTTGCCAACGAGGAGGTCGGCGACGAGGGCCGCAACTTCGCGGTAACCACGGACGGCCAGGCCACCGAGCTGCCCCGGCTCGGGCTGTTCTCCTGGGAGAACACCTTGCCCGCGCCCAACCGCAGCAACACCACTCTGGTGATGGGTAATGAGGACACTGCCGCAGGCCAGCTATGGGCCTACGTCGGCACCAAGCAGCGCAGCGGCAGTCCGGTCGACAAGGCAGGGCTGACCAACGGGCGGAACTTCGTCGCTGACCTGGTCGACGAGGCGGTCTCCACCGACGCCGGGTTCCGGACGACGTTCGGCAAGGGTGTGCCGGCCCGGTTCGATCTGTCCGAAGTCGACTGGGACCAGTCGGGTAAGGATCAGAACACCGACGCCCTGGCGCAGGGACTGACTCTCAACCGGATCGAGGACGGCGCCTTCGACCCCAGGCGGCCCAACGACTTTTACTTCGTGACGACGGCTGGCGGCAACGGTCCCGGCGGCGGATTATGGCGCCTGCGGTGGGACACCATCGAGAACCCGGCGGCGGGCGGCACGCTGACCCTGCTGCTCGATGGCAGTGAAGGTCTGGTCTCTCCAGACAACATCGACGTCGATAGCAAGGGCAACGTGGTGGTCCAGGAGGACCCGGGCAACAACCCGCACGTGGCGCGGATCATGGCCTACCGGATCAGTGACGGTGCGCTGGGCACGCTGGCCAGATTCAACCCGGCACTGTTCACCTCCGGGACGCCCGGATTCATCACCCAGGACGAGGAATCCAGCGGCATCATCGATGCAGCCAGGGTCTACCGCCATCCGTCGCTGTCCGGCCTGCCCTTCTTCGTTGTCCAGGAGCTGGAAGCCAGCGGCATCTTCGACCTCCTCGACATCGCCAAGGCCTCCGGCACCTTCCTGTTCGACGCCCAGGTACACGCCCCGACGGTGAACAACGTCGCTGAATACGTGGAGCGCGGTCAGCTGATGCGGATGCACGTGGACGACTGGAGGGCCATCTACGGCAGCTGAGGGGTGAGCAACCTCCCTGCCAGCCCTCCTGTTCCCGAGCTCAACAGCAGAGCTCTGCTGCGGCTTCCGATCAGCTCTGCTGTTGAGCTCGGGAGGCTGGGAGCACCTACGTCCAGTGGCCGGCTAGAGATCGAGGGCGGCGCGGAGGGCGCCATCTAGGCGGGTCAGTGTGGTGG
>JBOHFW010000201.1:0-7674 GCA_050699835.1 Pseudonocardiaceae bacterium | reverse complement strand
ACCCTGATCAGCTCGCCGTCGGCGAGCGTTGCGCGTCCACCTCCAATCGCAACTTCGAGGGCCGCCAAGGCAAAGGCGGCCGCACCCACCTGGTGTCCCCCCTGGTAGCCGCCGCCACCGCCATCCGCGGCACCCTCTCCGCCCCGTCCGACCTCGCGTAACCCAGCGACCGATCCCCGATATGGAGCGGGACGGAGACCTTGTGAGGAGTGATGATGGAAGCGTTTCGGTTGCATACGGGGGTTGGGGTGCCGTTGCGGCGGTCCGATGTGGACACCGATCAGATCATTCCGGCGGTGTATCTCAAGCGGGTCACGCGCACGGGGTTCGAGGACGGGTTGTTCGCGGCCTGGCGTTCGCTCGAGGATTTCGTGCTCAACCACGAGGCGTACCGCAACGGCAGCGTGCTCATCGCCGGGCCGGACTTCGGCACCGGATCGTCGCGGGAGCATGCGGTGTGGGCCCTGCTGGACTACGGGTTCCGGGTGGTGATCTCGCCGCGATTCGGCGAGATTTTCCGTGGTAACGCGGGCAAGCAAGGTCTGCTCGCGGCACAATGCCAGCGCGACGATGTCGAATCGCTCTGGACGCTACTGGAAACCGAGCCAGGCACCGAGGTCACCGTCGATCTCTCGGCGCAGACCGTGCAGGCCAAGGACCTGACAGTCGGCTTCGAGATTGATGGCTATACGCGCTGGCGCCTGCTGGAGGGTTTGGACGACATCGCGCTGAGTTTGCGGCACGCCGACGAGATCGACGCATTTGAGGCTGCCCGCCCGTCCTGGCTGCCAACCACAACACCAGCCGTTAGGGGAGTCGCAACGAGCTGATCGTTAGATTCTTGATGTGACACATGGTGTTTGCGTGCTGTTCACCATACGGTGACCCACAATGGCCACGGTGCCCGGCCGAGGTCATGTGCGTGGGAGGAGCGGAAGTGAACAAAGCTCAGCTGATCGATGCCCTCGCGGAGCGCCTCGGGGACCGAAAGGTCGCCGCCGCCGCGGTGGCCGCTCTGGTGGACGTGGTGGTCCGCACGGTGAACGACGGCGAGAGGGTCACGATCACCGGTTTCGGCGTCTTCGAGAAGCGGGCGCGGGCGGCCCGAACTGCACGTAATCCCCGCACCGGCCAGACCGTGCCGGTCCGCCAGACCGATGTTCCTGCCTTCCGTCCGGGCACCCTGTTCCGTGAGGTGGTGAGCGGAACGCGGGTGCTGCCGGACGCTGGCGCCTCATCGTCACAGTCAACCGGCCCGGCACCGGTCGAGACGGGGGCCAGCGCCTCCAGCCCCCCGGCCACGAGGGTGACCGCGGCCACCCGTCTGACCGCAGCGCACGTGAACCCAGCCACGGTGACCAAAACAACCAAGGTGACCAAGGCACCCAAATCAGCAATGCCAATGAAGGCGGCGAAGGTAGCCAAGGTCGAGCCGAAAGCCACCAAGGGCAACGCAAAAGGCCCTGACAAAGCCACCGGAAAGAAAGCCGGCAAGAAATCTGCCAGCAAGAAGTGAAGGAGTATCAGCCCAGTGCGTCACCGTAGTAGTCAGCGCTGAGCAGAGCGGGCAGCGCCGATGAACCGGTGCCAAAGAACAGCGCCCAGCAGCTGCCCTTGCGGCCGGACACGTCACGCGGTGGGAACCCAGCGGAGTCGGTGAGGCTGCGGACCAGATAAGGAATCACCTTGCCCTGGCTGCACACCACGGCCGGACCCCCTGGCTCGGCCGCGATCTCCAGCAGCCGGCGCAGGCCTGCCGCCGGGTCGGTCCCATACCCAACCTCAGACAACCGCGGTTCCATGACGATCGGGACCGCAAGGTCTGCGGCGAGACCCGCGACGGTCTGGCGGCAGCGCAACGGGGGTGCGGAGTGCACCCGCTGGGCGCCGAACAGCGGCAGCAGCATACGCAGCGCCTCCGCCTGCCGATGACCCGCAGTGGCCAGCGGGCGCAGGTCATCATCCCCCTGCCAGGTTCCGCGTTCGCCCGCCTCGGCGTGCCGGACCAGGAGCACGGTGGGTGTGCGGCCCGTCCAGCCATCGAGCCTGCCCAACAGCGTCCGGTCGTGCTGGTGGCTGAGCAGCTCAAGCGCCGTCGGCAGCGGCAACCAGCGCAGTTCGTCCACCTCATCGTTGGGACGGAAGCCACCACCGGTGGGGCACGCCACCCAGTAGTGCGCCACTTTCTCACCTGCGGGTACCCGGTAACGGGTGCTGCCCAACCGGGGGCCGAGCGTGACGGTGTGGCCGGTCTCCTCGGCCACCTCGCGCACCGCGGTCACCGGCAGCACCTCGCCGGATTTCGGTTTTCCCTTGGGCAGCGACCAGTCGTCATAGCGGGGCCGGTGAATCAGCGCGACCTCAATCTCGCCCGCCGGCGAGAGCTGCCAGACGACGGCTCCGGCGGCACACAGGGCAGGCACACGCGGGACAGGCACCGGTCAGTCACCCCTGCGGTGGCGGTGGATTTCCTGTACCTGATGATCGCGGACAGTGGAGTTGTCGGACGGTGAGGGGCGCCACGAGCCGTCCGCGTCCAGGACCCAGCATCGGGTCGCCGGATCCAGCGCCGAGGCGAGGATCGCGTCCAGCTCGGCGGTGACGGCCGGGTCGGCCACCCGCACTAGTACCTCCACGCGGCGGTCCAGGTTGCGGTGCATCATGTCCGCGCTGCCGATCCAATGCTCGTTCGCGCCCACGAAGTGGAAGATCCGGGAGTGCTCGAGGAAGCGACCCAGGATGGAGCGCACCTGGATGTTCTCCGAGAGTCCCGGGCGTCCCGGGATGAGCGCGCAGATGCCGCGGACCACGGTGTCGATGGGAACGCCAGCTGCCGAAGCGCGGTACAGCGCGTCGATCACCTGCTCGTCGACCAGAGCGTTGACTTTGATCCGGATCCCGGCCGGGCGGCCGGCCTGGATGTGGTCGATCTCGGCCTCGATCCGTTCCACGATGCCGCGCCGGATTCCGTAGGGCGCCACCAGCAGGCTGCGATAGGACGTCTGACGCGCGTAGCCGGTCAGTGAGTTGAACAGGTCCGTGAGGTCGGCGCCGATCGCCGGCTTGGCGGTGAACAACCCGATGTCCTCGTAGAGCCGGGCGGTCTTCGGGTTGTAGTTGCCGGTGCCGATGTGGCAGTACCGGCGGATCGTCGAGCCCTCCTGGCGCACCACCAGTGAGGTCTTGCAGTGGGTTTTCAGACCCATCAGCCCGTAGACCACATGCACCCCGGCTCGCTCCAACGCCCGGGCCCACCTGATGTTGGCCTGCTCATCGAAGCGAGCCTTGACCTCCACCAGGGCGACGACCTGCTTGCCCGCCTCGGCGGCGTCGATCAGCGCGTCAACGATGGAGGAGTCGCCGGAGGTCCGGTAGAGCGTCTGCTTGATAGCCATTACCTGCGGATCCCCGGCGGCCTGCTCGATGAAACGCTGCACGCTAGTAGAAAATGAATCATAAGGGTGGTGCACTAGCACGTCGCCCTCACGCAAGGTCGTGAAGATGTCCTTGGGGCTCTCGCCTTCCCCGAACGCCGGGTGTGTCGCGGGAACGAACGGCTCGTCTTTCAGCTCCGGAACAGGCAGCGCGTGGAGCTCCCACAGGCAGGACAGGTCGAGCAGACCGGGCACCTCGACCACGTCGTGCGGGTCGACGTCGAGCTCGCGCAGCAACAACTCCAGGACGTGCGCGGTCATCGTGTCGGCCACCTCGAGCCGAACCGGCGGACCGAACCGACGTCGCGCGAGCTCACGCTCCATCGCCAGCAGCAGGTCCTCGTCGCGGTCTTCCTCGACCTCGACATCGGCGTTGCGGGTGACCCGGAAGATGTGCCAGTCGACCACCTCCATGCCGGCGAACATCTCCCCGAGATGGGCCCCGATCAGCTCCTCCAGCGGCAGGAACGTGGCGTGCGGGGACCCCCGGCCGTCCTGGTCGGCCTCCACCCGCACCAGGCGTGGCACGTTGTTCGGTACCTTGACCCGGGCGAATCGCTCGATGCGGCTGTCCGGATCACGCACCATCACAGCCAGGTTTAAGGACAGGCCGGAGATGTAGGGGAACGGGTGCGCCGGGTCCACCGCCAACGGGGTGAGCACCGGGAAGATCTTCTCGGAGAAGTAACCCGACAACCGCAACCGCTGCTGATCGTCGAGATCAGACCAGGTGACGAAGGTGATGTTGTGTTTCTCCAGCGCCGGGCGGACCGAGTCAAGGCAGATCCGGGCCTGGCGCTCGGTGAGCTCCTGGCTGCGCTTCGCGATCTGGGCCAGCTGTTCCTGCGGGGACAGGCCGTCCGCGCTGCGCACCGCCAGCCCGGCCTCCTCCCGGCGCTTGAGCCCGGCGACCCGCACCATATAGAACTCGTCCTGGTTCGACGCGAAGATCGCCAGGAACTTGGCCCGCTCCAACAGCGGCTGGCTGGTGTCCTCAGCGAGCGCCAGCACTCTGGCATTGAAGTCCAGCCAGGACAGCTCCCGGTTGAGGTAGCGGTCCTCAGGCAGGTCGGTGGTGGAGGGCACCGGCGTCGCTGCCGGCGGAGCCGGCGGTACCGTCACCGCAGCACCCTCGGCCACCGGTGCGCCACGGCCGGTCAGCGAAGTGAGGTGCTGGCTCACCCAGCCATTGTTCCGTATCCCCGCCATCCGTTGCGGTAAACAGTGCAGTTCTTTAGTGGTGAATCCGCGACGGTGCCGAATGCAAAGCGGCTTGCGTGAAACGACCGAGCCCCAGCTCGCGGGCCCGCGCCAGATCGGCCGCGGTGTCGACGTCGCACCGCAGACCCGGCCAGCGCCCGGAGATCTCCTGAGCGCCGCTGGCTCGATGCGCGGCCGCCGAGCCAGGTCCAAAACGGGGTTCCAAAGCCTGCCCCGGTGGGGCCAGCAGCAGGGTCGTCCCGGTGCCTGCCTGATCGGTGCAGAACACCCGGCCACCGGTGGCCAGGCCGTGGCGGATCGCCCGGTCCAGCTCCTGCGGGCGCAGCGCCGGGAGGTCGGTAGGCAAGGCCGCGATCGTCACGGCGGGGTCCGCGGTGCGCAGCAGTGCCTCGCCGTAGCGCAGGGCTGAGTTGAGGCCGGCGGCTGGTTCGTCGGGAATCGCTTCTACGCCGTCCACCGCAAGAGCGCGACACAACATCGCGTCGGAGCAGATCGCGATGGCCCGCCGCACCACCGCTGCCCCGGCCGCGGCGGCGACGGTGTCTCGAGCCAGGGCGAGGACCAACCGGGCGTGCGCTTTCGGGGCGCCGAACCCGCCATCGGCCGCACCGAGCAACCGAGTCTTGGCCCGGGCGAGCGGTTTCATCGGCAGCAGCAGGTCCACAGGCACGTTCCCATGATTCCGTGCCGGTGGTCCCTGGACCTCCAATCCGGCAGCAGGGAAGACTTCGCCTCACAGTGCTCGATTCAAGCTCAAGCCAGGCAAGTACGGACTCAGCGCGAGGAGGATGGCGTGGCGCGGGAGAAGGCCGGGCTCTCCATCGACGGCTTTTCCATTGGCCTGTGCATCGTGGTGTGCTACCCGCTCAGCCGCCTGCTGGGGCGGCGCCGTTTCGAAGGGCTCGAGCACATCCCGGAGATCGGGCCAGTGCTGGTGGCCGGCAATCACATCTCCTATCTAGATCCGATCTACACCGGCGTGTTCGTGCACCGCAGGGGCCGGATCCCGCGGTTTATGGCCAAACAGGACCTGTTCCGGGTGCCGGTGATAGGCCGGGTGATGGCCGGCGCGGGTCAGATCCCGGTGCGCCGCGGCAGCGCCGAGGCCAGTGACAGCCTCCGGAGCGCCGAGCAGGCACTCGCCGCCGGGCAAGCGGTGTTGATCTACCCCGAGGGGACCGTTACCCGAGACCCGGATCACTGGCCGATGGTGGCGCACACTGGGGTCGCCCGGTTGGCGCTGCACGCCGACGTGCCGGTGGTACCGGTGGCGCACTGGGGCACGCACCGGATCTACGACCACTACGGCAAGCGGTTCCGGCCGTTGCCGCGCACCGACGTGATCGTGCGAGCCGGGGCGCCGGTAGATCTCTCCGATCTGCCGCGGCGACCAGTGGACGGTGCCGTGCTGCGGGAGGCCACCGACCGGGTGATGCACGCAGTCCGCGCGCTGCTCGCCGAGGTGCGCCAGGAGCCGGCTCCCGCCGAATTCTTCGATCCCCTGCGTCCCGGCGGGCATCCCGGAAGACGCGGGGAGCAGCCATCATAACGTCATGACCCCGGCGGTGCAGCGAATCGCGGTGATGGGTGCCGGCTCGTGGGGCACCACCTTCGCCAAGGTGCTCGCCGACGCCGGCCGGGACGTCGTGCTCTGGGCCCGCCGGGTTGAGGTGGCCGACGCGGTCCGGTGCCGGCACGGTAACCCGGATTACCTACCCGGGGTGATGCTCCCGACATCCTTGCAGGCCACCGCGCGCGCGGAGGAGGCCCTGGAGGGGGTGGACACGGTGGTCTTCGCCGTGCCCAGCCAGACGCTGCGGGACAACCTGGGGGACTGGCACAAGTCGATCCCGCCGGAGGCCACCTTGATCAGCCTGGCCAAGGGCGTCGAGCTGACCAGCCTCAAGCGGATGAGCGAGGTCGTGATAGATGTCACTGCCGTCACCGCCGACCAGGTTGTGGTGGTATCCGGCCCCAACCTCGCTCGCGAGATCGCCGCCGAGCAGCCCACTGCGACTGTGGTCGCCTGCACCGATCATGATCGGGCTGTTGCGGTGCAGCGCGCCTGCGGGACCCGGTACTTCCGTCCGTACACCAACACCGACGTCATCGGCTGCGAGCTCGGCGGTGCCTGCAAGAACGTGATCGCGCTGGCCTGCGGGGTGGCTGCCGGACTGGGGTATGGGGACAACACCCTCGCGACGCTGATCACCCGCGGTTTGGCCGAGATGGGCCGGCTGGGTGCTGCGCTGGGCGCCGACCCGATGACCTTCGCGGGCCTGGCCGGCCTCGGTGACCTGGTGGCCACCTGTGCCTCACCGCTGTCCCGGAACCGCTCCTTCGGCTACCGGCTGGGCTTGGGTGACACCCTGGAGCAGGCCCAGCGCTCCGCCCACGGCCAGGTTGCCGAGGGCGTGAAGTCCTGCCAGTCGATCCAGGAGCTGGCCGCCCGCTGTGGCGTTGAGGTGCCCATCGCCGACGGCGTGCGCCGCGTCTGCTACGACAACCAGTCCCCCCGGGACATGGCCGCCGAATTGCTAGGCCGCGCCCACAAACCCGAATGAGAAATTCGAACGCATAGCCAGCGGTGCCATATCGGTGTTGAGTCGGGCCAGCTCGGCCAGTAGCTCGCGGTCCTCGCGGATCACCGGAGGACCCCGCCCTGGTCGCCGCCTACTGCCGGTTCAGTACTCCTGTTGCCGTGACGCCGGTCGTCGGTGTCCCGGCCGGCGCGACCGCCCTCGTGCTGCAACGTGTTCTCAAACCTGTCTGTGCGGGGTCCTTGCCTGGGTGGCACCAGGGTCGGGGACGTCGAACTGGTGGAAGCGGGGGAGGCCAGCTCGGCGTTGCGCCCGACCCTGGGGCCGTTGGGGAGAGCCAATCCGGTCGGTTGAGCCGGTGACAGCACGGAATTAGGACATTCCGATGTCCATCCACTTGGTGGTCCGGTGTTGTGGTGGCGTTGTTGAGTTAGTGTGCCGGTCACGTACTAGATCATCTGCTATTGGGGGGCGGGAAC
>JBOHFW010000200.1:0-7785 GCA_050699835.1 Pseudonocardiaceae bacterium | reverse complement strand
ACCGGAAGCAGGCCGACCACGACGATGAGCAGCGCCGGCAGCGCGGCGGTGTCGAAGCGGGCGTCCTTGGTCGCCTCCCAGGCCATGATCGCCAGCGTGTCCCCACCCAGCGGGCGTAGCAGCGCGGTGGCGGGGAGTTCCTTCATGACCTCCACCATCACCAGCAGGGCGGCGGTGAGCACCCCGGGCCACAGCAGGGGCAGGTGCACGGCGGTGAGCACCCGCGCCCGGTTCGCGCCCAGGGACCGTGCGGCGTCGTCCAGGTTCGGGCTGATCCGCCCCATCCGGGAGTCCAGCGCGAAGAACGCCTGGGCGTGGAACCGCACGACATAAGCACAAACCAGGCCGAGGATGGTGCCGGTGAACAGCAGGCCGATGCTGGTGCCGAACAGGCTCTGGAACCCATCGATCAGCCGGCGGTCGACCCACACCAGCGGCACGTAGATCGCCACCGCGATGACTGTGCCCGGCACGGCGTAGCCCACCGAGGCCAGCCGCGCCGCGACCGCACCGACCCGGGACGGGGCGACCCGCTGGCCGTAGACGATCACCGTCGAGGTGATCACCGCGATGACCGCAGCGGCCACCCCGAGCAGGGCAGTGTTGAATGCGGCCTCGCCCAACCTGGCGCCCACCCGGCTGGCTACGACTGTCTCGAGCGACCAGGCCAGCAATTGGAGGACAGGAACGGCGAACACCACCGCCAGCAGCAGGCACGGGAACGCTGTTGCCAGCCCGGCACGCCACCCCGACAGGCGACGAGGTGTGACGGCATCGTCCCGGGCGAGCGTCTGGTGGTAGCGCGCCCGGCCCCGCAGCAACCGCTCCAGCACGACCATGATCAGCGCCAGCCCGACGAGCACTGTGGCGAGCTGCAGCGCGACCGCCTGGTCCGAGGCGCCGTACCAGACGCGGTAGATCGCGTCGGTCAACGCCTGGTAGCCGAGCAGGTTCACGACGCCGAAGTCGGCCAACGCCTCCATGACCGCCAGGGCCGCACCGGCGGCCAGCGCCGGCCGGGCCAGCGGCAGCGCCACGCCGCGCACCGCCTGCCCGTAGCTGCGCCCGAGATTGCGCGCCGCCTCCATCAACTGCCGCGACTGGCCCAGAAAAGCACTGCGTCCCAGTACGTAAACGTAGGGGTAGAGCACCGCGGTGAGCACGCCGATCGCCCCGGCGGGTCCGCGCAGGCCGGGCAGCTGCAGGCCACTGCCGAACAGGCTGCTCTGCAACGGGTTCGCGTAGCCGAACTGGCCGACCAGCACGAACACCAGCACGTATCCGGGCATCGCCAGCGGCAGCACCAGCGCCCAGTCCAGCCAGCGCCGGCCCGGGAAGTCGTAGAACGAGCCGAGCACCGCCAGCCCCCCGCCGATCACGAGCGTGCCAGCGGCGACTCCGACGCCGAGCAGCACGCTCTTGACCAGAGCCGGCGGCAGCAGCGTCCAGGCGATCTGGTCGAACACCTCACCCGCGACCAGGAAGCTGGCGGGCAGCGCCACGAGTGGTCCGGCCACGGCGAGCGCAACGAGGACGCCCAGGACCGTCCATCCCGGCGTCCGCCGGCGGGCCCGGCGCAGCGGTGTCCCCGCGGCAGCGCGGGCCGGGGACGCTAATTCCACCCGACCTCCAGCATCAGGGCGACGGCCTCGTCGAGCTGGGGCCCGGCCTGCTCGACGGCGATCGGGTCAATCTTGACTCCGGCCCAGTCCCGAATGTATGCGGGCGGCGGCACGGCCGGGTTCGCGGCGAACTCGCTTTGGGACACGACCTGCTCCTGGGCGGGCGGCGAGGTGAGCCATTCCATGAGCGCCACCGCGGTCGGCACGGCGTCCGAGCCGCGCACCACGCCGATGCCGGAGACATTGGCGTGGGCCCCTGCCCCGTTCTGGTCGGGCCACGCCGGCGCGACCGGGAAGTCTGGCTTGTCCTTCAACGCCCGGCCGAGGTAGTAGTGGTTGCTCAGCCCAACGTCGCAGTCACCGGCGGCCATCACCGCGAGCAGCTCCCCGTCGGAGCCCAGGATCTTGGGGTCGTTGGCCATCCACGAGCGCAGCAGCTGCGCGGTCGCCTCCCGACCCCGCTTGACGATCATGTCGGCGACCAGCGACTGGTTGTACTCGCTGTTCGACGTGCGCAGGCAGGTACGGCCCGCGTAGCGCCGGTCACCGAGATCGGCGTAGCTGGTCACCGCGCCCTGGGGGACCCGCACGGTGGACACCACGGGCACCCGCAGCCGGGTCGACAGCGCCCACCAGGCGCCGCCGTCCTCGTGCAGGCGCTCAGGCACCTGAGCCCGCAGCGTCTCGCTGGTGACGTCCCGCAGCAAGCCCGCTTGCTCGGCCCGCCACAGGTTGGCCAGATCGGTGGTGATCAGCAGGTCAGCGGGGGTGTCCTCACCCTCGCGCCGCAGCCGCTCGAAGAGCTCGGGCGCGGTACCACCGCGCAGCTCGATCTTCACCCCAGTCCTGTCTTCGAAGTCGCGGAAGACCTTCTCGTCGCCGTAGTGCGAACGGCTGTTGTAGACCACGAGCCGGTCGGCGAACTTAATGCCAGCGGTGACCACATCAACGGTGTCACCGCCGCGGATGCCACCGCCCTGGCCAGCTCCAGGTCCGGCGCCGCCGCCGCAGGCGACCACCGAACCGCCCATGGCGAGGACGGTCATGACGGCCATGACGGTCCACCGGCGACGGATGAGGGTCGAGAGCATCGCCGGCCTCCCGGGCACGTGTGCATCAGGGCGCAGCCGCCGAACGGTCGGACGACGACTCTGCATGTCCGTTATGTCCCTAATCTTAGGGTAGCGTAAGTATGCTATGAACCCGTTCGCGATCCAGGCAACAAATGTTCACAAGACGTTCGGGGCGAACCGCGCTGTTGCCGGGGCGACCCTGC
Source organism: Pseudonocardiaceae bacterium (assembly GCA_050699835.1). Lineage (GTDB taxonomy): Bacteria > Actinomycetota > Actinomycetes > Mycobacteriales > Pseudonocardiaceae. The sequence goes on along the minus strand of JBOHFW010000200.1, from coordinate 4,887 downwards.
ACGTGGAGCGGGGCACGCTGGTGGCCCTGCTCGGTCCGAGCGGGTCGGGCAAGACCACGCTGCTGCGCGTCGTCGCCGGGTTCGAGGTTCCTGATGCCGGTAGCGTGTGGATCGGCGGGCGGCACGTCGCGGGGGAGAGTGCTTGGGAGGAACCCGACCGGCGCCGGATCGGAATGGTCTTCCAGGACGGGGCGCTGTTCCCGCACCTGAGTGTGGCCGGCAACCTCGCTTTCGCCGGGCCACGGCCGGGTCGCGCGCGGGAGTGCCTCGAGCTGGTGGGGCTGGCCTCGCGGGCCGCGTCATACCCGCACGAGCTCTCGGGCGGCGAGCGGCAGCGGATCGCCCTGGCCCGCGCGCTGGCCGCCGATCCCGACGTGGTGCTGCTCGACGAACCGTTCGCCGCGCTGGATGAGGGGCTGCGGGTCAGCCTGCGTGAGGAGGTCGCCGCGGTCCTGCGCACCGCGGGGGCGAGTGCCCTGCTGGTCACGCACAATCAGCAGGAGGCGTTGTCGCTGGCCGACGTGGTGGCCGTGATGCGGGACGGGCGCATCGAGCAGGTCGGCCCGCCGGAGGAGGTCTACGGCCGCCCGGCGACACGGTGGGTGGCTGAATTCCTGGGGGACGCCGACATCGTGCCGGGTACGGCCGGCGAGGGCGTCGCCGACTGTGAACTGGGACGGTTCCCCGCCGACCGTGCGCTGCGCGGCACGGTCGAGATCGTCCTGCGACCGGAGGGGGTGATCATCGGTCTGGACGGCGCGGACGCTGTCGCCGATCACGCCACCACAGCGCGCGTGGTCAGCCGCTCCTACTTCGGCCATGACCAGCTCGTCCAGCTGGAGCTAGCCAGCGGGCTGCGCCTGCGCAGCCGCATCCCTGGTTCGGCGGCCTGGCGCCCCGGCGACCTCGTTGGCGTGCGGGTCGCGGGCCCGGTGACCGTGCTCGGACCCTCCTAGCCGTCGACGGCGACCTCTCCGCGATGTGGTTCGGTAAGTACGCAACGGAGAGGAGCCTGCGGTGAGGACGGCGCGGGTAGCGGGCACACTTCGTGGTCACGTTCCGCACCGCCGACTTCGAGCTGGGAGATCGAACCGGTCTCGGGCTGAGACTGCTCGACCCCCGCAGCAGCGTCCAGGTCTCCTCGTACACCGAGTGGTCACAGTGGGCGGTCGATGATCTTAGTCGCTGGGAATTCATCACCGGCAACGGCGGTCCGCTGCCGCCGACAGCTCCTCACCGGCGGGACAGAATCGCCTGCATCACGTCATTTACTCAGTGACCTGAGTAAAGTTACCATCGTGGAGCGCCCAGAGTTCCATCGCCCGATGTTCGACACACTGCGCAGCCGGCTGGCTGAGCCACGGGCCCGCATCCAGGTTCTCGCCGGCCCGCGCCAGACCGGCAAGACGACGCTGGTCCGGCAGGTGCTTGCCACCCTCGACCGTCCCGCCCACTACGCCTCGGCCGATCAGGTCACCGGCCAGGACCGAAGCTGGCTGGAGGCTCAGTGGGAGATCGGCCGGCTCCGGGCCCGCGTCGGCGATCTCGGCGCGACGCTGGTCCTGGACGAGGTCCAGAAGATCACCGCGTGGTCTGAGGTTGTCAAGCGGCACTGGGATGCCGATACCGCCGACGGTGTCCCGCTGCGGGTGGTGCTGCTGGGCTCCGCGCCGATGCTGGTTCAGCGCGGCCTCGGCGACAGCCTCGCCGGGCGCTTCGAGCTGATTCGGGTGCCGCACTGGTCCTACCTGGAGATGCGCGACGCGTTCGGCTTCGATCTGGAACAGTACCTTTACTTCGGTGGCTACCCGGGCGCCGCCGACCTCGTCGCCGACCGGGATCGCTGGGCAAGCTACGTCCTGGACTCCCTCGTGGAGACCACCTTGTCCCGCGATGTCCTGCTGCTGACCCGGGTGGACAAGCCGGCACTGCTGCGCCAGGTGTTCCGGCTGGGATGCGAGTACTCCGGCCAGATCGTCTCCTACCAGAAGATGGTCGGAGCGCTCCAGGACGCGGGAAACACGACAACGGTCGCGCACTACCTGGAGTTGCTCGCCGGGTCCGGCCTGGTGACCGGGCTCCAGAAGTACTCCGGGTCACGGGTGCGGCAGCGCGGCTCGAGTCCCAAGCTGGTCGCGCTCAACACCGGCCTGGTGTCAGCGTTGAGCGGCCTCCCGCCTGCCGCCACCCGGGAGCGGCCCGACCTGTGGGGTCGCCTCGTCGAGTCGGCGGTGGGCGCCCATCTGATCAACACCGCGTCCAGCCCGCTGACCTCGGTCGGGTACTGGCGCGACGGCGTCCATGAGGTGGACTTCGTCCTCAGCTCGGGCTCGATGGCCGTCGCCCTGGAGGTGAAGAGCGGGCGCCAGGCCGGGAGGCTCGCCGGTCTGGACCGGTTTCGACGTGACCATCCGGACGCCCGCTTGCTGGTCGTCGGCACGGGGGGGATCCCGCTGGAGGAGTTCCTCTCCACCCCGGCCGAACGATGGCTGCGCTGACGACCGCCCGGGACGGTCATGCGGCGCTGCCATGCGGTGTGGGGAATGGGTTACTGTGTGGTGACCACGTGTACACCGGCCAGCTCGGCTGCGGAGGAGCGCAGTCGCTGGTCCCACACGGCGAGCACGATGTCGGCGGCGCCTACGGCGAGCACGCTGGCCAGATGCACCGCGTCAGCACCGCGCAGCGCATGCTCACCCGTCAACTGGCCGGCGTGAGCGGTGATCGCCTCGTTCAACTCCACGGCGCGGGTGGCGGACCAGAACTCCTCCCACGCCCCTTCGGCTTGCCGTTGCCCATCAGGGGCCAACCGGTGGGCACGACCAGCAGCGGCCAACGCGGCGCGAACCTCGGGATAGGCGAGGCGACTGGACACCGCCGCATCGCAGCCGTCCCACAGTGCACCCCACTTTCCTGGGCGGCAGCCGAGCTGTCCGACGAGCGCTCCGTATGCTGCCCGGTAGCCGCTGCTGGGGCTGGGCCTGCGCTGCGAGCAGCGTCGATACGGGACAGCAAAGACGGTCAGCAGGTGATCGATCCGTTCCGGCTGATCTCCTAGGCACGGGATCGCGCGGGCACCCTCACGTAGTTGCGCCAGGTCGGAGGCTGGGTGTTGGCCGGTCAATACGAAGTAGGCCAGGGCGCCGAAGGCATACCGGTCCGAGGCGATGCTGTACTCACCTCCGGTCCGCCGGGCGCAGATTCGCACTGGGTGTCCCGTGCTGGCGAGGTGAGGCTGTCCTGATTGTTCTTATTGTCCTGCTAGGGTCTCCCGGTGCTCACCCTCTCCGTGGTCGTGCCGGCGACCGATCGGCCGCCGACCCTTCCCGCGTGCCTGGCCGCGATCGAACGAGCCGCCGGGGACGGCGAGGTCGTCGTCGTAGACGGTCCGCCCGGGTTGTCGGCCTCCGCCGCCCGCAACGCCGGGGCCCGCCGCGCCACCGGCGACGTGCTGGTCTTCGTCGACGCCGACGTAGTGATCCACCCCGACGCGCTCACTCGCATCAGAGCCGCCTTCGCCACGTGCCCCGAGCTGACCGCCGTGTTCGGGTCCTACGACGACGCCCCGCCCACTGGAGGCACCGTCGCGGCGTTCCGCAACCTGCTGCACCATCACGTCCACCAGGGCGCCGGTGGTCCGGCCGAGACGTTCTGGTCCGGGCTGGGCGCGCTGCGCCGCGACGCCTTCTTCGCCGCGGGCGGGTTCGACGCGGATCGCTTCCCGCACCCCTCCGTCGAGGACATCGATCTCGGCGTCCGGCTCGCCGCGACCGGCGCGCACATCCTGCTCGACCCCACGATCCAGGGCACCCACCTCAAGGCGTGGACGCTGCGGAGCATGGTGTGCACCGACTTCGCCCGCCGCAGCGTCCCGTGGGTGGCGTTGCAGCTGCGGTCCGGGCGCGTCTCAACGGCGTTGAACCTCGGCTGGCGGCACCGGATCAGCGCCGCCGCCTGCACGGTGGCGACGCTGGCCGTGCTGGCGCGCCGCCCGCGTGTCGCCGCCGCGTCGCTGCTCGTGCTGCTCGGCCTCAACCGTGACTTCTACGCCCTGCTCGCCCGCCGGCGCGGGCTCGGCGAGGCGGCGGTCGGGGTCGGGCTGCACGCGGTGCATCACCTCACCGCGGTGGCGGCCGTTCCCGCCGGGGTCCTCGCCCACGTCCGTGACATCAGCGGGAACGGCCGTACCGCACCGGCCGGCCCTGAGGAGCCGCGATGAGCGAGCTGCGGATCGGGCTGGTCGGCGCCGGCCGGCTGGCCGAGGTCGGCTACCTCCCGGCACTGCGGGCAGCCGGCGGGATGCGCCTCGTCGGGCTCGCCGAATCCGACCCCACGCGGCGCGTGCGGGTGGCCGCGCTCGCCGGCGGCGTGCCCGCGTTCCCGGACGCGGCGGCGCTGCTGGCCGAGCTGCGCCTCGATGGGCTGGTGCTGGCCACACCGGCCTCGACCCACCTCGCCGATGCCCGTAGCGCGGCGACCGCCGGGGTTGCCGTGCTGGTCGAGAAGCCGCCCGCCGCCGACCGGCGGCAGGCCGCGAAGCTGGCCGCGCTCACACCGGCGCCATGGATCGGCTTCAACCGGCGCTTCGACCCCGGGATCGAGGCGCTGCGGGCGGCGACCCCAGCCGACGAACCGGTCGGCGTGTTTCTCGAGCTCGAGTACCGCCGCCGGGCCTGGGGCGCGCACATGGTGACCGACGACGCCCTGCTCGACCTCGGCCCGCACCTCATCGACCTGGCCCGCTGGATCACCGCCGCAGAGGTCACCGACGTCCGGCACGCGGCGGTGTCGCCCGAACGGGCGGAGTTCGACCTGGCCCTGGGCATGGCGCGGGCGCGGATCCGGTGCGCGACGAACCGGCCGCATCGCGAGCACGTCGAGGTCCGC
>JBOHFW010000199.1:0-5013 GCA_050699835.1 Pseudonocardiaceae bacterium | reverse complement strand
GTTCCGGGTCGTAGGCAAGGTGCAGTCCGAGCGCCTCGCGGAGTGATGCTTGCACGGTCAGTGCGAAATTGGTGGTTTCCCGGGTGTGGCTTTCCCGCACATGCAGGCCGGTCTCGGTGACCGTGCCGGAGTCGAAGGGGTAGTTCTCGAAGACGAACATGCTGTCGAACAACGCGCTCCCAGCAGGCAGCTCGCTGTAAGCCTGGACCTGCGCGAGGGACATGAAGTCGAACCGGCGGGAGTCGACCTGCGCGGCTTGCAACCCACGCAGCCACGACACCACGTCCTGGGCATCATCAACCTGCACCCGGGTAGGCACGGTGTTGATGAACATGCCGACCATGGCTTCCACCCCGGCCAGCTCGGCGGGACGCCCGGAGACGGTGGTCCCAAAAACAACATCGCGCTGGCCGCTGTAGCGGGACAGCAGTAACGCCCAGGCGCCCTGCACGATCGTGTTCACCGTCAGCCCGTTGCGTTGGGCCACCTGCTGCAACCGGGTGGTGTCCGGCGCGCCGAGCTCGATGCCCACCGACGCCGAGGACTCCGAGCGGTGCGCGTGGCGGGGCTGGCGGTCATAGGGCAACGGGGTACGGGAGTCCACCCCGGACAGCACTGCCCGCCAGTGCTGCTCGGCTTGGCCGTGGTCCTGCTCGGCCAGCCAGTGCAGGTAGTCCCGGAACGGCCGCCGGGCCACCAGCTCGGGATCCCGATCGTGCACGATCGCCGCGTACTGCTCGCACACCTCACCGAACACCGCGGCCAAGCTCCAGCCATCGAGGACCACGTGGTGGTGGGTCCACACCAGCAGGACCTCATCCTCGGCCACTCGTGCGATGACCAGCCGCAGCAGCGGTGGGACGCTCAGCGTGACCCCGGCGCGTTCGGCCGCCGTGATCTGCACCAGTTCCTGGTCTCGCTCCGCATCGGGGAGCGCACGCCAGTCGTGATACGCGATGGGCAGCGCGACCTGCCGGTGCACCATCTGCAGCGGCTCGTCGACCCCATCCCAGACGATGGCCGTCCGCAGCAGCGGGGTGCGATCGAGCATCCGCTGCCAGGCTGCACCCAGCGCGTGCGGGTCGCTGATCCCCGAGATCCGCAGCCGGATCTGGTCGACATAGGCCGCCGAGCCGGTATCCAGCAGGCTGTGGAACACCATGCCGGCCTGCAATGGTGTCAACGGGTAGAGGTCTGCTACGTCCCGGCCAGCACCCACCAGGTGATCAAGCTGGGTCTGGTTTAGCTGTGCCAGCGGGAAGTCCGACGGGGTACGCCCGCCTGATTGCGGGTCGGCGCAGTGCGCCACGATCTGCCGCAGCGCCTGGAGCATCTCCGAGGCAAGCCGGGTGATGGTGGCCTCATCGTGCACGTTCTCCGAATAGGTCCAGCTCAGCTGCAACTGGCCAGCAGCGACGACCCCGATGACATCAAGCAGGTAGGGCCGGACGCTCTCGGGCGCATAATCGGGTGCCAGCGGGCCGGCCAAGCCGCGGTAGAGCCCACCGGCATCCGCCACGGCTTCCCACTGACCGTGATAATTCAGGCTGATCTGTGGTGCGGCATCGTCCTGCAGCGGGCTGTCTGGGGTCAGGTAGCGCAGCGCTCCGTAGCTGAGTCCCCGGTGCGGGATGGCCCGCAGCTGCTCTTTGACCGACTTGAGCAGCTCACCCCAGCCGGTGGAGCTCACGCGCAATGCCACCGGGAACTGGGTGGTGAACCATCCCACGGTGCGCGAGGTGTCCGCCCCGGGGAGGATCTCCTCGCGGCCGTGACCCTCCAGGGCGATGAGCACCCGATCGCGCCCAATCCAGTCCGCGAGCACCCGTCCCAGGGCGCTGAGCAGCACGTCGTTGATCTGGGTGCGATACACCCCCGGCACCTGATGCAGCAACGCATCGGTGTCCTGCTGACCCAGCCGCACCACCACCGTGCGGGCCGAACCGGCCGTGTTGCCGCCAGCCCAGGTGATCGGCAGGTCGAGCGACGCGTCCTGCGGCAGCGCCGACCAATAGCCCAGGTCATCGTCGAGCCCACCGGCCTGGGCATGACTCACCAACCGGTGCGCCCACTGGGTGAACGGGGTTCCGGCTGGCTCCAGCTCCACCGGGCGCCCCGCCCGAGCCTGCTGGTACGCCGACTCCAGATCACCCAGCAGGATCCGCCACGACACCCCGTCGACGACAAGGTGATGGATCCCGATAAACAGCATGGGCCGCTGACCCGCCCCGAAACCGAACAGCACCGCACGCAGCACCGGGCCGTTCACAATGTCCAGACCGGACTGGGCGGCGAGCGCCGCTTCCGCCATCGTCGCGCGACGGTCCTCGTCGGGCATGCCCGAGAGGGCGCACCGGCGCAACACCACATTCGCTTCGACCGGTGCGACGTCCTGCCACCACTGTCCCTCGAGGTGGGAGAACCGCATCCGCAGCGCCGGGTGGTGCGCCACCACCGCGTCCAGCGCCACCGCCAGCGCATCCTCGTCGAGGTCGTCGGTCAACTCCACAGCGAAGGACTGATTGAAATACCCCAACGGCCCGTAAGTCGCAAAGAACCACCGTTGGATCGGAGTCAATGGCGCCGGACCGGTAACAACCTCGTTGCCGGCCAGCCCCGGCAATGGCTGCACGCCCACATGTGCCGCAAGCTCGGCAACCGTCTGGTGGAAGAAGATGTCCTTCGTGGTGACCAACACCCCAGCCCGGCGGGCGCGGGAGACGACTTGGATACTAAGGATGGAGTCGCCGCCGAGCTCGAAGAAGTTGTCGTGAATTCCGACTCGTTCCGCTCCTAGGACATCAGCCCAGATTTGGGCCAGAGTCTGCTCGGTGGTGGTTCGCGGCGCGACGTACTCGGCCACCGGCTGCGCGGCCTGGTCCGGCGCGGGGAGGGCTTTGCGGTCCAGTTTCCCGTTCGCGCTCAGTGGCAATTCGTCAAGGGTCACGAATACCGCGGGCACCATGTAATCCGGCAACGCCGCAGCGAGGTGGGTCCGGAGCTCCGCGGCGCTCGGGGCGCTCTCGCTGGCGCGTGCTACATAGCCCACCAGTCGTTTGGTTCCGGACTGGTCTTCGCGGGCCACCACGACCGCCTCATGGATCCCGGGGTGAGAACGGAGCACCGATTCGATTTCGCCCAGCTCGATGCGGAACCCGCGGATCTTGACCTGCTCATCGGCCCGGCCCTGATATTCCAGCTCTCCATCGGGGGTCCAGCGCACCAGATCCCCGCTGCGGTACATCCGCTCACCCGGCGCCCCGAACGGGTTCGCCACAAACCGGGCCGCAGTCAGCCCAGGACGGTGCAGATAACCCCGGGCCAGTCCGATCCCAGCGATATACAACTCCCCACTCACCCCGATCGGCACCGGCCGCAGCAGCGCATCCAGCACATACAAACGGGTGTTCGGGATCGCCGACCCGATCGAGGGGCGGTCCGGACCGGGCACCAGCGGCGCGCTCCAACTGGCCACCACCGTGGCCTCCGTGGGCCCATACGAGTTGATCATCCGGCGGTTCGGGGCCCACCGGGTGACCAACTCCGCGCTACACACATCCCCACCCACGATCACCGTGCGCCACTGCGGCAACCCAGACGCGGCGACCTGCGCGGGAATCGTGGCCAACGCCACCGGCGGGATCAACGCATGCGTGATCTGCTCCCCCTCCAGAATGGCCACCAGGCTCTCCCCAGCCAACGGCCCCGCACTCGGGGGCAGCACCCACACTGCGCCGGCCAGCAGCGAGATCCCCAACTCCAACACCGAAGCATCAAAACTCGGCGAGGACATCGCCAACACCCGATCACCCGGGCTGAGCTGATAATGCTCAACCTCCGCGGCAACAAAGTTGCTCAACCCCGCATGGGTGACCACCACCGCCTTAGGCCGCCCCGTCGACCCCGACGTGTAAATCACATACGCCGGATGAGACAACCGCAGCACACCAAGCCGATCCGCATCACCGGGATCGCGCCCCGGCATGCTCGCCAGCTCACCCACCACCAGCGGACCATCAACCAGCCCCACAGCCATCCCCGGTATCGCCGGCAGCTGCGAGGCGGTCGCGGTACCGGTCAGCACCAGCACCGGCGCCGCGTCAGCCAGCATGAACGCGATCCGCTGCTCGGGGTAGTCCGGATCAACAGGCAGATACCCCGCACCAGCCTTGGTCACCGCCAGCAACGCCACCACCAGCTCCACCGAGCGCGGCAACGCCACCGCAACCAAATCCTCCGGACCCACCCCCCACGCGATCAACCAATGCGCCAACCGATTAACCCGCTCATCCAACTCCGCATACGACAGGCTGACCGGACCACACCGCACCGCCTCCGCCCCCGGATCAGCCACCACCCGCGCAGCGAACAACTCCGGCAACGTGGACCCCACCACCTCGCGATGGGTGTCATTCCACCCCACCAACAGCTGATCCCGCTCCGCAATCGTCAACAACGGTAGGTCGGCTAATGGCCGATCAGCATCAGCCGCAATCCCCCCTAATAACACCAGCAAATGCTGGGCCATCCGCTCGATAGTAAGCGCATCGAACAAATCGGTGTTGTACTGTAATACACCGATCAGCTCTTCGCCGGCTTCGTGGAACTCCACGGTGATGTCGAATTTTGTGGTGGTCACGGGTAGTTCCAGACCCGAGGCCGTGAGTCCGGTCAGCTCCGGACCGCGCCCGGGAGCGTTCTGCAACACGACCATGGCTTGGAACAACGGGGTCCGGCTGGTGTCTCGACCTGGGGCGAGCTCATCAACCAGGCGTTCGAAAGGCAGCTGCTGGTGGACGAAAGCATCCAGCACCGTGTCTCGGACCTGGGTGAGGAATTGCGTGAAACTCTGCCCGCCGTCCACCTGGGAGCGCAGGACCAGGGTGTTGACGAAGAACCCGATCAGCCCTTCCAGCTCGGCGCGCTCCCGACCCGACACGACCGTGCCCACCGCGATGTCGTCCTGCCCGGACCACCGGCTGAACAGCACCTGACACGCCGCCACCAACGTCA
>JBOHFW010000198.1:0-6516 GCA_050699835.1 Pseudonocardiaceae bacterium | reverse complement strand
ATGCACTTCCAGGAGTGGTGGATCCGGTACCGGGCGGAGCTACCGGCCAGCGAGTTCGTGCCGGTCGGCGCCGAGGACGCCGAGCCGGCCGCCGGGGTCCTGGAGTCCATCGCCGAGGCGGATGCGGTGCTGCTGGCGCCGTCCAATCCGGTGGTGTCGATCGGCAGCGTGCTGGCGATACCGGGGATCCGTCCCGCGCTGCGCAGTGCTGTTGCCCGGGTGGTCGGGCTGTCCCCCATCGTCGGAGGCCGGGCGGTGCGCGGGATGGCCGAGGCCTGCCTGGCCGCCATCGGCGTACGCTGCGAGGCCAGCGCGGTGGCCGCACACTACGGCGCCCGTGGGGCCGGTGGGATCCTGGACGGGTGGCTGGTGCACACCGGGGATCGTGCGACGGTGCCCGGAGTGGAGGTCCGGGAGGTACCGCTGCTGATGACGGACACCGCCGCGACCGCGGCGATGGCCAAGGCGGCCCTGGACCTGGCACAGTGACCATTCCCGGCCCCGCTGGGGGGATCGATCACGCCGCGCCGGGCGAGGTGCGCATCCTGCCGGTCCGGGGGCTACCCGAGTTCCGGCCCGGCGACGACCTGATCGGCGCACTCGCCGCCGCTGCACCGTGGCTGACCGATGGCGACGTCGTCGTCGTCACCAGCAAGGTGGTGTCCAAGGTGGAGGGACGGCTGATCACGGTGCCGGCTGACCCGCTGGCCCGGGATGCGGCACGCCGCACGCTGGTGGCAACCGAGGCCCGGCGGGTGCTCGCCCGCCGGGGCCGGACCCTGATCACCGAGAACGCGTTCGGTGTGGTGCAGGCCGCCGCAGGCGTGGACTCGTCCAATGTGGATCCCGATGTGATCGCCCTGCTGCCCACCGACCCGGACGCCAGCGCGGCGCGGTTGCGGGCCGGGTTGGCCGCGCAGCTTGGCGTTGACGTCGCCGTCGTGATCACCGACACGATGGGCCGGGCATGGCGCGTCGGGCAGACCGACACCGCGATCGGGGCCGCCGGGCTGGGCGTGCTGCGGCGCTACTTTGGCACCCTCGACCAGCGCGGCAATGCGCTGGTGAGCACCGCGATCGCCATCGCCGACGAGATCGCCGGAGCCGCCGACCTGGTCAAGGGCAAGCTGGCCGGGGTGCCGGTGGCGGTGCTACGCGGATTGTCCTGCCCGGACGACGGCAGCACCGCGGCGGATCTGATCCGCCCGATGGCCGAGGATCTGTTCCGGCTGGGCACCGATGACGCGATCGCACAAGGACGGGCGGAGGCGGTGCTGCTGCGCCGATCGGTGCGCTCGTTCCGCGCCGATCCGGTGGATCCGCACGCGCTGCGCCGTGCGGTGGGGGTGGCGCTGTGCGCACCGGCACCCCACCACACCCGACCGGTCCGGTTCGTCTGGCTGGCCGACCGGGCGCGGCGGCGCCGGCTGCTCGAGGCAATGGCTGATGCGTGGCGAGCCGATCTGCGGGGCGACGGGCTGGCCGAGGATCGCATCGAGCGGCGGCTGCGGCGCGGTCAGCTGCTCCATGACGCGCCGGAGCTGCTGGTGCCGGTATCGGTCCTGAACGGCGCGCACAGCTACCCGGATGCGCGCCGGCAAACCGCGGAGGAGACGATGTTCACCGTCGCCGCAGGTGCCGCGGTGCAGGGCCTGCTGGTCGCGCTGGCCGCTGAGGGCCTGGGCTCCTGCTGGGTCGGCTCGACGTTGTTCTGCCCGGATCTGGTGCGCGCCGAGCTCTCGTTACCGCCGGACTGGCGCCCGCTCGGCGCGATCGCCGTCGGCTACCCGCATGAGCCCCTGCAACCGCGTCCACCTGGTGATCCCGATGATGGATTGGTGCTGCGATAATCCTTGCCGATGATCACTATTCCGAATGCCACCGTGCATGCCGATGCGGTGCGGACGCTGTCTGGCTGGGAACCCGCCGATTGTGCGCAGCAGGCGCTGCGCCACGCGTTTCTCGGGTTCCTGGCGGCCCGCCCGGATGCCTGCGCCCGGTCCTGCGTACCTGGCCACCTGACCGCCTCGGCGGTGGTCCTCTCGCACGACGAAACGCATGTACTGCTCACCCTGCACCCCCGGGTCGGGCGGTGGGTGCAACTCGGCGGGCACTGCGAGGAGTCTGACATCGGATTGTCCGCGGCGGCGCTGCGGGAGGCGACCGAGGAATCCGGCATCGACGATCTGAAGATCGACCCGCTGCCGCTGCACCTGGACGTGCACCCGATCACCTGCTCGCTGGGCCTGCCCACGAGACACTTCGACGTCCGCTTCCTCCTGCACGCCCCACCCGACGCCGTCCCCAGCCGCTCCCCCGAATCCGCCGACCTAGCCTGGTGGCCCCTCCATTCCCTGCCCCCAGACGTCGCCCCCACCCTCGCCTCCTGCCCCGTTATGGAGCCATATCGGGCTCGCTAGCGGTCGTGCGGTACAATGAATACCGCACGATGTGGGAGGGTTGAATGAGTCGGCTCGACGAGTTGTTCGCGGCGCTGGCAGAGCTGGCGGAGTCACGAGGCGAGACGAAGGCGACCTCGATCCGGCAGCCAGCGGCGTTACACCGAGCCGGGCTACTCGCGACGGACTTGGGGATGGACGAGTCGTTCACCGCGGCGGCGAATCGCGCGCTGGAGGAACGAATCCGTGGCTTCGCCAGGCAGCAGGCACTCGCCGCGCATTTCGAGCGTTTTCCGGAGGATCGGCCTCGGCTGGCCGCCGTCACGCTGCGCCGTGTGGCCGGCACTGACCACCCGGCTCAGCGGCACCCTGAGGTCGTCGAAGCGGTCGCCGATTGGGTCGAGGACCGTGAACCGGACTGGCTGCTCGTGAGTGTGGACGAAACCGTGGATCAGGTATTGCGCCACGTGGAGATGATCGCCGCCGGGGTGGGCGCTCGGCCAGCGAACGTCGCCTGATGGCGCCGCCCACGCTTGTTCGCCATCTGGTGCTCGACAACGAAGCGGCCCAGGCGCTGGCCTCCGCTCGGGCCCGCGATCGGCGGCGCGCCTCGGTCGTGACGGCCATCATGGCCGCCAACGGCAGGGTGGTTGTCCCGACCGCGGTCCGGGTGGAAGCTGGTTGGCGCCGTCGTGACGCTGCCGCCGCGGGGGCGAACCGGCTGGTCAGCACCGACGTCCCGCTGGACGGGGTAGACGCGGACCGAGCTGTCCAGCTGCGGCGCCTGATCCCGAGCGCCTCTGTGGTGGACGCAACCGTGGTAGTCGCCGCAGAGCGGGCAGCCACCGATGTGCCCTGCGCCGTCGTGGAGGTACTAACCTCCGATGTCCCCGACATCTCCGCCTTGGCCGCCCACGTCGAAGCCAGCATCGCGGTCATCTCGCTCTAGGGCGTGTCCCATCGATCTTCGGTGCCCTGTTGTCGCCGAATTCGACACAAGGGTTGTGCGAGTTTCGCTGGATAGCCCTGCTGTCGAACTCGGCGACAACAGGGTTGGTCAGCAACTCGAGATCCGCAGGGGCACGAGCCAGTCGGTTGCTACCGCCTGATGATGTCCAAGCGCGTGAGCCACTGACTTCACTCGACGACGGTAACAGAGGATCAGAAGGTGTACAGTGCGCCGCGCAAGGTCCGGCGAGCCTCGTTGTGGATGGTCATCTGTCAGGAGCGCTCCTAGAGCCAGCAACTCCTTCTCGCCGCGGCCATGCATATCCACCGTCGGTGACCTGCCGCAGTAAGGGACAGAGATGATGACCTTCGCCCTCGTTCTGGTCCTCGGGGTCCTCGGGGTCCTCGGGGTCCTCGCGATCCTCGCTCTCGTGCTGCGCGACTCCCAGCCCAGCGAGCGGCCCGAGCTTGTGCGCGCTGTCGCGGAGCTACTTGGCCGACGACGGCCGCCAAGGTGATCGACTCTGTGCGGCCTGAGCGGCGCGGCAGCAACAGGACATGACGCAGGTCCGGGGCGGGTCAGTGCCGTCCCAATACGTCGTCGAAGCCGGGTTCTTCAGACGCACTAAGAGCAGCTCTAGCGATCGGCTTCGAGAAATCACAAGCTAAGGGAGACATGGGTAGTGGAGACCTACGACAGATTGCTCAAGGCGACGCAGCTGACCAGCGACGACGCGGCGGTGGTGATCGACGCGCGGTGGGAGCCGGTCGGGGGTTCCGGGACGCGGATCTACCCGCCAACCTTCCCACCCGAGGAGGTTGACCCGGATCGGAAGCGGCCCTACATCGTGGAGCCGCGCTTGGTCGACGGCGAGCGCGTGGACACAGTCGTGCTGGATCAGGTGCCCTCGCAGGCCAACCGGATCGAGGAGGTTGTCGGCCACGCCGTGCGGGCCGGTCGGTTCGGCTTGGCGCACCTGATGCTGGAACACAAGCTCAGCAACGGCCGGACGGTGCGGGTGTCGAGCTTCACCGCCCCGCACCGCTACGCCGACGCCTACTGGCGGGATTCAGTAGTCGACGGAGTCATGTTCGACAAGAGCGATATCGGTCAGCGACTGCGGGCCGCGACCGCCGACGACTGCACGGCGCTGTACGAGCGGGAGCCGTTCAGTCTGCTGCTCGGATCCTGGGACTCGCACCGGAAGGGCCGGACCGCGCGTTTCCCGCGGGTCTACCGCAGCGAGATCTTCGGCGTGGCCCCCGAGTTTGGCCGACGCGCCGCAGGCCGGATGGATACCCACAACCTGGTCGGCGCCGTGCAGAACCCCGAGAAGGCCACCGATGGCAGCGGTGGATGGGAGCACGTCGTGTCCGAAGCAGGCGCCTTGAAGGCCAAGGGGTTGTCGACAATCGGTCACGGCAACATCAGGCCAGCAGAGTCACACGGCGGGGTCACGGTGCGCGACGCGCGCCGGCTGGCCTCGCTAAGTATGGCCGGGCTGGCTCGGTTGCAGTTCGGCGACGCCCCACCGGCCGCCGCCGACGCGGCCAAGGCGGTACTCGCGGCGTTGGCCCTGCTGGGTGACCGGCTCGCCTTCGGGGGGCCCAGCCTGTGGCTGCGATCAGGCTGCGAGCTGGTGCTGGTCTCGGAGACCGTCGTCTGGCACCAGCGGGGTGGCCGCACTGAACCCATGGACCTCGATGTCCCAGGCGCGTTTGCGCTCTTCGAGTACGCCCGGGACCAGGCAACCAAGCAGGGACTGCCAATGTCGGACGAGGTGGTGCGGCTGACCGCGGGCAAGGGTCTGGCGAAAGCCCTCAGCCACGCCTATCTCGCGTCCGATCCGGAGGCTGGTCAATGACCCTCACCCTGCGCGTGGGCCTGCCGCTGGGACGGTTCGAGGCGGGTGGAGACGATCCGCGCGCCGCGGAGTGGCCACCGCACCCCGCCCGCGTGCATTGCGCCCTGGTGGCCGCAGCCCGGACGCCGGAGCACGTCGAACTGTTGCGCTGGCTGGAGGAGCAGCCACCGCCCCAAGTGTGGGCCGAGCGGGCTCCCCTCGGCGCGAGCACCAGGTCGGTATACGTCGTCACCAATCGGACCGACCTGAAAAGCGGCAGCCAGTTCCATCCTGGCCGCGGTAATCAGATGCGACGCCGCGCCGGATCCGCCCTCGCCACCAGTGGATTCGCCTTGGTGTGGCCGGACGCGCAGCCGGATCAGCGGCTCTGCGGCGAGCTGAGCGACCTCACTCGCCGGGTGCCCTACCTCGGGCGGTCCGACGGTACGGCCCTGATCACCGCCAGCACCGCGGCACCGGAACTGGATGCGAGGTGGGAATGCTGTGAGCCCATCGCGGGGGCGGTAGGCGAGTTCGAGCTCCGCGTGCCCTACCCCGGCTACACCGACGCGTTGGAAGAGGTGTTCCGCGACGACGGGCGCGCATGGGAGGTCGCTCGCCGCGTCGGATACCGGCTGGCGATCAGCGCGCTCACGCCTGAGCGGCAGGAGGCTCCGACGCTGTCATCGCCGTACGACGACATGCTGACTTTCGCCATGCCTCGCGGTGCCCGGCTGGACGGCCTGCAAGCCGGCCTGGTCACCAGCACACTGCGCTCGGCGGTGATGAGCAGGGTCGGCGACGCCACAGGCGGGACGCTGCCAGCGGCGGTCAGCGGCCACGGCGCCGACACCATCCCGCATGTGGCCTACGTCCCCCTCTTGGACGTCGCGCACGTGCACGCGCGCGGGCACCTTATGGGTGTCGGGATCGCGCTGCCAGCGGGGCAGCCGGACACGCGCACCGCGGTGGCGCGTGGCCTGCCGCCGGAACAACCGTTGACGTTGCGCCTGCCGTTCGGTGAGCTGTCGCTGGAACCGTCCTCCGCACGGCTTGCCGCCGCCCACAGCCGTCTGTCACGCGCCTACTGGATGCAGTCGAGCCGACGCTGGGCCAGCGTGACTCCGATCGTGCTCGATCGGTTCCCGCGACGGCGCACCGAGATTGACGCGGAACTGGCGAAGGCGTGCGAGCGGGCCGGCCTGCCCGAGCCGGCCGACATCGTGGTCGGCGCGGGGCCGATGGTGCGCGGTGGCGCGGCGATGCGGCGGCGCCACCTCGCCCGAGCGGAGGACCGGCCGCGACTGTTCACCCACGCACTGATC
>JBOHFW010000197.1:0-14019 GCA_050699835.1 Pseudonocardiaceae bacterium | reverse complement strand
GTGCTGGCGCGCTGCGGTGCGCTCTTCACCCCGCGGCCCACGTTGCGGGTAGTGGGATCGCCACCGGGGGAGCTGGTCACCGGCGGGCTTGCACTACCGGGCAGCCCGCCGGATCCGGACCAAGTGTGCCCGCAGTGCCGGAGTGGTGGGGGTCGAGCAGCCGTTACCGGAGAGCACTGTGCACCTGTTCTCCGCGCATGAGCTCACCCAAGCCTCCTACGGGATGACGTTGGTGGCGGTCTGCGGTGAGCCGGTGGATGCCTCAATCCTGGCTGGCTCGTCGTGCGCACCGGGGTGCGAGTGTGATCACCAGTACTGCCCGGAGTGCGTGCGCGCGGCGATCCGGTGGAACGCGCAGCCCGTGGCTGATGACCGCCGTGGCTGAGAGCCCAGTGGCCTCGTGATCGATCTGGCGCGGTGGGTGTTGGTCGATAGCCGGGCGCACCTGCTCGCGGATGATCCCGGGGATGTCCTGGTGGCGCGCTGTGGGTACACGCTGCCCTTGGGGGTGCTCCAGCATGAGCTTCTGCCGAGCCGCTCTCTGTGCGAGACGTGCTTCACGGCCCATCTGCTGCCCGAACCCCAGTTCGGGCGTCAAAACCCGATCGGCCGCCGGTGGAGTGATACCCCCGAATCGGCTCCCGGCGGCCGGTCGGCCCCTGATCCTGCTTCCCCCACGAGCCCGGTTGGCTGCCGGTCGAACCCCGCTTCCGGTTCCTGGCGTGTGTGTCGGGTGCATCACAGTGGCCACCGGGGCCGCGCGGTGAGCCCACGGCGGGCGAGACCGGTCTACGACCTGTGGCGGAATAGCCAGGTACTCACATTCCCGTGGGGTGCCGGGTTAAACAGGTCGCGGTGGCCAAGGAGCACGGGGCGCCCGGTCATAACCTGCGACGGCAGCTTGTGTCCTGTGTGCGGTCAGCGCTGCGGTCTCAAGGCACTAATTCGATATTTTGCCCCTCAGGTGTGACAGTGAATTTCCACTGTTCCGCTTTCGGGCTGCCCGCGTGGAGCCACCACCGACAGGCGGCTTCTACTTCATCCCATAGGCGACGTGGCCCTAGCTGGTCAACCTGGTAGAGGTCGGCACCAGGTTCGTAGTCGATTTTCGCCCAGGAGCGGGACAACGGGTCAAGAAACCACAACGTGAACCCTCCGGAGTTATCGATCGGCGAGCATCGGACCTTTGTGCACTGAGGCACCCGCAGGGCAACAGCGACTGCTGGATCGAAGTTGGTCGCATACGCTGGGTGAAGATCAGTGTGCGTGATCGACGCCTTGTCCCTGTCGTACACGGACCCGCGGAGCGAGGCCCGGGGCGGGCGTTGGTCGCGCAAGCACATGAACGCGACGTTGTCAACAATTCCTCCGGTTGCGGTGCCGTCGTCGGACACCTTGAGCGACAGCAGCCCCCCGGCGCCGTATGGGGTCTCCCACGGAGTGACCACCTGTCCACCCGGACGGGTCTGCGCTATCCATTGGTACGGGACGCGATAAGCGGCACACGTGGCGAGGACACGGTCATATGGCGCGCACGACGGGTAGCCGTAGGAGCCATCGCCGGTAACCGTAATCACATTGTGGTACCCAGCGTGCACCAGTGCCTGGCGTGCCTGTGCCGCGATTTGCGGGTCGACCTCGATCGTGATCACATTCCGCGCTCCGAGGCGATGCGCCAGGAGGGCGGCGTTGTAGCCGGTGCCGGTACCGATCTCACAGACCGTCATCCCTGGCGCAACGTTCAGGGCGGCCAGCATGAGCGCGACGACGTTGGGCTGACTTGCTGAGCTAGTCATGGAGCAACCGCTGCGCCCGGGCCCGGCCGGACAACCGTCGTCCACTTGCGTGATGACAGGCTTTCGGGGTTCGTACGCCAGCTCCAGCCAGGTTTCCGGATCGTTCGCTCGCTGGAGCGGGACGAGGTCGTTGTCATCCCTGATGTTCAAATCTCGGCGCCACACCACATCAGGGATGAACGCGTGCCGGGGCACTGAAAGAAACGAATCCCGCCATTCTGGAGCCAACTCACCGCTTTCGGACAGGTCGTCCACCATCCTGCGTGTATAGTCCGCGGATTCGGTCACTTCTCGTCTTCCTTCTTCGTGTGCTTTCCTCCTGGGTCTTCTTTCGGTAACGGCTCGTCCTTCGGTCGCTGCCCATTTTGCTGTATCTTCTCTGCCCGCTTGTCGTCCTCGCTCTCGTGCTTGCCACTCACTGCAGCTCCCTTCCCCTAAGACACACGGACGCGGTGCCGATGGATTGTTTCATGCGATCAGCGTCCACCACCTCACCCAGCGCCGCTATCCCCGACCGCATCCCAGCTATGGCACAGCCCCCTCTGGGTTGCCCTCGTGCTGCGGCTGGCCGCCCGCTCGGCATTTGGCGAACCCTCGAGCAGGCGGTTGCTTGAGGGACTGCGTGCCAAGGAAGCCTGGCTAGCCGTGGCCGCAGAGGCTGGCTACGACATCCCAAGTCGTGCTATCGACCGGCCACGCCACCTCGCCCTTACCGATCAGGTAGATCACGGACAAGGGGACCGGTACGGCAACCCGGGGAAATACTGGTTCCACTCATTTTGGGTGATCGTGGGGGTGGTGCGACAGATTCGCGCGGCGACACTGTCAACGTTGGTGTCCCACAACCGTGCAGTGTGGTCGTAGCTGGCCGTGGCAAGGGTGTGCTTATCGGGGCTGAAGACCACCGAGAAAACGGTGTCGGTGTGGCCGGTGAGGGTTCCCAGCGGGCTGGGATGATCTTGGCTCACGCATCGCTCGCGGATTCGGGTGGTGAGATCGGAATAGCGTGGGCCAGGACTCGTTCGACCGTGTCTACCGGTGCGCCGTCGTCGGCGCTGGGGTTCACGGGTAAGCCCGGCGTCGTCGCGTCTGCTGCGGGTCGGACTGCCCGGCAGCTAGGGTTTCACCCATGGTCGCCACCGCCGCCAAGGTCCCCTTTGCGGACGCCTCCCCGGCTGAGATCCGTAACGCGATCCTCCCGGAGGACGTGCCCAGCTTCGACGAGCAGTACCAGCGGGCGCTCCAGCTCGCGGCGGAGACCTACCGCCTCGATGAGCTGGAGAAGACTCTCAGATCATGGCGTCTCAACGCCTGGCAGGTGACCGCCGAAGGCCCCGATGCGTGGCGGGCGCTGCTGGCCAAGGCTGAGCGTGTCCTGGCCACCGGGGAGCTTCCTCCCCACTCTGTGTCCACCGATCAGATCCGGGGGCTGCTCCGCGAACGTCAGACGCAGGCATGACCCGGGGTGTATCAGGTGTACCCCGCCGAGTTGGTCATAGCGTCGCTGGGAGAGCCGCCCACCACGGACGACGCCGTCGGCGAGTTGTGTGAGAGTGAACGCCAGCAGGGGTAGCGTTTCTCCGGTGTCAGTGTCGGTGACCAACTGGGCCACTAGGTCGTCGTCCACGCCGATTCCGGCTAGTTGGGTCGGGCCTTCGATTACGGTCCGTAGCGCCTCGCGGCGCAGTGGCCGCAATGCGTAAGTGTGGGTCGGCAGCACCGCCAGGTCCGAGTCGACCAGCAGCTGGGCCCAGAACTCCGGCCGCAGGGTGACGACCACCTGCACCGGACCGCCCAGCGCCGGGCGTAACAGTTCAGCGAATCGGACCCGATCAGTGGCCCCAGCCTGGGTTAGCAGTTCCTCGAACTGATCCACCACGATCAGGAGGCGCCGCCCGGGACCGCCCGGGTTCGCCAGTAGGAGCTCGTCGGCCACTCCCACCAGACCGCGCGTGGCGAGCTGGTGGTGGACGTGTTCCACCGTCCAGTCCAGGTTGCTGCGCCGGGCGGTAGCGGCTAGTTCCGGGCTATTGCCGCGATGGGATTCGGTGCCCGGCAGGATTGGCGGCAGTGTCTGCCAACCCGGCTCGTCGGCCATGACATGCAGCAACCCGGCCCTGACGGGCCTACCACCAGTAACACGGCCGCTTTGGCCTGCTCGGCCGAGGATCGCAGCAGCTCAGCAAGTTCCTCGGTCTCACCACTCCGACCGAAGAACACCCGATGCTGCTCGACCTCAAACGGACGCAGTCCCGGGAACGGCGACCGATCGTCCGGCCACCCGAGGCCCCGGCGGTATCCATCCGGCGTAACGCCTCCACCAGCGCCGCACGAGCCGCAGCGGAATCGACGGTGAGATCGGCGTACTGGGCGGTCCTCAGCAGCGGATGATCTACCCCCGGCTCAGCGAGTACCGGCAGCAGCCGGCTACTCTGCGACATAGCAATACCGATCTCGGCCGAACACCATGGTGACGCCACCGCAGCCGAGGTGACCACGCAAACCACCGCGTCGGCCCAGCGCAGCCGCTGCTCCCACCCGTCACCCACCACAATGCCATCGCGCAGATCCCGGTCCAGGAACACCTCGTGGCCCTCAGCCACCAGCCACTCGTGCAGCTGACCGGCCCACGCCCGGTCTTCACTGGCATGGCTGAGGAAGACCCTGGCCACCGCCCCTCCCGGTCAGACGACGATCACCGGCAGTTGGGGATCGATTACCGCGAAGTCCTGCGGATCCGAGGTGACGATGTGATGGTCACGTTCCCGGGCACACAACGCGACTGAGGCGTCCACCACGTCCGAGGTGCCGACCCTTCCGCACAGCACTCCGGCGGCGCGTGCCGCGGCCACATCCCATTCGACGATGCCAACCCGGTCCGTGGCGTTGAGGAACCGGGCGAGCTCGGCCTGTCGAGCGCCATCGCGCCACACCTGGGCCAGTGGGCCAACCGGTACCACGATCGACCAACCAGCCCGCTCAGACTCGTCGAGCAGCACCCGTACCCGCCGGTCACCGCGTTCGAGGGCGATCAGTGCGCCGGCATCCAAGGTCAGTCCGGACGGTGTGGTCACTGCGGAAGACCTGGTTTCGGAAGACCCAGTTCCGCACGGGCCACCGCGCGTTCCGTATCGGACGGCGGGCCTGCCGGATCATCCGCCCACCACGTGTCGAGCAACTCACGAAGAGTGGTGGACCGACCGTAGTGACGCAGCGCGTCCGTGACGTACGCGCTCACAGACTCGGCCTTGCCGTCCTCGACCGCCTGGCGGACATCGTGGGCAAGCTGTTCAGGGATCGTGACGGTGATGCGGTCGGCGGTCATACGATCATCTTACCTTGTAGTCGGCACCCGGCCCGGCGCGGGCGCGACCTGCACGTAGTCGGTGTGACGGTCCTGCGGAACTTGCAGGTTGACCCGTACCCGGCGGATCAGCTGGTGGACAGAATCTTGAACAGGGCGTTGTTCACATCCATCACCACCTGGCTGCCGACCACCCGCACCCGGCGCGCGAACACCGCTTTCGCTGTCCGCCCGATGTGGTCCACCACCGCGACCTCATCCTCGCCGATGGGCACACACCAAGTGCCTAGATCATCACCCGTACCAGCCAGGACCGGCATTGTCAGCACGGTTGGAATACCTGGCTGATCATTGTACATTCCGTGCGACACCACCAGGACGTTGCGCCGTCGCTGCCCGGTGACCTCCCACACGTCACCGCGCCGCAGCATCACGCGCCACCATCACGCCGAAGGTCGTCGATCTCCTGGGCGGCTGCCTCGGCCTGGGCCAGCAACTCATCCCGGACAGTGGGGTTGGCCTCCATCCACTGCCCATGGGCGATACAGCGGCGCCGGAATGCCTCGCGTTCGATGGCCGCGTGCATCCACGAGTTGATGGAGGTGCCGTCGGCGGATGCCCAATGTCTGACGATGTCGTACAGATCGTCGGACAGTGCGATGGTGGTCTTCACCCCGACATGCTATCGGGCGGTGGTAGGGCTGAGCACTACCACCAGATGGTGTGTTGCCTGGCATGCGGTCTGCAGTGCCGCGCCGGTTCGACTGCCGTCTACGGAGCCACCGTCACCGTCACAGGCCTGGACGAGTGCGCCTCAGGCCTGGTCAATCTGCGCGGGGCGAGCGTGCGCTGGTCTCGTCCGGCTTCTGCCGATGGTGCCGGTCAGCTCCACGCGTTGCTCGTCCAGGGTGACGGTGAACCGCCACTGCGTGACTGGGGGCCGACCGAGCTGGTCCCACTTCTGGTGGGCGGCGGTGATTTCGTCCCACAGCCGGCGTGGCCCGAACTGGTGCACAAGCCACCGTCGGGTTTCGGGCCGGTAGTCAAACCGCGCCCAGGACCGGGAGCCCGCGTCGAGGAACCACACGCACCAGCGGCCGTCATCGCCGGTGGCGGGCAGGTGCAGCGCGGTGACTGCGTCGATGCCGAAGGACCGCAAAACGAGGCCCAGACAGCTTGGTCGCCCTCGGGAAGTCGAAGATGCCCAGCCGCTCGCCAAGGTCGACATGGTCAGTGGGGTCGAAGTCGAACGCCGGCAGGCTGCCCCAGGTGCGGATCTGGACTGCGAACGTCTCGGAATCCCCGTCGGGCAGTCGGTCGTCAGGCAGATTCGGGACGCCAAGCAGGAATTCGGTCAAGTCAGATTCGAACTGCCGGTGCGCCTCTTCAGTCTCCTGGATCTCACTCTTCAGAGCGCGAGCACGTCCCCGCAGCTTCGTGACGTCTCCACCCGTCCTGGCTGTCGTCTGGATCTCAGTGGCAACCTGCTTGGCTTCCGTGCGGGCCTTGTCGATCCGCTGAATGGCCATGGTCCGCTGGGTCACCAGCTTGCGGATCCCCGTGGAGTTCCACGGCTCCGTGCTCGGCGAGACGACACCGCCGCCTGAGCCCGATCCGTCCTGCCTCGCCCAGCTCAAGCACTACCACAGCCTCATGCCACTCGCTCAGGAGGCGAGAAAGCCGGTGTTCGCGCTCAAGCCGGCCGACGGCGCGTTCGGTGGGCATGCCCAGGCAGCTCAGCGCGCGCCAGCCGACCTCGACACAGCCGCCGTTGACGGCGCTGTAGCTGCTTTTCTGCCAGACAATCCCGTCCGGCTCAGGGGCGGTCATCATGATCCTCTCGATCCGCGAATCGAGTACCGCGAAGCCCCGCGGGTCCGAGGTGACGATGTGATGATCACGTTCCCGGGCGCACAACGCGATTGAGGCGTCCACCACATCCGAGGTGCCTACCCTCCCGCACAGCACTCTGGCGGCACGCGCCGTTGCCACATCCCATTCGGCGATGCCAACCCGGTCCGTAGCGTTGAGGAACCGGGCAAGGGCAGCCTGTCGAGCGCCATCGCGCTACACCTGGGCCAGCGGGCCGACCGGTACCACGATCGACCACCCAGCCCGCTCAGTCTCGTCGAGCAGCACCCGCACCCGCCGGTCACCGCGTTCGACGGCGATCAGTGCGCCTGCGTCGAGGGTTAATCCGGACGGTGTGCTCACCGCGAAAGACCTGGTTCTGGAAGACCCAGTTCTGGAAGACCCAGTTCTGCCCGGGCCACCGCGCGTTCCTGTTCGAGATTTTCATCACCAACGAACTGGGTCACCCATTGCTCACGCTCCTGGTGACATCTGGCCCATGATCCGTCCGGATGCGGCATCCACGCCGGCTTCTCCCGAAGTATGGTCCGGTACTGACGCTAATAGGCAGACCGATAGGGGCTTTCGTTGCAGAGAATGGTCCATCGGCTGGTGGGGCGTGGTGCCGAGCTGGCCAGGCTGGAGCACGTGGTCGGGCGATTGAGCACCAGAGACCCCGCCGCTGATCTGATGCGAATCCTGGAGATTGTCGGTGAGCCGGGAATGGGTAAAACTCGCCTGCTGACCGAATTATCCACCCGGCTTTATGCCGAAAGACAGCTAGTTCTCGGTGGTCAGGCGACCGAATTCGAGCGTGGTGTCCCATTCGGGCCATTCGTCGATGCGCTCGATGACCACGTGGCAGGGATCGAACCGTCCCGGATCGAGCTGATGGGGTCGGACTCACTCGCACTGCTCTCCGCCATCTTTCCCGCGTTGGTGGCCTGGCGACCGGAGCGTTCGGGCCGCGCCGCCGCTCGGTACCGGTTGCATCGTGCTGTGCGGATGTTGCTGCAGGAACTCGCCTGTCCCAATGGATTGGTGCTGATACTCGACGACATGCACTGGGCGGATGAAGCGTCCCTGGAGTTGATCGAATACCTGCTGCGGCATCCACCTCGCGCGCCGGTGTTGCTGGCCCTGGCCTATCGCCCACGCCAGATGTCGGCACGGTTGATCGCGGCCTTGGCGAGGGCGGCGGAGAATGGCGATCGAGTGGAGCGGCTCGAGCTCGGTCCGCTGACCTTGGCTGATGTCAGGGAACTGCTCGGGTCGTCGGTGAGTCCGGCTCGGTGCCGCGCACTGCACCACGAGAGCAGCGGCAATCCTTTCTATCTCGATGCCCTGGCCCGAGCGGCCGGTTCGCCGCGATTCGAGGTCGACACCGATATCGCACAAGGGGATCTGCCACCAACGGCACATGCCGCGTTGCGTGCCGAGCTCGACGCGGTCTCAACGGACGGGCGCCTGGTCGCACGGGCAGCCGCCGTCGTAGGCGACCTTTCGTTCGATTCGTCGCTGGTGGCTGAGATGGCACAGCTGCCCGAGTCGGCGGTCCTGCGCGGGCTGGATGAGCTTGTCGATCGTGATCTGGTGCGTCCGCTCGATGAGTCCCGGCGGTTCCACTATCGCCATCCGCTGGTCCGTCATGTGGTCTATCACTCGGCGGGTGTGGGCTGGCGAGTGGATGCGCATGCCCGTGTCGCGGCAGCTCTTGGCCGGGCTGGCGCGCCGCTCATGGCCCGCGCCGGTCACGTCGCGAGGTCGGCGTTGACCGGAGATGACGCCTCGATCACCCTGCTTGTCGACGCGGCACGCGAGGCGATGCCGGTGGCACCTGCCACCTCGGCGCGTTGGCTCAAGACAGCTCTGGGGCTCCTGCCCGATGGTGCGACGAAGCGCCGGGTGGAGATCCTCCGGATGCTCGCCCACGCTCTCGGTCTGGCCGGGCAATTGCTGGCAGCTCGCGACATCCTGCACGAGGTTCTCTTGCGGACGCCCGACGAACCGTCGGCCAGCCGAGCTTCGACGGTCGGATTCTGTGCGATGGTCGAGCGACTCCTCGGACGACATGCCGAGGCCCGCTGTCTGCTTCTTCGCGAACTGAGTGACCTTTCCGGAGTGGACAGCCGCTCTGTTGCGGCCCTCAAGCTGGAGCTGGTTTCTGGTGGCCTGTTGGCGGGGGAGTTCACTATCGATCTCGTCGTGACCGAGGAGGCGGCCGAACTAGCCCGACGGCATCACGACCGAGCACTGGAGGCGGTCGCCGCCGGTCTGAGTGCGGTGGGGAACTACGCGGCGGGGAACGTGGCTCGAGCCGCCGACCAGATGGCTTCGGCGGCGTTGTTGGTCGATGGGCTCACCACCGGCGAGCTTGCCTCCCGTCTGGACGCCATAGTTTGGCTGGGCTGGTCCGAGACCCTTCTCGAACATCACCTCGACGCGCTGCGGCACTTCGACCGAGGCCTTGCTGTCGGTGGTATTGCCGGTCAGAGTTATCTGCACACCTATCTGCTGGTCGGCAAGGCATATGCGCTGCAGGTGCTGGGGCGGTTGGACGAGGCGGCCGAATGCGCGGCCGACGGTGTCGAAGCCGCTCGGCTGGCAGCCAGTGACGAGCTGAGTTCGATGGCCTTCACGGTCCAAGGTCTGGTCGCGGTCCAAATCGGCGACATCGAGGCCGCACTCCACGCCGGTGAGCAGGCGGTCGAGACCGCAGGTCATGACGGTGACTGGTGGTCGGCGGCGGCTGGTTGTGTGCTCGGAATCGTGCATCTGCTCTCCGGGGCGCCGGCGCGCTGCGTGGAGCGGATGGTCAGCGCCTGCGGTGGTTCTGAGCTGCCCCGTCTCGACGTGCTGCATCGCCCTGTCTTCATGGAGACACTCGTCGTCGCCGCGCTGGCGCAGGACGACATCGATGCCGCCGTGAGATGGACGGAGCGGATGGAAGCATGTTGTGTCCAGGGCGCGTTACCCAGCAGGGTCGGCCACGCGCTGCTGGCCCGGGCGCGGGTCCGGCTCGCCGCCGGTGACCCCGTCGCGGCCGCGCACGGTGCTCTCGCCGCGGCAGCCAAGTTCACTGCTGGGGGCAGCCATGTCGCGGCCGGTCGGGCCCATCTCTTTGCCGGCCACGCCCTGGCGGGCATCGACCGACCGCAGGCGTTCGCGGAAATGGGCCGAGCCAAGACACTCTTTGCCGCGTGCGGGGCCCGGAGATCCCTCGCGGACACCAACCGGGCGCAACGCATGCTCGGTGGACGTGTTTCGGGGCGGCGGCCCTCGGGCACGTTGAGCCAGCGGGAACGGGAGATTGCCGAGCTGGTCGCTATCGGAAAGACCAACCAGAAGATCGCCGAGGCCCTGGTCATCAGCCCCAAGACGGTGGAAGCCCACCTCTCCCGAATCTTCAGCAAGCTGGGGGTGCGCTCGCGCGCCGCGGTCGGCTCGCGACTGGCCGGGGAGAGCCACAACACGTAGGGGTTTCCCCGATGTTGTCGACGCGTCGAGGCGCCCAGTCTGGAGGATCACTCTTTCTCTGCGGACACAGGAGAACCACCACGCTGGTGACAACCGCAGTGGCGACGCGCGCGCCGGGTGGAGTCGCAGCCGGACCGGCAAGCCGGCCGCGTGCGCTGCTCGCTGCGGCGCTGGCCGCGCTGAGCGGCGAGCTTGCGATGGGGCTGATGTGGCACACGCTCGATGGCCCGGGGCCCCTCATGTGGGATCTCGCGGTCGCCGCCAGCTGGACCGCCGTGGGCTGGGTCGCCTGCCTGCTCCGACCGGAGCGGCGCATCGGGCAGCTGATGCTGATGTTCGCCGCGTTGCTGGCCGTCGTCGGACCTGCTTCGACCGGCCTGCAAGACCACGGATGGCTGTCCTCCGCCGCTGTCACGGTGGGCTACGCGCTGGTGCCCTTCCAAATCCCGCTGGCGGGGCACCTGTTGCTGGCGTTTCCTTCCGGCTGGCTGTCTGAGCGCTCGCACCGGCGGCTGATCGCAGTGGCCTACGGCTACGCCGCGATCGAGTCCATCGGCTTGCTGCTGACCCTTCCTCGCCAAGCCGGTGAATGTAACGGAACCTGCGCGGAGAACCTTGCGAACCTCGTCGCCGACCCCAGTATCCACGCGACTGTCGCCAGCATCTCGGCCGCTGGGTGGCTGCCGTTGACCGGGTGGTTCGCCTTTCTCGTCGTCCGGCGCTACCGGCGCGCCGGGCGTCGGCAACGACATGTCCTGGCGCCGCCATTCGCGGCGACTGCTGCGATCGTCGTGGCGTTCCTTTGTTTGACCGGCTACGACGTCATCCATGGCATCAACGTCTTCGGAGCCGGGCCATCCCCAGCCGAGGCAGGGGTCCGGGCTCTGCTGATCATTCTTCTCGCGGTGCCCGGCTGTTTCCTGCTCGGGCTGCTTCGCGAACGTCTCGCCTACTCCAGCGTGAGTGACATGCTGCGCGACCTGGACACTCGGGTTGACCTCGCCCAGGCCGACGTGACCAGCGCGCTCGCCCGCGCACTCGGCGATCCCACGCTGCAGGTCGCCTTCCCGATGGGCGAGCGGTTGGTCGACGTACATGGCCGCCCCGTCACACCACCGGGTGACCGGACCCGAAGCACCACGCCGGTCGGCGAGCCATCCCAACCGCTCGCGGTGCTCATCCACGACCCCACCCTCGACGACGAGCCTGAGCTGCTGATCGCCGCCGGCTCCGCCGCCCGACTCGCGCTGGACAACGCCCGGCTCCACGCCGAGGTCATCGCGCAGCTAGCCGAGGTCCGCGCCTCCCGATCCCGCATCATTGCCGCCGCCGACGAAGCCCGCCGCCGACTCGAACGAGATCTCCACGACGGTGCCCAACAACGATTACTCACCATCGGCCTAGCGCTGCAGCTGCTCCGCACCGAACTCACCGACAATCACGCAGCGGCTGACCTGCTCACCGAAGCCGAACACCAGCTCAGCGGTGCGCAACGGGAACTGCGCGAGCTCGCCGCCGGCATCCACCCCGCCGTCCTCACCGACCAGGGCCTGCGTCCCGCGTTGCTAGCCCTCGCCAGCCGCTGCCCGGTACCGCTGACCGTGCTGGGCCAGAACCCGGGCCGGCTGCCCGAGCCCATTGAAAGCGCCGCGTACTTCTGTGCCACCGAGGCAGTCACCAACGCTGTCAAACACGCCCACCCCACCGCGATCACCATCACGATGCACCGCACGGCGGAAATCCTGACTGTGACCGTCGCCGACGACGGTGGGGGAGGCGCCGACCCGACCGGCAGTGGCCTGCGCGGCCTGGCCGACCGCGTCGCCGCTCTCGACGGCCAGCTCACCATCGACAGCCCTCCCGAATGCGGCACTCGCCTCACCATCGAGCTGCCATGCGGGTAATCCTGGCCGACGACTCGCTGCTGACCCGAGAAGGCCTTGCGCGGCTGCTCGAAAGGCTTGGCCACCACGTGCTGGCCCAGGTTGGCCGCGCGGATCTGCTGCTCGCCGAGGTCGCCCGACATCGACCGGACATCGTCCTGATCGACATCAAGATGCCGCCTACCTACACCGACGAGGGGCTGCGCGCCGCAGCTGCGGTGCGCCGAGCGCACGAGAGCGTCGGCGTGTTGGTGCTCTCCCAGTACATCGTCGCCGGCTACGCCACCGACTTGCTCGAACAGGCTCCCACCCGGGCCGGTTACCTGCTCAAAGACCGGCTCCTCGACGCCCACACCCTCGACGACGCCCTACGGCGCATCTCCGCAGGCGAAACCGTCGTAGACCCCGAGCTCGTCCGGGTCCTGCTCCACTCCGCTACCCGAGCGGGCCCACTCGCCACCCTCAGCGCCCGCGAACACCAGGTTCTTGGCCTCATAGCACAAGGCCTGTCAGACCGCGGGATCGCCGGACGACTCGTCATCTCCCTCAACACCGTCGGAACACACATTCAACGGATCTTCACCAAGCTCGGCCTGCCCGCCACCGCTAACGACAACCGCAGAGTCCACGCAACACTCACCTGGCTGCATAACCAGACGGGAAGGTGACGCTTGGCGATCATGCTGCGAGAGCCGTCATCGGATCAGCTCCGCCAGCCGCTGGAGGGTCAGCTCGTCTTTGGGCAGGAAGCCGCGCACCGGAGCGGTGTCCAGCCGGGCCCCGAGTTCGACTCGGGTGCGGCTGGACACGAGCACGACAACCGGCGGATCAGCAAGACCAGCCAACCGCTCAGCTACCCCGAAGCCGTCCAGATCGGGGAGCAGCACATCCAGCAACACCAGATCGGGCTGCAGCAGCGCCGCTTGGCGCACCGCCTCGGCGCCACCAGCGGCCAACCCGACCACCTCGTAACCACCAGCCATCAGCAGGCGTCGGGCCAGTTGCCGGAAGTCTGCATGATCGTCGACAACTAGGACACGCAGCGCCACAGCCTTGATGGTCGCATTTCAGGGACCCCCACGGGAGCACCAACCCGGCAAGTTCATGGATTTCCGTGACGCCCGTTCATAGATTTCGGTGACGCACCGATCCCACTCTGCTGCCAGCATCGGAACTCGAATGGTCGACATTCGAGACAGTCGTCAAATTTCAACAAAAAACCCAATCCCTCCACCATTAAGGAGCAGATCAGATGCTTCATGTTACCTTACATAACAGCGGTCTCGCGTCTGTCCGTCGGTGTATTACCGGCGGAAGCGGGAGTAACGGAGGGTGACCCGGATTTTGCTGAGGCGACCACTTAGTTCGTGATCAGTGCAGCTGGTTCTGGGTGGCGGCCAGGCCCTGGGCGAGGAGCTGCTCGACGGCGTCGGCGCAGCGGCCCACCAGCAGGTCCAGCTCGCGGCGCTGCATGGGGGAAAAGTCGCGCAGCACGAAGTCGGCCGGGTCCATCCGGCCGGGCGGCCGCCCGATACCGAAGCGCACCCGCAGGTAGTCCTTACTACCCAGGCACGCCGTGATCGAGCGCAGCCCGTTGTGCCCGCCTTCGCCGCCGCCGCGCTTGAGCTTGAGTACCCCGTGATCGAGGTCGAGGTCATCGTGCACGATCACCACGTCGGTCGGCGGAACCGTGAAATACCGCGCCGTG
>JBOHFW010000196.1:0-11821 GCA_050699835.1 Pseudonocardiaceae bacterium | reverse complement strand
CATCGGGTGACGGGGCCGTTGATGCGAGCCATGCACCACATCCCGGTCGACCGCGCGGCCGGGGCGGCCTCGTTCCGGCACGCGATTGAGGTGTTGCGGGCCGGCGAGCTGGTAGGGATCTTCCCGGAGGCGACGATCAGCCGCAGCTTCTGCCTCAAGGAGTTCAAATCCGGCGCGACCCGAATGGCACTGTTGGCGCGCGTCCCGCTGATCCCGATGACCCTGTGGGGCAGCCAGCGAGTATGGACCAAGGGCCGCAAGCCCAGCATCTCCGCCGCGCGGCACATCCCGATCAGTATGACCATCGGGGCACCGCTGCGGCCCGGGCGCGGCCCGGCGGCCGACGCCGAACTCGTCGAGGTGATGAACGGGCTGCTCGACGTGACCCGGGCGCGCTACCCGGAGGTGCCCGACACCGACCTCTGGTGGCTGCCGGCGCATCTGGGAGGCACCGCACCAACGCCGGAGCGCGCCGCAGAGATGGATGTGCAGGAGCTGTTGGAGCGCGCCCAGCGCCGCAACACCCCGGGGTGAGGGTGACGGTCTAGCGCGCGGTGGTGACTCTCGCCTGGGCCTCTGCGCGGCGCTCCTCGAAGCGGCTGGCTTGTTTCTCCAGCTGAGTCAGGAACTCCGCCAGCTCGGCCCGGGCTTTCTCACCCTCCGCGTCCAGGTCCCTCAGATCGAAGACCGCCCAGTGCCGCAGCAGCGGCAAGATCACTTCGTCGTAGTGGATGCGCAGGTCGTAGATGCCGGCCTTGGCGATCTGTGCGGCTTTGCGGGCGAAGCCGGGGATGACGATGCCTGGCATGTGGAAGTCGACGACCTCGTCGGTGACCGCGCGCAGGGTGGGACCGGGGGCGACGTCGAGGGCGGCCTTGATGAGGTTGCGGTAGAAGACCATGTGCAGGTTCTCGTCGGTGGAAATGCGGGTCAGCAGCCGTTCGGCGATCGGGTCGCCGGCGTGGCGACCGGTGTTGCGGTGCGAGATGCGGGTGGCGAGCTCCTGGAAGGAGACGTAGGCCAGGACGCGCAGCAGTGGCGCTTCCTGGGTGTCGTAGCCGGTCTGCATGACCTGCATCCGGGCCCGCTCCAGTTCGACCGGGTCGACCCCGCGGGTCACCAGCAGGTAGTCGCGGATGCAGTAGGCGTGCCGGCCTTCCTCGGCGGTCCAGCGGTGCACCCAGGTACCCCAGGCGCCGTCCCGGCCGAAGGTGCGCCCGATCTCCCGGTGATAGCTGGGCAGGTTGTCCTCGGTGAGCAGGTTGACCTCCAGCGCGGTCCGGGCGATCGGCGACAGCCGGGATTGCTCAGGGTCCCAGGGCTGACCGCCAAGATCGGCATAGTCGCGGCCGAGACCCCACGGGACGTACTCGTGGGGCATCCACTCCTTGGCGGCGGCCAGGTGCCGGTGGAGATTCTCAGTTACCACCGGCTCCAGGTCGTGCAGCAGCCGGGTGGTGTCCGAGATCGTCGTCATTGAGGCCCTCAACTCAGGGGTAGGACAGCCGTATCTACCCCACAGTAGCGTTCACAACCCCGCAACCGGATCCCGCTTCACCTTCGGGCCACTCCTCAGCATCGGCTCGATTTCAGCGGATCACCGTCAGCGTTCACCACCGACCGCTGCCCGTACCGGGGCTGCCAGCCGTGAACTCGACCGCAGCGACACTTGCACGAACGAAAACGTCACTGATGTCTAGTTCACGAACTGTGGCAACGCCACGCGAGCCTACCGAGACAAATGATCTGGCCTACGACCACCGCCCTTGGATCGGTGATCTAGATCTAGAGCTCACGTCGGCTCTGGGGACGGGAGGACTTACCCACCGGCGGCTGAGGCGTACCACCCTGCCGCATCAGCAACCGGCCGGTACGAACCCCATCAGGGGTGTGGTTCGGTGGGGAGGCCTGCTTCGACCCAGTCCTGGATACCGTCGCGGTACTTACGGACGTTGCGGTAGCCGAGGTGCTCCAGCCGGGAAGCCACCGCTTGGCTGTTCTGGCAGGAGCGGTTGGAGCAATACGTGACGATCATGGCGCCCTTGTCCGGCAGGAGCGCGGCGGCCTTGGCGTCGACGTCGTCCTCCACCAGGTTGAGCGCGCCGGGCAGGTGCTTGCTGTGCCCAGGAGGACTCTGGCAGGGCGTCGATGACGGTGACGGTGCCGGCCTCGATCTCGATAACCACCGGGCCAGAGCTGGCATTCAAGCCCTGGCTACGCTGATGATCACCGGGCAGGCAACAGATCCGCATCTACCGCCACGCCCCATCAATTAGCTCAACTTCCTTGAGCGATCCAGCTGCCAGCCGCTCGGGGATCACCCGCCATTCCTTGATCACGCGCTGTGCGGCAACCGGAGACTCAAGCCACCAGCCAGCCCTGGTCACCGTCACGCCGTCATAGACCGGTTCCCAGGTGACGGCGTGGAAAAACGGCTCCGCTGGCAGGAGTGCACGGAGAAGCTGGATCGCTCGACGGTGGTACCACTTGCAGACCGCGGTCAGCACGAGGCCCGAGTGCAGTGCTTCGTGCAGGAATGGCAGGGCTTGCTCCACGTTGCCCTGAGTCGTCGTGGAGCTGTCTTCGTAGCGCAGGGTAGCCTCGGATACACCGTGCTCAAGGAGGATGCGGCGGTGCTCAATCGCTTCCAACACGCCGGTGTACCGGTTCACTCCACCGGTGAGGATGATGAATGGCGCAAGTCCTTGGTGGTATCGGCGGGCAACCAGTTCAGCAGGCGCGGCTTGATTGGTACCGAAGATAATGTGCCCGGTGGGCATCGTCGGCTGGGGCTTCAATATCAAGGTACGCGGTAATCCGTGTGGCGTCCTCTGTGCTGATTGTCTCATCCATGGTCATGAAGAAGGGGTGTCGAGGTGGGTGGGCTGGCCGCTTACGGAGGGGTTCTGTTGCATGGCGGCGACGTACTGTTCGTGATAGGAGCAGGCTTCAGCCGTGGCCGTGAAGTCGCGCGTGAGCGTCCGGTCGAGTTTGCCGGCAAGCACGGCCACCGGCCAGACCAGCCGGGGCGCTTCAAGCGCTACGCTCCCGGCGGCATAAGCTTCGTCTAGCTTGCCGAGTCCGGCCAGTGCGAGTGCCAGTATGAGGTGGGTACGGGCGAAACCGGACGGATGCTCCCGACGACCTTCGTCAGTGCCGGAGCCGTAAAAGGTCGCAATCACCCGCCGAGTCGCTTCCTCGGCTTCCCTATACCGGCCAAGAAGCAGCAACGAGGTGGCAGTGTACGGTGGATCGTCGGCGAGGCTGATCGAGAACGCTCCCCGCGTCGGTGTGCCGGGAGGGAGCTTGGCGATGGCTTTCTCGGCGCGCCATCGGGTGCTGGATACCTTGTCGGAATTTCCGATCAGTGCCCAGGCACGCATTTCTTGCGCGACGAGCTTGGCGTGGACGACCGTGCCGAGCGGGGCGAGCTGCTGCCCCCGTTGGGCATGAGTAACCGCTTCGCGGGCCTGGCCGTCATAGAATGACATCAGCACCCTAGTTTGCGCCGCCCAGCCTCCCAGTTCCGGATAGCGGGCTTCTCGGCTGTAGCGCTCGGCGTCGGCGCACCAGACCAGCGAGGCCGCGCGGTCGTGAAGGTCGTGGGTCAGGAGCGCAAGCAAATTGGACAGCCATCCGGCCGCCACCACCAGGTCGGAGTGATTGTTCGCTGCGCGCGTACCGTCAAGCAGGCTACCTGCATGGATGCGGACCCTAAGGATCTCGTCATACAGTTCCGACGGTGGGGTGTTGCGAAACGTCTGCTTGTAGTGCTCAACAACGGTGTCGAGGTCTTCTAGCGCAGCAAGCTCGGAAACGGCGGCATGCCGGGTTACCTCAAGCGCGCGCACGACTCGCGGTACAAGTACCTGAGCGTCGTCAAGAAACTGTGGCTGCGCCGCCTCTGCCGGCGCCAACGAGGTATCTGGAATCACCACCGGCGTACCACTCTGCCGCGCTGCTGTTGCGTTACCGGCCGCAGATGCGCTGTCAAGATGACGGAAGTCAGGCAAGTCAACGAGCAAGTCGCTAACAGCGCACTCATACAGCTGTGCCAACTTGCTGAGGTTGTCATAGGAGGGGCCATGGCC
This sequence comes from Pseudonocardiaceae bacterium, assembly GCA_050699835.1. Classification (GTDB taxonomy): domain Bacteria; phylum Actinomycetota; class Actinomycetes; order Mycobacteriales; family Pseudonocardiaceae. Next base: position 7,730 of record JBOHFW010000196.1, on the reverse strand, counting down.
GGTGCTACCAGGCCACTGTTCCCAATACGAGAAGTACTTGAAGGTCTTCAGCTCGTCGGGCCAGCGCTTGTTCCATTCATCGGCGGCCTGGCGTTGGCTCCAGTTATGAGCCCAGCGGAATGCGATCCGGGCGTTGACGCGGTAGCGCTGCCGGAGAACCTCGGCGATGTCCACCCACGACCTGCCCTCAGCCCGCAGTGCACGCACCAGATGCTCACGCTGCCGCTTCGGGCTGCCCAGCTCAGACATGGTGGCTTCCTTGACGTCGTGGCGCCGCGCTGGAGTGGGCGGCTTGGCTTAAAAGGGCAGATAGATGCTACCGGCTGGGGCAAACCGGCCAGCCACTTCGGAGGTCCCTATGCGGTTGAGATGCCGCTTCTGAGATCGCAACCGCTCAGGGTAGGGAGTCACGGCAGCGGCTGGCACGGTTGTGATCACGGCCCCAGGACCGGGACCGAGCTACCCAAGCGCGGCGGGTGCCATTGGTCGGTCTGCGATTTACCCCCCGCTCGCAGACAACGAAGCATTGACGGCACCCGGCCCCAAACCGCGCTGCCCCCTTACAGGGTGGACTCGCTCCGGTCCTGAGGGCCGTCTATGGGGATGAGACGAGCACACGGGCGGGGTTGCGGGCGTGGAGAATGAGGAGAACCGGACAGGCTCGAACACGGACGGGGCTCGTCGCGGTGCCTGACTCCTCCCCACAACAAGCTCAGCCTGGAGACTCGCTTAATGGGCAGGCCGTGTACACCGATTCGTTCGTGCTCCGCAAGGTCTCAGTCGAAGGCACTGGCGGGGTTGCTGCGACAGTATTCGTAACAGCGCAGCGGGGACAGGTGTGGGTGTCGATTCAACCACCATTCACCTGGGAAGCCATCATGGAGCTCAGCAAGGTTGATGAGCTGATGCGGACACTTGGGCTGGCCCGGGAAGACGCAAAGAAGATGGTAAACAGCAAGAATCGGTTTCGGGGAGGCAGGCAATCAGTCCGCAATGGGACTGTGGAACCTGGAAGTAAAGCCTGACGCGGCGGCGGACCCGAGGCCGTTGAGGAAGGCATGCAGCGGCAGCGCGGCCAGTGGGTTGCGGTGTGTTCATCGAGGGTGGGCAGCCGGTGCGCCGAGCTGGCGGGAGATGGCCCGAGCGGTGGCTCGTAGCCGGTTGATGGCCTCCTGGTCGAGCGGCCACTGGGTGCTGGGCACGACCAGGCCGATCGCTCCGGCGGCATGCGGCCGGGCTGCCCGGCCCCGGGTACTTGCTCGCGCTGGTTCGAGCAGCGGGGCGGCCACTCCGCATTCGCCGAAGATGGCCTCCTCGTCCTCGTAGGCGACACCCTCCGCGCGCACCGACTCCAGCCGGGTGCGCAACTCTGCGTGATCGGTGATCGTGGCCCCGGTCATGCTGGGCAGCTCCCGGCCGTAGTCGAGTGCTTCTGCACTGCCCTCCGCGTTGAATGCCAGGAGTGCCTTACCGAGCGCGCACGCGTGCGCGGGGATGACGATGCCGGTCTCGGAGATCTGGCGGGTACCGTCGGGGCGTGGCTCATGGGCGACGACCACGACATCGCCGTGCAGCAACACCCCCGTCCGGACCGCGTGTCCCGTCGCCCGGGCCAGTTCCTGGGTGTGCGCCAGCACCCGCGACCGAAGCTCAAGAGTGTCAAGGTAGACGTTGCCGAGGAGCAGTGTCGCTGGCCCAAGCCGGTAGTGCGCAGAGTCCCGATCTTGCTGCACCATCCCGTGTGCCAGCAGAGTGCGGATGATCCCGTGCACGGTCGACGGCTTCAACTCCAGGCGCCTGGCGATGTCCGCGTTACTCATCCGCTGACCACCCTGCAACTCGTTCAAGATCCGCAAAGCACGGTCGAGCACTTGAATCACGTCGCGCGCCGTTTCTCCTCATGTGTACGACATTGTCGAAGATCTAACGATATCAACGACTATATAGTGGACTGGCCGTAGATGTCACTGCGATAGTGCTGCAACCAGGAGATCTAGTGAGGGTCGCGATCATATGAAGAAGCTGATCAACAAGCCCGCCGACGTGATCTCCGAGGCGCTGCGTGGCATGGCCTCGGCGCATCCCGAGCTGCGGATCGACCAGCAGAACCGGATCATCTATCGAGCTGATGTCCCGAAATCGGGGAAGGTGGGGATCGTCTCGGGGGGAGGCTCGGGTCATGAACCGCTGCATGGCGGCTTCGTCGGCCCCGGGATGCTCGACGCGGCCTGCGCCGGCGAGGTCTTCACCTCGCCGGTACCCGATCAGATCCTCCAGGCGACTAGGAGCGTGGACGGCGGGGCCGGCGTGCTACACATCGTGAAGAACTATTCCGGCGACGTCATGAACTTCCAGCTGGCCTCCGAGGCTGCGGCCGAGTCGGGCATCGAAGTCAGATCTGTCGTCATCGCCGACGACGTCGCCGTACCGGAGCGACCCGATACCACCGTGCGGCGGGGGGTCGGTACCACTGTGCTGGCGGAGAAGATCGCCGGAGCCGCGGCCGAGCAGGGTCGCAGCCTCGTCGAGGTCGCCCGAATTGCCACGAAGGTCAACGACGCTGGCCGGAGCATGGGCGTCGCGTTGACGTCGTGCACGGTGCCCGCCGTCGGTCGGCCGACATTCGACCTCCCGGACAACGAGATGGAAATCGGTATCGGCATTCATGGCGAGCTGGGCTCTCAACGGCTCCCGCTCGGGCCCGCCACGCAGGTGGCCGAGTACCTGCTCGCTCCCATTCTCGCCGACCTCGACTTCACCGGTGGTGAGGGCGTAATTGCCTTTGTCAACGGAATGGGCGGCACCCCGTTGATTGAGCTCTACCTCATGTACCACGAGGTGGCGGCTATTCTCGATCGAGCGGGAGTGCGGATCGCCCGCTCGCTGGTGGGATCGTACATCACCTGCCTTGACATGGCCGGATGCTCGGTCACCTTGCTCGCGGCGGACGACGAGCTGCGGCAACTGTGGGACGCGCCGGTATGCACTCCGGCCCTGCGATGGGGAGTATGAAATTGGGAACTGTTGATGTGACGTCGCTGTCCCGGTGGATCCGGGAATTCGCCCATTCCATCGCGGCGAATAAAGAGCTGCTCACCCGGCTCGATGCCGCGATCGGTGACGGTGATCACGGGGTCAACATGGATCGTGGGTTCGCGGCTGTTGTCGCGGTCATGGACGAGCAACCGCCCTTGAACGTGGCGGCACTTCTCAAGAATGTTGTCGCGCGGACCATCACCAGCACGGGGGGAGTCGGTGGAGCCGGTGGCGCGTTGTACGGCGCCTTCTTCCGGGGCATGGCTCAGGCCGCGGACTCGGTGCACTCTCTCGACGACGCGGCGTTCGCTGCGGCGTTGCGCGCGGGTCTCAACGAGCTCGTCCGGCTCGGCATGCCGAAAGCGGGGGACAAGACGATGTTCGACGCGCTGGACCCCGCCCTCGACGCTCTGGAGATCGCGCTGGCTGCGCACGCCGGCCTCGGGGAAGCCCTGGGCCGGGCGGCCGTTGCCGCCGCAGCTGGGCGTGACCGGACTGAGGAAATGCGCGGCGGCAAGGGTCGCGCGTCTCTCCGTCCAGAGCGCAGCATCGGCCACGTGGACCCGGGCGCGGCCTCGGCGGCACTGCTCATCGCAGCGGCTGCCACGGTGTTTGAGGACCCGGTGTTCGAGGACGTGGTGTTTGAGGACGCACCAGGATGAGCGCGCTGGTCGGCATCGTCGTGGTGTCCCACAGCCGCGCTCTCGCGCGGGCGGCGGTTGACCTTGCCCACGACATGCTGCATGGCGTCCCAGTGCAGATCATCACCGCGGCTGGTCTGGACGACACCACATTCGGGACCGACACCGGGCAGGTGACCGACGCTATCGCCGCTGCTGACCAGGGGGCTGGCGTTGTCGTCTTGATGGATCTCGGGGGCGCTGTGCTCTGCGCCAAGCTCGCACTCGACCTGTTGGATGACGCCCGCAGCCGGGTGGTGTTGTGCCCAGCCCCGCTGGTCGAGGGCCTCATCGTCGCGGCAGTCGCGGCGGCGGGCGGCGCCACCCGAGATGAGGTGGCGGCGGAAGCCAGGCAAGCGCTGGCCGGCAAACTCGAACTGCTGACGCCAGCCATCGTGGCTGATCAGCCGCCGGATGACGCGGCGACCGTCGCCGGACTCACCGGTGTCGTCATCGTGATGAATCAGCACGGGTTGCACGCCCGTCCCGCCGCCCGGATCGTCCAGGAGGTGCGGGCGCACGGCGCGCGAGTCGAGTTGCGCAACCGCAGCACCAGCTCGGCATGGGTGTCCGCGGCCAGCCTGTCGAAGATACTCACGCTGGGCGCGTTGTGCGGACATGAGGTGGAGATCCGGGTTTCCGGAGACCAACCGCGGGAGGTCCTTGATCACCTCCTTGCTCTCGCCGCGCGCGGCTTCGGCGACGAGGTGATCGCGAGCCCAGTGCACGGTGGAGCGACCACTCGGCGATCACCGCTGCCCGCCTCGCCCGGGATCGGGGTCGGCCCCGCGCGACGCTGGGAGCCCGCACCGGTCGTCGTTCCGGATGGTTGCACCGACGACCCGGTGGGGGACTGGCGTCGCTTCCAGGACGCCATCGCCGCCGCCCGCCACGACCTGCATCAGACGCAAGCCGGCACCGCTGTCATCGGAGCCCTGGGCCTGCTGCTCGATGATCCCGTCCTGCATGACGAGGTTCGCTCCCGGATCAACGGTGGCCAGGCCGCCGCGCCGGCCTGGTCCACGGCAGCCACCCGGATCGCCGACGAACTGGCTGCGCTTCCCGATCCGTACCAGCAAGCCCGTGCCGCCGATCTGCGAGGGCTGCGAGACCAGGTGCTCCGCGCGCTGCTCGGTACGACGAGTAGCACCCCAGCGCCAGCAGGCGTACTCATCTGCGCCGACCTCACCCCGTCCGAGGCTGCCGGGCTCGACCCCGCACTGGTCACCGCGGTGCTGCTGGCTGGTGGTAGCCCGACTGCGCACAGCGCGATCCTGCTACGGGCCAGAGGCATCCCGGCCGTCGTCGCGGCGGGACCGGCCGTGCTCGGCATCGCTGAGGGCACCCTGATCGCCCTCGACGGGTCCCGCGGCGAGTTCGTCATCGATCCCCCTGCGGATGTCCTGGCGGCCTTTCGCGCCCGCGCCGAGGAACTGGTGAAGCGAACGCAGCACGTACTCGCTCGCGCCGCCTCGCGCGCTGTTACCCGCGACGGGATCCGGGTGCTCGTCGGCGCCAATATCGGCGCAGTCCAGGACGCCCGAACCGCGGCGGACCATGGCGCCGACCTGGCCGGCCTGGTCCGTACGGAATTCCTGTTCCTCGATCGCCCGCAGGCCCCCGGTATCGACGAGCAGGAGGCCACCTACCGCGAGATCGCCGAGCACCTCAATGGGCGGCGGATTGTGCTCCGCACCCTCGATGTCGGTGGAGACAAGCCCCTGAGCTATTTCCCGAGGCCCACGGAGGCCAACCCGTTCCTCGGCAACCGGGGCACTCGGCCGTTACTCACTCACCCGAGGCTGCTCGCCGATCAGTTGCTCGCGATCGTGCGCTTGGCGCACGACGTGCCGGTGAGCGTGATGTTCCCCATGATCAGCACCCTGGAGGAGTTCCGGCGCGCTCGGAGCGTCCTCGACGATGCGATCAAGCGGGACGGGCGTGGCCGGCCGGCCAGCCTGTACATCGGGATCATGGTGGAGGTGCCGGCGACGGCGCTCAAAGCACTCACCTTCGCGCCATTCGTGGATTTCTTCAGCATTGGCACGAATGACCTCACCCAGTACACGCTTGCCGCCGAACGCGGCAATGCCGCCGTTGCTCACCTCTGTGACCCCCTCGATCCCGCCGTGCTGCGCCTGATCGATATGGTCTGCAGAGGTGCCTGGCCAGCGCTTGTCGCGGTCTGCGGGGAAATGGCCGCAGACGAGCGGGCTGCCGGATTACTGGTCGGTCTCGGTGTCCGTGAGCTCAGCGTCGCACCTGCCGCAATTCCGACGATCAAGCAGGCTATCCGTGGGCTCAACAGCTCGGACGCTGCCGAACTCGGGGTGCTCGCGCTCGATGCCGACAGCGCCGTCGCGGTCCGCGAACTCCTTACCAGGTCCCCTCTTGCTTGACTCTGCGCTTCGGTGGATCAGGGCACGGTGAGCCCCTGACCGATATCTTGATCGACGAGCGCTCCGCGGACCGGGAGCGGGAGAACCGTAGGGCGTGACCGTCGTTCTTCGTTGGGCTGCGCCGGCTGCATCACACCGTCACAAACCCTCGCGCTCGGTCCAAGAAGTCGCCTACGGCAGGTACTTTGGCGTGTGGCTTCAGCTGATCGTACAGGTCGTGGAGGCCACCGAGGCAGTGTGAATCCAAGCTCTCGGCCAAGTCGATTGATTCCATACCCAGCCCTGCGGCGGCGTCAAGGTCACGCTGTTTTCCCGGTCGGGCGAGAGCACCGGCAAGATGGGTTACGTAAAACTGTCGATCCCGCACGAATGACTCATTAAATTGGCTGATACCTTCGGTGAGCATGGCTGCCGCTTGGTCAAATCGACCGATTTGAAGGAGGCAGTCGCCCGTATTGGCCGTGATCGCCGGTAGGTTCACCCAATATAACCAGGGGGGATCGTCGTCTGGCTTGAGTTGTTCTACCTGGGTGCGAGCCTTGGAGAGTGCTGTCGTGCACGCCGAGGAGTCACCCAGCCGGGCGAAAGCATAGGCATGCCGCATGTGCAGTTGGGCGAGCAACGCTGGTGTCTGGTGTCCTCGCGTCCCGGCAAGTGCTGTCTCGATGAGCGTCACCGCATCGGCGGGCTGACCATAGTGGGCGGCCTGGTTGGCCATGGAAGCGAGGATGTGCGCGCCCAGAGGTCGGTCATCCGCGCTGTGCGCCGCGCGCAAAGCTCCAATGTAGAAGCGCTGCGCCAGACCATGGTTCCCGACATCATAGGCCGACCAACCACAAAACTGCCCCAACTCAGCGAGCACAGCGAGTAGCGCCCGTCCGGTCCGCTCGTCATATCTCGCCTGATGAGCAGTCCAGCGACCCAGGTGAACTCTTGCTGCGCCAAGACGAGCACGCGGCCACCACCGGCGACGTCATCCATCTTCCGTAGCTCGGCAATCATGGGCGTGAACTGATGCACCATGCCTGCCGAGATACGACGCCCGGACAACCCGGACATCAGGGGCTCCGGCTCGTGCACCAGCCACTGATGCGCCGGAGCGGTCAAGGTCGTGCCGGACAGCAACAGGAACGCTCGGCGCTTCACCCAATCACCACCGCTCAACATGACGACTGCCTCGACGGTACCCCGGTGGCTCCACGGCGACGCCAGTACCGGGTCGCACCACCGTGGAACGCTCGACTCCGAGCACCTCGGCGAGCCGTTCCTGCGTATAGCCGACCACCCTGCGGCGCTCCGCCAACGCGTGGCGTTTGGCTGTCACGACGGTCAGACTCCTCCCCGGTAGGAAGATCAGCGTAACGGCCTGCTGAGGGCCAGTGTGGCAGCCCCTTGCTCCTCGTCTACCAGGGTGATCAGGCACCCTGGAGGGCGTGCCGCGCCCGGATAACCCTGAGTCGCTGACGGCACTGCTCGGTGGCCGTCGAGCGGCGCTGGATGCCACCGTGCCCGCGGTCGCGTTCGTGCTGGGATGGTTGGTCTCGGGTCGCTCGCTGGGCTGGGGCGCGGGCGCCGCCCTGGTCGCCGGGGTCGCGGTCGCCGCGCTGCGTTGGCA
>JBOHFW010000195.1:0-10409 GCA_050699835.1 Pseudonocardiaceae bacterium | reverse complement strand
GTTCACGGCGCAGCTGCGATGGATGAGGTGCGGGTCGGCGTGAGCCCACTCAAGACGATGAGCTGTGCATGCCTGGCCAGTGTTGTGACTGCAGCGCCTGGCGGATGGCCGTGAGTCGTTCGTCGTTCCATTCGATGGTGGAGTCGGGTTCGAGGAAGGTCACGGCGATGGCGGCGATTCCTAGTGCCGGCTGGGACCATTCTGCTGGCCCGCTCGCTGGAGGTCGCCAGCCGCGGCAGGGAGCAGATCGGCGAGTGGCGGCTGATCCCGCGTTGGAGTGGCTACGTGTGACCACGGTGAGCGCGAGCGTCTGAGCGGGCGCAGCCTGAGGAGTCGGGCACGCTCGGTAACCTGCGCCTAGGAGAATCGGCGCGGGTCGATCAATGGACGGAGCATCTGACGTGCTGACGATGCAGGACGCGCTGGCTCGCTTGGACGGGTACTGGACCGGTCGCGGCTGCCTTCGGGTGCAGCCGATGAACACCGAGGTCGGTGCCGGCGCCTTGAACCCGGCGACCTTCTTGCGGGTGCTCGGTCCGGAGCCGTGGCGGGTGGCCTACGTCGAGCCGTCGGTGCGGCCGGACGACGCCCGGTACGGGGAGAACCCCAACCGGATCCAGTGCCATACCCAGTACCAGGTGATCCTCAAGCCCGAGCCGGGTGATGCGCAGCAGCTGTATCTGGGCAGCCTGGAGGCCCTGGGTATCGACGTTCGCGCGCATGACGTGCGGTTCGTCGAGGACAACTGGGCCTCACCGGCGCTGGGTGCCTGGGGGCTGGGCTGGGAGGTCTGGCTGGACGGGTTGGAGATCACCCAGTTCACCTACTTCCAGCAGGCCGGCGGGATCGACCTCGACCCGGTCTCGGTGGAGATCACCTACGGGGTGGAACGCATCCTGATGGCGCTGCAGGATGTGCGGCACTTCAAGGACATCGGTTATGCGCCCGGCATCAGCTACGGCGAGGTGTTCGGTCAGGCCGAGTACGAGATGTCGCGGTACTACCTCGACGACGCCGACGTCACAGCGCACCGCGCCCTGCTGGAGACCTACGCCGCCGAGGCGCAGCGGATGATCGAAGCGCGGCTGCCGGTTCCGGCGCACTGCTACGTGCTGAAGTGCTCGCACGCGTTCAACGTGCTGGACGCCCGCAGTGCGGTGTCCACCGCGGAGCGGGCCGCCGAGTTCGCCCGGATGCGGCGGCTGTCGGGCTCCGTCGCGCAACTGTGGATCGAGCGCCGCGCTGATCTGGGCCACCCGCTCGGCGCCGCGCCGGGCGCCGAAGCGGCACGGCTGGCGCCGCACGGCACCACGCCAGCTATCGACGGGCCGCGGCGGTTGGTGTTCGAGATCGGCACCGAGGAGATGCCACCCGCCGAAGCGCAGGCCGCGCGCGAGCAGATGACGCGGCTGGTGGCCGACGCGCTAGCCGGTACCCGCCTACCGCACGGCGCGCTGACGGTGCTGGCCACCCCACGGCGGCTGGTCGCGATCGTGGAGCAGGTCGCCGGCCGCGAGACCGACCACACCCGGCTGATACGCGGACCCAAGATCAGTACCGCGGTCGGTCCCGATGGGGCGTCGACCCCGGCGGCAAGCGGGTTCGCCCGCGCCCACGGCGTCGCTGTCGGCGACCTCGAACGGGCCGAGGTCAATGGAGTCGACCACCTCGTGGTACGCCGCCATGAGCCCGGCCGGCCCGTACTGGAGGCGCTGAGCGGGGCGCTGGCGGGGGTGGTGACGGGGCTGCGCGCAGGGAAGAACATGCGCTGGCACGACCCACAGCTGACCTTTACCCGGCCGATCCGCTGGCTGCTCGCGCTGTGGGGCCAGGACGTGGTGCCGGTGCGGGCATCCATCCTCGCCGCCGGCCGGACCACCAGGGTACTGCGTACCGCCGTCGAGCCGGTGATCACCGTCGGCGCCGCTGAGGAGTACCTCGACCAGCTCCACGCCGCCGGGATCCTCCTCGACCCGACCGTCCGCCGAGACCGGATCATCGCCGCTGCGACCGAGCTGGCCGCCACCGTCGGCGGATGCATCGACACCGGCGCCGAGTCCGCGCTCATCGACCAGCTCACCTACCTGATCGAGTCGCCGACTCCCCTACTGGGCCGCTTCGACCCCGACTACCTGCACCTGCCCGAGGCCGTGCTGGCCACCGTCATGCGCAAGCACCAGCGCTACCTGCCCCTGCGCGACATCCACGGCGCGCTGCTGCCCTGCTTCGTCGCGATCGCGAACGGACCCGTCGACGCCGACGCGGTCCGCGCCGGTAACGAAGCGGTCCTGCGCGCCCGCTACGAGGACGCCGCGTTCTTCCACCGCGCCGACCTCGCCGTCCCGCCGGCCCACCTGCGTCACCGGCTGAGGGGCCTGAGTTTCACCGACCGGCTCGGCTCCCTGCACGATCGGGCCGATCGCATCGCCGCCGTGGCCGCCGAGCTCGCCGACCTGGTCGGGCTCGACGACCAGCAGCGTCGCACCCTCGACCGGGCCCGGAACCTGACCAAGTTCGACCTCGGCTCGCAGCTGGTCACCGAACTGACCAGCCTCGCCGGCGTCATGGCCCGCGAGTACGCCACCGCCGCCGGCGAACCGCCCGCCGTCGCCCAGGCGCTGTATGAGGCCGAACTGCCCCGGCACGCCGGCGACCACCTGCCCACCACACCGGCCGGCGCGATCCTGTCCCTGGCCGACCGGCTCGACTACCTCACCGGACTGGCCACCACCATCGGCCTGCCCACCGGCAGCAGCGACCCCTTCGCGCTGCGCCGCGCCGCCCTCGGCGCGCTCGCCCTCCACCGCACCCAACCCGCCCTGTCCGACCTGTCCCTGGTAGATGCTCTGACGGTGGCCGCCCGCCACCAACCCCTCGACGTGCCACCCGCCGTCACCGACGACATCGCCGCCTTCCTGACCCGCCGCCTGGAACAGACCCTCGCCGAAGAAGGCAGCCCGGTCGAGCACATCCGGGCCGCGCTCGTGCACGCCGACCGCCCCGCCCGCACCGAAGCGATCCTCACCCAACTCGCGGCCCTGGCCGCCACATCCGACTTCGGCCGATTGGTCCAGACCATGCAGCGGACCCGCAGGATCGTCCCTCCCGGCACCGCCCCCCACTACGACCCCGGTGCCCTGGCCGAACCCGCCGAGATCCGGCTGCACGACACCCTCGGCAAGACCCGCGCCGCCGTCGAAGGAATCACCGACCTCAACCAGTACACAGAGGCCACCGCCGAGCTCACCCACGCCGTCGCCGAGTTCTTCGACCAGGTCTATGTCATGGATGACAACCCCGAACGCCGCGCCGCCCGACTCGGCCTCCTCGCCACGATCACCGAACTCGGCCAACAAACCCTCGCCTGGGAACACCTACACGCATGATCCACACCCACGATCAGCGTCGAGGAGATGACCATGAGGCGCTGGCGTCGGTGAGCCCTACAGCGACCCGTGAGGAGCAGTTGACCATGTTCGTCGCCCCTGATGCCGCCGAGGCCAGGCTGGACTTCATCTGCGCCAACCTGCGCCTGCCCAAACCGAACCGGGGAGCGTGATCACCGTGAGCGGCTCGTTCACGGTCAAGGAACTCGGCCGCCTCGTGACTACCAGCCCGGCCACGTTGCCTGTGCGTGCGCACGACCCGCCCGAACGCGAAGCGCTGGGCGTGGTAGCTCTCGGCATCGAGCTGGTCGACCCGCCCAGATGATGCACTCAGAAGCGGCAGGAACGGATGTCGCTGGCCAGAATGGCTTTGGCGCCGCAGGCGGAGAGCTTGTCCATGATGCGGTTGGCGTCCGCGCGGGGCACCATTGCCCGGACCGCGACCCAGTTGGGATCGGCCAGCGGGGCCAGCGTCGGCGACTCCAGCCCGGGGGTGATCGCGACCACCTCGTCCAGAAGGGTTCGCGGGCAGTCGTAGTCGAGCATCACGTACTGCTGGGCGAACACCACGCCTTGGAGGCGCGCGACGAGCTGCGCCCGCTCCGGTGATGGCGTCGCGTCGGAGCGCTCCACGAGCACCGCCTCTGAAGAGCAGATCGGGTCACCAAAGGCGACGAGGCCGTGCTGGCGCAGGGTGCGTCCTGATCCGACCACGTCGGCGATCGCATCTGCCACACCCAGCTGCACCGAGATCTCCACCGCGCCATCCAGCCGGATCAGGGTGACGCGGACCCCGTGCCCGGCCAGATCCGCTCTGACCAGCTGCGGGTATGCCGTGGCCACCCGAAGGCCCTCCAGGTCACCCACTTTCCAGTCACGGCCGAGCGGGGCGGCGTAACGGAAGGATGACCCGCCGAACCCGAGCGCCAGGCGCTCGATGACCGGCGCCTCGGAGTCCAGCATCAGATCCCGGCCGGTGATGCCGAGATCCAACTCCCCAGAACCCACATAAACGGAGATGTCCCGCGGGCGAAGGAAGAAGAACTCCACGTCGTTGGCGCAGTCGATGACCGTCAGATCCTTGGAGTCGTACCGCTGCCGGTATCCCGCCTCGGCCAGCATCTCCGACGCGGGCGCCGCCAGCGTGCCTTTGCTGGGCAAGGCGACCCGCAGCATCCGCGCGTTCCCGGTCATCAGCACCTCACAGGTAGCGGTAGACGTCGGTGGTGCTGATCCCCCGGCCGAGCATGAGCACCTGCACCCGGTAGAGCAGCTGGGAGATTTCCTCGGCTAGCCGTTCGTCGGACTCGTGTTCAGCGGCGATCCACACTTCGCCGGCCTCTTCGAGCACCTTCTTGCCTTGCGCGTGCACGCCGTCGTCCAGCGCCGCTACTGTGCCCGAACCGTCCGGGCGGGTCCGGGCACGCTCGGTGAGCTCGGCAAAAAGCTGGTCGAACGTCTTCACAGGACGCAGCCTACGGTTGCTCGTTCCGGGCCGTGATCACCACCGTGCCCGCCACAGCGCTGATGTCGCCGAGCTTGACAAGAGAGCTGTCCGTCGCATCCTCAACAGCTCTGATGTCGAACTCCGCGACACCACAGCGAGTGAGAGCCCCTCACGCATTGAAGTACTTGGCTTCGGGGTGGTGCGCGACGATGGCGTCGGTGGACTGCTCGGGGTGCAGCTGGAACTCCTCGGACAGCGTCACCCCGATTCGATCCGGCCGCAGCAGTGCGACGATCTTGGCGCGATCCTCGAGTTCCGGGCAGGCCCCGTAGCCCAGCGAGTATCGGGCGCCCCGGTACCCGAGTTTGAAGAACTCCTCCACCTGCTCCGGGTCCTCCTCGGCCACCGCTGCGCCGGAGGCGAATCTCAGCTCTTGCCGGATCCGCTGGTGCCAGTACTCCGCCAGGGCTTCGGTCAGCTGCACGCCCAGGCCGTGCACCTCGAGGTAGTCGCGGTAGGCGTCTTTGGCGAACAGCTCGGCCGCGTAGTCGGCAATGGCCTGGCCCATGGTGACCAGGTGCAGGGGCAGCACGTCGACTTCGCCGGTGGCCAGTGCGGCCTGGCGTGGCCGGTAGAAGTCGGCCAGGCACAGCCGGCGATCACGGCGCTGGCGGGGAAAGGTGAAGCGGAACCGCTCGGCCGCGTCTGGCCGGGGTTCGGTGAGCACGATCAGCGCGTCGGCGTCCGCGACCGCCGGGAAGTACCCGTAAACCACCGCGGCATGCGCGAGCACCCCTTCTGTGGTCAGCCGGTCCAGCCAGTAGCGCAGCCGGGGCCGGCCTTCCGTCTCCACCAGCTCCTCGTAGGAGGGGCCGTCTTTGCCTCGGGAGCCGCGCAGGCCCCACTGGCCCAGGAAGGTGGCCCGCTCGTCGAGCATCGCGGCGAACTCGGCCACCGGGATGCCCTTGACCACCCGGGAGCCCCAGAACGGTGGGGTCGGGATCGGCACGTCGGTGGCCACATCGGAGCGGGCCGGTAGGAGTTCCTCGGTGCCGGCCTCCCGGGCCCGGCGTGCCTGCGCGATGCGCAGCGACCGCTCCCGGCGGGCCTTACGCTCGGCGGCCTTGGCTTCCTCCCCGGGATCGGCGACAACGGTCCCGCCCCGCTTCCTGGTCATGATCGAGTCCATCAGTCGCAGGCCCTCGAAGGCGTCCCGGGCGTAGCGCACCTCTCCGGCGTAGAGCTCGGCGAGGTCGTTCTCGACGTAGGCGCGGGTCAGCGCCGCACCACCGAGCAAGACCGGGGTGCCGGACATGCCCCGGGAGTTCATCTCCTCCAGGTTCTCTTTCATGATCACCGTAGACTTGACGAGGAGCCCGGACATGCCGATGGCGTCCGCGTGGTGGTCCGCGGCGGCTTGCAGGATCGTGCTGATGGGCTGCTTGATGCCGAGGTTGATCACCTCGTAGCCGTTGTTGGACAGGATGATGTCCACCAGGTTCTTGCCGATGTCATGGACGTCGCCCTTGACGGTGGCCAGCACCAGCCGGCCCTTGCCGGTGTCCTCGCCCGATCGCTCCATGTGGGGTTCCAGGTGCGCGACGGATGTCTTCATCACCTCAGCTGACTGCAGCACGAACGGCAGCTGCATCTGGCCCGAGCCGAACAGTTCACCCACAGTCCGCATGCCAGACAGCAGGGTGTCGTTGATGATCTGCAGCGCGGGCCGTTGCGCCAGGGCGGCGTCGAGGTCCTCGGCAAGCCCATTGCGGTCCCCGTCGACGATCCGCCGCTCCAACCGCTCGAACAAGGGCAGCGCCGCGAGCTCGGCTGCCCGGGACTGTCTCGAGGAGGACGTCGTGACGCCCTCGAACAGCGCCATCAGTTGCTGCAGCGGGTCGTAGCCCTCGCGCCGCCGGTCATACACCAGATCGAGTGCCACGGCGCGCTGCTCATCCGGGATCCGGGCCATCGGAACGATCTTCGACGGGTGCACGATCGCGGTGTCCAGCCCGGCCTGCACGCACTCGTGCAGGAACACCGAGTTGAGCACCTGGCGGGCCGCCGGGTTGAGCCCGAATGACACGTTGGATACCCCCAGCGTGGTGTGCACCTCCGGGTAGCGCCGCCTCACCTCGCGGATCGCCGCGATGGTCTCCAACGCGTCGCGACGGGTCTCCTCTTGGCCGGTGGAGATCGGGAAGGTCAGGCAATCGACGATGACATCGCAGGTCCGCATTCCCCAGCTGGCGGTCAGGTCATCGATCAGCCGGGAGGCCACCCGGACCTTCCACTCCGCGGTACGGGCCTGCCCCTGCTCGTCGATGCACAGGGCAACCACAGCGGCGCCGTGCTCGCGGACCAGCTCCATCACGCGCTGGTATCGCGAACCGGGCCCGTCACCGTCCTCGAAGTTCACCGAGTTGACCGTGCACCGCCCGCCGAGACGTTCCAGACCGGCGCGCAGCACCGCGGGCTCGGTAGAGTCCAGCATGATCGGCAGCGTGGACGCGGTGGCCAGCCGCCCGGCCAGCTCGGCCATGTCAGCGGCGCCGTCGCGGCCGACGTAGTCCACGCACAGGTCGATCAAGTGCGCGCCGTCGCGAGTCTGCGCCCGAGCGATCTGGACGCAGTCCTCGAGGCGCTCGGCGAGCATGGCCGTACGGAACGCTGTGGATCCATTGGCGTTGGTCCGCTCGCCGATCATTAACACGCTGGCGTCCTGGCGAAACGGCACCGCGGCATACAGCGAGGACACCCCGGGCTCGGGGCGCGGCCGCCGGCGGTGCGGAGTCAGCCCGGCCACCGCTTGCACCAGCGCCGCGATGTGTTCCCGGGTGGTACCGCAGCAACCACCGACCAGGCGGACGCCGAACTCGGTGGCGAAGCCGACCAGCGCGGTAGCCAGCTCGTCCGGGGTCAGCGGGTACACCGCCCCCCCCGTGCGCAGCTCGGGCAGCCCGGCGTTGGGCATCACCGACAGCGGGATCCGGGAATATTTGGCCAGCTGTCGCAGGTGCTCGCTCATCTCCGCTGGGCCGGTGGCACAGTTCAGCCCGATCAGGTCGATGCCCAGCGGTTCCAGTGCGGTGAGCGCGGCGCCGATCTCGGTGCCCAGCAGCATCGTCCCGGTGGTCTCCACGGTGACCTGGGTAATGATCGGAACGTGCCGTCCCTCGGCGACCATCGCGCGGCGCGCGGCGATCACGGCTGCCTTGCACTGCAACAGGTCCTGGCTGGTCTCCACCAGCACCGCGTCGGCACCGCCGGCAAGCAGGCCCCGGACCTGCTCGAGGTAGGCGTCGCGCAACTCGGCGAAACAGATGTGACCCAAGGTGGGCAGCTTGGTGCCGGGACCGACCGAACCCAGCACGTACCGCCGCCGGTCGACCTCGGTGAACTCATCAGCCACCTCACGGGCGAGCCTCGCGCCCGCCTCGGCTAGCTCCCCGATCCGATCAGCGATGCCGTACTCGGCGAGTTTGGCTAGATTGGCTCCGAAGGTGTTGGACTCCACCGCGTCGGCACCAGCCTCCAGGTACCCTCGGTGCACGGCACGGATCACGTCCGGGCGGGTGACGTTGAGGATCTCGTTGCAACCCTCCAGCCCAGCGAAGTCATCCAAGCTCAGCGGCACGGACTGCAACATCGTGCCCATCGCACCATCGGCAACCAGGACACGTTGCGCCAGGACGTCGAGCAGCGATGAAGAGGACATGACATACAGCGTAGAGCAGCGATTTCGGGCACTGCGGACATCGCGGGGTATCGCGGCACGGCCAGCTGGGGGTAGGAGCCGTAGGCTAACGCAGTGACCTATCCGGACCGCTCCGGCAGTGACTCGGCCAACCGCCGATCGTCGCTGCCCCAGCTCAGCTCGCCGGTGCTGGTCGCCGCGTTCGAGGGCTGGAACGATGCCGGGGACGCTGCGAGCACAGCAATCGAGCACTTGCAGCTGAGCTGGGATGCAAAACCACTGGCCGAGCTTGACCCCGAGGACTATTACGACTTTCAGGTCACCCGGCCCACCACCAAGCTGGTCGACGGGATCACCCGACGTATCGACTGGCCCACCACGCGCCTGTCGGTATGCCGTCCACCTGGGGCCGACTACGACGTTGTGCTGGTGCACGGCATCGAACCGAACATGCGCTGGCGGTCGTTCTGCGATGAGCTGCTCGGCTATGTGACGGACCTCGGGATCACCAGTGTGGTGACCCTGGGGGCTCTGCTCGCCGACACTCCGCACACCCGGCCGGTGCCGGTCACCGGTACCTCGTACGACGCGGCCTCGGCGGCCCGATTCCAATTGGAGCGCTCCAAATACGAAGGCCCGACCGGGATCGTGGGGGTCTTCCAGGACGCCTGCGTGCAAGCTGGGGTGCCGGCCATCTCGTTCTGGGCCGCCGTTCCGCACTACGTCTCCGCCCCGCCCTCCCCGAAAGCCACCCTGGCGTTGCTGCACCGGGTGGAGGAAGTGCTCGACCTGGAAGTACCGCTCGGTGCGCTGCCTGAGGAGTCGGAGGAGTGGGAGGCGACGGTCAGTGAGATGGCCGAGGAGGACGACGAAGTCGCCAGCTACGTGCGTGCGCTGGAGGAGCGCGGCGACACCGAGCTCACGTTGCACGAGGCCAGCGGCGACTCCATCGCCGCGGACTTCGAGCGGTACCTGCGGCGCCGCCGTCCCGGTGGCACCTCGGGGCCTCGGGGACCTCGCGACGGTCGGTGACCTGGTGGCTACCGTCGCGCGTGGGCGCCCGTGAGGATGTTCACAAACACGTCCGCGTCGACGTTGCCCCCGGTGAGAACAACGGCGACGCGGCCGTCCCGGTGGCGGTGCCGCTGCTGTGCCAGCGCGGCGAGAGCGATCGCACCGGCTGGCTCAGCGAGATTGTGTGTGGTGCGGTAGAGCAGCCGCATCGCGGCCGCGGTCTCCTCGTCGCTGATTTCGACGATCCGATCGGCACCGGCATTGATCACCTCCACGGCGAGTGGATCGGGCACGCGACGCCGTCGACGAAGGTATCGGCCTGCGCCGTGCACACCGGGTGCCCGGCGGCGAAGGAGCGAGCGTAGGCCGGCGCTCCCTGCGCCACCACTCCAATGATCGCGGTGCGCAGCCCGAGCAGGTCTCGCACGGTGATCAGCCCGCAGATCCCCGACCCCATGCCGACCGGCACGTAAACCGCGTCCAGCTCGCCTAACGCGGTGAACAACTCCCACGCGTAAGTGGCCACACCGCGCACCAAGTCCAGGTGGAATGGCGACACGAACAGCAACCCCTGCCGATCGGCGAGCCCGGTCGCGTACTCGCGGGCCTCGTCGAAGTCGCGCCCATGCACCTGGAGGTCGGCTCCGAATCCCTACCGTGGTGCTGTGCCGCAACGCCGGTGCTGTCCACGAGCCTGATCTGTGGTTGTGGACTGTCGATGACTGGGTGCGCTTCCCGTGGGAGCCGGTCCTGCCCCCCGGCGTGGCGGTGGAGAACCTCGTGCTACCCGGGCGCGTGCAACCACAATGACCACCCTGGCGTTCATCCTCGTGTCCTGGCGACCGGACACACCAGCCGGCATGGA
>JBOHFW010000194.1:0-5195 GCA_050699835.1 Pseudonocardiaceae bacterium | reverse complement strand
CAGCAGCGCACTGCCGGCGGTCAGCACGGCGGATCGCCATCCGGTGGCGTCCACCAGGGGGCCGGCGGCGGCGGTGCCCGCCGCGGCGCCCGCGAAGGTCGCTGCGATGCTCCAGGCGTAGGCCTCGGTGACCGTGCCGGGCGGGGCACAGGAAGGCACCAGGCTGAACTCGCAGATGGTCACCGGCGCAAGCAGAACGCCGGCGAGGATGGCGAGCACCGCCATCACCGCAACCGGACCGGGTAGGGCGGTGGGCAGCACAGCCATGGCGAATCCGGCCAGCAAGAGCCGGTAGCGGTCGGCGACCGGGCGGCGCCATGTTCTGGCCCCGTAGACCAGCCCTCCGGCGAGGCTGCCCACACCGAGCATGGTGAACAGCAGCCCGCCCGCGGTGAGGATGTGATGGGCGTCGGCGTAGCCGAGCAGGCCGATCCGCAGGGCGCCGAGGGCGAAGCCGGTGACACCGATGCTGACCAGCAGGGCGCGCAGGCTGCTCGCGGTCAACGGCCCGGTGAATCCCCTGCGGCGGGTGAGCGAAGGTTGGGCGCGTCGAGAGTGCGGTTGAGCGGACAACCACCCGGTGCCAACGACCAGCAAGCCACCGACCACCGCGAGGGTGACCTCGGGAGACGCCACCGCCACCAGCACGGTGACCAGGGTGGGGCCGACGATCAGGAAGAGGTCCAACGACATGGCGTCGACTGCCAAGGCGGTGTGACGCAGCTCCGAGTCGTCGGGTAGCACGAGCGGCCACAGGCTGCGTTGGCAGGCGGCCACCGGGGGCAGGGTGATCCCGACCAGGGCCCCGCACACCGTCAGCACCCCGAGCGACCACTCGTTGGCCGCGGCGGCCAGCAACGCGCTGAACGCGGCCGCGCTCACCACCGCGCCAATGCGCAGCGTGCGGGTCTGGCCGAATCGGTCGACCAGCCGCCCCAGCACCGGCCCGCCGACCGCGTAGCCGACCGCGGCCGCGCCGGCGACCAAGCCAGCATCGGTGAACCCTCCGCTGCGCTGCTGCACCAGCAGCAGAATCGCCAGCCCATACATGCTCAGCGGCAGCCGGGCCACCAGCCCGGAGACCAGCAACCAGCGGGCCTGCTTGTGCACCGCTAGCCTGCGGTACTGCCGCCACCCCGACTGTGTGTTCACGGCGCGTCGCCGCGCGAGGTGCTGCGAGTCGGTCGGGTCAACCCCAGGAGGATCCGGAAGCGATCGCGGATCGGCATCGCGCTCCCGGCAGTGGCTCCGGTCATCGTCGAGCTCGCGTCGGTATCGCTGTCGCCGCTTCCAGGGGGTGAAATGAGAGGACGGGCTTGCCGGTACGGGGGCTGGTCGTGATCGATGCACCGACGGAGAACACGTCCGCGAGCAAGGGCTCCGTCAGAACCTGGGCCGGCGAGCCGCTGGCCACGAGTCGTCCGCCGTCGAGGACATGCAGCCGGTCGCAGTAGGTGGCAGCGAGGTTGAGGTCGTGCAGCGCGGCCAGCGTCGTCAGACCCAAGGTCCGAAGCAGCTCAAGGAGCTCGAGCTGGTGGTGGACGTCCAAGTGGTTCGTGGGCTCATCCAGAATCAGGACGGCCGAACGCTGGGCGAGGGCGCGCGCGACGAGCACCCGCTGCATCTCCCCGCCCGATAGCGTCGAGAGCTTGCGACCCTCCAGGCCGACGAGTCCGACCTTCTCCAGGGCGTCGTTCACGGCACTGCGGTCTTCGGCGGTGTCCGTCGCGAAGGGGCCCTTGTGCGGTATGCGGCCCATGGCCACCATGTCGCTGACCGAAACGTCCATGTCACCGAGCCGTTCTTGCGGAACCGCCGCGGTTCGTCGGGCGGCTTGTTGGGGCGAGCTCTGCCAGACGTTGTGGCCACCCACGACCACCGTGCCCACCCGTGGGCGGATGTGCCGGTACACCGCCCGCAGCAGCGTCGATTTACCGCTCCCGTTCGGACCGATCAGCCCGGCTATCTCGCCCGAGGCAACGAGAATCGTCGTGTCGTGCACGATGGTTGTGGGGCCGATCGTGAGTCCGACACCGGTGATCTCAAGCCTCATCGGCCACCTCCGACGTCGCGACGGCGGGCCATGAGCAACAGGAACACCGGCGCTCCGACAACGCCGGTGACGACCCCGATCGGCAGTTCTTGCGGTTGTACTGCCACCCGGGCGACGACGTCGACTGCCACCAGGAAGGCGGCCCCACCCAGCACCCCCGCAGGGATAAGCCAGCGGTGGTCGGACCCCATGATCATGCGAAGGGCGTGGGGGACGATGAGGCCCACGAAACCGATGCTGCCGGACACCGCCACCATGACCCCCGTGAGCAGCGAAGCGAGCGCAAGAAGCTGCCGGCGGAGGCGCTCGACTCCTACGCCCAGGCTGGCGCTGGTGGCCGACAGCGACGAAACCTCAGCTCACAGCGGTGGTGGCCGGTAACGTCACGTGGCCAGGTCCACGATTGACACTCCGGTGGCGTGCCGCCAGCCGTCAAAGATTGTTCCAGCCTTTGCTCGTCCGCCCGAACCTGCGCAATCGCAGGCTGTTCGACACGACGAACAGCGAGGAAAACACCATGGCGGCACCGGCGATCAGCGGGTTGAGCAGTCCGAATGCCGCTAAGGGCAGCGCGGCGATGTTGTAGCTGAACGCCCAGGCGAGGTTTCCGTGAATGGTGCGCAGGGTGCCGCGGGCCAGCTTGATCGCGCTGGGTACGACGTTCAGGTCGGTTCGCATGAGGATCAGGTCGGCGGCGCCGAGCGCGACGTCGGTACCGGAGATGACGGCCAGGCCGAGATCGGCGCGGGCCAGCGCGGGCGCGTCGTTGACCCCGTCGCCGACCATGGCCACCGAGCGCCCCTGGGCTTGCAGGGACTCGATCATGGCGGCCTTGTCGTGTGGGAGCACCTCGGCGATCACCTCGTCGATGCCGACCTGGGTGGCGACCGCGCGGGCGGTGGTCGCGTTGTCACCGGTGAGCAGCACCGTGCGCAGCCCGAGCCGGTGCAGCTCGGTGATCGCCGCGGTGGCAGTAGGTTTCACCGTGTCGGCCAGGGCGAAGACAGCCTCGACCACGCCGTCCGCGGCGACGGCGACGGTCGTGCAGCCCCGCCGCTCCCACTCAGCGCGCTGCTGGTCCAGCGCGGAGTGGATGGTGATGCCGTGTTGGGCCAGCAGCCGCGCCGATCCGACCAGCACCTGCTGGCCGTCGACCACGCCACGGGCACCGAGACCTGACAGGCTGGTGAAATCGGCTACCGGCGGGATCGCGCCCAGTCCCGCGCGGGCCAGCGCGCTGATCGCCGCGGCGACGGGATGCTCGGAGGCGTCCTCCACGGCACCGGCGTGGCGCAGCACCCCAGGAAGGTGAGCGCCGCGAAGGCGAGCACGACCGGGACGAACACCCCGCAGACGCGGTCAGCGAGCCGCTGGATGCCGGCCTTGTCGTTCTGCGCCGCCTCCACCAGGCGCACCAGCTGGGCCAGCTGGGTGTCCGTACCCACTGTGGTGGCGCGCACGACAAGCCGGCCGCTGCGGGCGATGGTCTCGCCTGGGCGCACCACGAAGTGATCGCCGACCTGCAGCTGCGCGACCGGGATCCGGTACTCCTGCCCGTTGCCGCTGCTGCCGCGGCGTCCCGGGCCCCGATCGCGGCCAACCCAGCCAGCGCACCACCGGCCTGGCGCTTGGCTTTCGCCTCGAACAACCGCCCGCCGAGCAGGAAGATCGTCACGAAGACGGCCACGTCGAGGTAGACGGAGCCGCTGGGCCGGAAGATCAGTCCCCAGCCGCTGCCTGCGACGGATCCCGCATCGTCGTGGAAGAACATCGTGTAGACCGACCAGCAGGTGGACGCGGTGATCCCCAACGACACCAGGGTGTCCATCGAGGTCGACCCGTGCCTGGCGTTGACCACGGCGTTGCGGTGAAACGGCCAGGCACACCAGGTCACCACCGGCAAGGTCAGCGCCAGCAACACCCACTGCCACCCGGCGAACCGCGACGAGGGCACCAGCACCGCCATCATGGACAGATCCGCCAGCGGCACCCCGCACAGCAGCGCCACCACCAGGCGACGAAACAGGTACCGGACCGGGGCATCGGCAGGCTCGTCCTGGGCAGTGGGACGGTCGGGCTCGATCGGCGCGGCGCGGTAGCCGGCGTGCTCGACCTGCGCGATCAGCTCCTCGACCGCCATCCCCGCTGATGCGGCCACGGTGGCTTTCTCCGTCGCGTAGTTCACGCTGGCCTGCACGCCGTCGAGCTTGTTGAGCTTGCGCTCGATCCGTGCGGCACAGGCCGCGCAGGTCATGCCGCCGATGGCCAGCTCGATCGACCCCATCGCAGCCGACGGCTGATCGATCGACTTGACTGGCGACAGGGGGCTACGCATGGGCTGAACAGATGAGCAGATGTAACACAGACGTGCTCACAAGCACGACTCCTTCGCCGACGGCGCATCCCTGACATTGCGGAGGTTGGCAACGGCAGAAGGTCTGACCCTCGGACGTCATTCGCCCGACATAGTGGCGCGACCGCGCCGGATTCTCACCGGCTTCCTCGCACCGTTGCTCCGGGGCGGAGATTAGGCGGTCCGTTTGCCGGTCGCAAGAGCCGGCGGTCCCTTTATCGGCGGTGAGCCCAGCGGCCGAGGCCAACGGTGTGGCGGTGATGGACCCCTACCGCGTCACCAACGGCAATGGCAATGCCAGTGGCTTGGTCAGCCGGAGAGTCAGGGTGGCGGGATCGGTGAAGACGGGGGCGAACTTGATCTCAAACTCGCCGCCGACGTTGACGAAGTCGCCGGTCCCGCCAGTGATCGGGAAGGTGGCGCCGCCGGACGCGAAGTCGGCGCTGGTGATGAGGCCCGACGCGGTGTCGCCCCCCCACGCACCGAACGGCTCGGCCCGCGCGCCAGCGCGGGAAGTCACCGCGGTCGGTGGGCACGTCGTAGGCCGGCAGCGATGTCGGGAACTCCTGCAGGCGCAACGGCGACTACCTCACCGTGGAAGCCAGGGCGCTGCGGGCCGCCGCACAGGTGCCGCCCAACAACCGCGGGACCACCGCAAACCCGGTTCCGGAGCGCTGGGTACCGGAACGGATCCTGCGCGGACACCTGGCCGGAGCCAGCCTAGCCGCGGACGGGGCCAGCTCCGGTGAGGGCGTGGTGCTGACCGGGCCTGATGTGCCGGGCGGGCCC
>JBOHFW010000193.1:0-12442 GCA_050699835.1 Pseudonocardiaceae bacterium | reverse complement strand
CTCGGTGGCGTGCGCGATGAGGCCGAAATCCGCGGGCACCGCCGGACCTACGTCGGGGCGATGCCCGGCCGGATCGTGCGGGCCATCAAGGAGGCCGGGTCGATGAACCCGGTCGTGCTGCTCGACGAGGTCGACAAGCTCGGCGCCGACTGGCGCGGCGACCCCACCTCGGCGCTGCTGGAGGTGTTGGATCCGGCGCAGAACCACACCTTCCGCGACCACTACCTTGAGGTCGAGCTGGACCTGTCCGACGTGCTGTTCCTGGCCACCGCCAACGTCGCCGACACGATCCCGGCACCGCTGCTGGACAGGATGGAGGTCGTCACTCTCGACGGCTACACCGAGGACGAGAAGGTCGTCATCGGCCGCGACCACCTGCTGCCGCGGCAGCGCGACCGAGCTGGCCTGTCCGCAGACGACGTGATGGTCGATGACGAGGCGCTGCGGGTGATCGCCGCTGAGCACACCCGGGAGGCTGGCGTCCGCCAGCTCGAGCGAGCGATCGCGCGGGTGCTGCGCAAGGTGACCGTCGCGCTCGCTGGCGGCGCGGCCACTCCGGTGCGCGTCGGCGCGCTGGACCTGGCCCGCTACCTTGGCCGGCCGCGGTTCGTCCCGGAGACGGCCGAGCGCACTGCGGTGCCAGGGGTGGCCACCGGACTCGCTGTCACCGGCACGGGCGGGGATGTGCTCTACGTCGAGGCCACCGCGATGGACGGCGAACCGGGACTGACGCTCACCGGACAGCTCGGCGATGTGATGAAGGAATCCGCCCGCATCGCGCTGTCCTACGTCCTCGCGCACGCCGAGCAACTCGGCATCGACCGCGCCGCCTTGGCCGGCAAGCACGTCCACCTGCACGTACCCGCTGGGGCGGTGCCCAAGGACGGGCCGTCGGCGGGGGTGACAATGGTCACCGCGCTGACGTCGCTGGCCCGCCAGCAGCCAGCCCGCGCCGATGTCGGCATGACCGGTGAGGTCACCCTCAACGGCCGGGTGCTGCCCATCGGAGGGGTCAAGCAGAAGCTGCTCGCTGCCCACCGCGCCGGGTTGGCGGAGGTGTTCCTGCCTGCCCGTAACGAGCCCGACCTCGACGAGGTGCCCATCCACGTCCGGGATCAGCTGAACGTACGGCTGGTGGGCGACGTCAGCGACCTGGTCGCAGCTGCACTGTCTCCCGAGGGCACCGCCCCCGCTGACGAGGCGCACGCCGCGTGACTCCTGGATGGCCGGCGGGCGTCTCGCTACTCCCCCGGCATTCGGAGAGCGAGCACCTCGACGAGCGCCGGTCCCGACGGCGTCGCGTACTCCACGACGTCACCCACCTTGCTGCCCGCGAGGGCACGGCCGAGCGGGCTGTCGAAGGTCACCGCTCCTGCACCGTCGTCCTCGGCGACCTCCTCCGAAATGGCGACCATACGCAACGTCGAGACTTCCCCGTCATCGAAGCGGAGCGTGACCTCAGCACCGTGCAGGAGCTGGCCGTCCGCCGCTTCGGGCAATCCACCGCGGGCCATTAAGCCCGACACCTCGGCGATGCGGTCGTCCAGCCACGCTATGTCGTCGGCCTGTTCCAGGATGTCAGCGTGGTCGGCGCGGTCTCCGACGGAATCGCGCCCGTCGAGCTCGGGGGCAAGGGCACGGCGCCGAGCGCGAAGCTGTGCCAGCTCCTCCTCGAGCCGCTGGCGGGTTCGGTCGATGGCGTTGTCGGTGTTGGTGTCGGTCATGAGCTAACTCCTCATCCCGCGCGGACAGGCCCGTCCAACGACGACCATCGTCGCAGACAGCGGGGATTACCGCATGCTCTCCGATCAAGATCACCTCGCTCATGTTCTCATGGCCGAACGTGCGGCCGGTCACGAGGCAGGCTCAGGACGCCGGCCGCAACAACACCGGTCCGGCGTCGATCGGGGTCCGAAATACGTGGTACGGCCGCTCCCGCAAGTCCTTGCCACCCTGGTAGGCCGCTTGGCGGTGCAGCTGGTTCGCCGTGACGTAGAGATAGCCGTCGGTGGCGACCGTCTCCAAGGTGCCAAGCGGCTGATCGGTAGCGGCGTGGGTCACGGAGTACTCCTTGCTCGGTGCTGGTCAGAATGCGGCCGCGGCAGCTTTACCGTCAGCCTGCAGCGATCAGACCGTGCGGGTAGACGCCCGCTCCGGCATGAGAGGTGCGCCGGCCGGGTAGAGACCTGTGACGGGGTGTCGTGCCACGAGACCAGCCCCCGAGAAGTCGCAGCGACGGTCCGAGCGGAGGAGGTTCACATGGCGGAACGCGAGTACGAGGAGCAGCCCGTGGCGCCCGACCTCGGCGCGGGTTCTGGATGAGCAGACGGAGTACTCCATGACTGGCCCGCCCGGCGGTGACCTGCACGACGCCGGATACGTGCCACCGGACCGGGCCCTACGCGCTGGATGACGATCAGGTCACCACAGGCGGCGCGAGGCAGGGCGACACACTGGAGGAGCGACTGCACCGGGAGCGTCCCGACGTCGACCCCGACGCAGTGGCGTCCGACGCCGAAAGTGATCGCGCAGGCCGGCTCGAGGCGTCTGTCGACGCACCCGACACCTGGAGCGCGGCGTCGCAGGACGCGGTGGACGTAGGAGTTTCGGGAGGCGCCGCCACCGCCGAGGAGGTTGCGGTCCACGTGCTCCCCGCCGAGGAGATGGGCGAGGCACCCGAGACTCTCGCCACCGACCTCGACGACGAGGATCTGCTCGACGACGCGCTTGGTGTGGACGACCGCGCCCCGGAAAACCTGGAGGAGCGACCCGAGGAGGACGTCCGGGTCGGGCGGACATCCACCGGCGACGACCTGAGCGGAGAGCTCGGCTCGCCCCACCGGGTCAACCTCTGACCGTTCTTTTTCCGCTCTCAGGCCCAGGTGAGAGAGCCAGCCGCGACGCAGGATGGGACAGATGAACCGTAACAGCGACAGGACGCAGCGGCTGGTCGATGGACTCGGGGTGTTCAGCCTCGGGCTGGGCACCGCGCAACTGGTGGCGCCGGGTCTGATGAACCGGCTGATCGGCGCCAACGACAACGCGAAGAGCCGGGCGGTGCAGCGCTGGCTCGGCGGGGCCAGGGAGTTCACGCTCGGCACCGGCATCGAGACCCGGTACAAGCCGGCAGTGTGGCTGTGGGCCCGAGTCGCCGGGGACGTGGCCGACCTGAGCATGCTCAACGCCGTGCGAAGTAGGCCGGGCCGGCCCCGCAGCATGCGGCGCCGGACCACGATCGCCACGGCTGCGGTGGTGGGGGTGACCGTGGCCGACCTGGTTGTCGCGCTGCGCACGAGCCGCGACGGCGAGCACAGCGCCATAGCGGGAAGGGCGGGACAGGGCATGTCTGAAATCGAGGCGAAGGCCGCCATCACGGTGAACCGACCGGTGCCCGAGGTGTTCGCACACTGGAATGACGTGGAGAACCTCCCGCACTTTATGGCGCACCTGCAGTCCGTGACGTCGCTGGGCGAGGGTCGCTCGCGTTGGCGTGCAGCGGGACCGGCTGGCGTCGAGGTCGAGTGGGACGCCGAGATCTCCGACCACCGGATCGACGAGTACATCGCCTGGCGGTCGGTGGGGGGCGCGACCGTCACGAACTGGGGCGAGGTCGAGTTCCGTCCGGCGCCAGGCGGGCGGGGCACGGAGATCCGTGTCCGGCTGGCCTACCACCCGCCTGCCGGGAAGCTGGGGGCCACCTTCGCCAAGCTCTTCGGCGAGGCGCCCGACCAGCAGCTGCGCGATGACCTGCGTCGGTTCAAGCAGGTGCTGGAGACCGGGGAGGTGGTGCGCTCCGAGGGAAGCCCGGAAGGCACCAAGACCCGGCGGCTGATAGCGCAGCGTCCGGCCCAACCACCCACCTCCTGACCCGACGATCGGAGCACAGACGATGCGAGCCATCACCTGGATGGGTAAGACCCACGTGGAGGTGCAGGACGTCCCGGAGCCGAAGATCCTCAATTCCCGCGACGCGATCGTGAAGATCAGCTCGACCGCGATCTGCGGCTCGGATCTGCACCTGTACGGCGGTTTCATTCCGACGATGCGCAAAGGCGACATCCTCGGTCACGAGTTCATGGGCGAGGTGGTCGAGAAGGGCTCGGCGGTGAGCACGCTCAAAGTCGGCGACCGCGTCGTCGTCCCGTTCCCCATTGCCTGCGGCAACTGCGGGGCCTGCGAACGCGGCCTGACCTCGCTGTGTGAGAACTCCAACCCTCATGCGCCGATAGCGGAAAAACTGATGGGCCGCGCGCCGTCCGGCATCTTCGGCTACTCGCACATGCTCGGCGGTTATCCCGGCGGGCAGGCGGAGTACGCGCGGGTGCCGTTCGCCGACGTCGGTCCCTTAAAGATCGAAGACGGCATCCCGGACGAGCAGGTGTTGTTCCTCTCCGATATCTTTCCAACCGGCTACATGGGCGCCGAGATGTGCGACATCACCCCGGGTCAGATCGTGGCCGTCTGGGGGGCGGGGCCGGTCGGTCAGTTCGCCATCGCCAGCGCACGGCTGCTTGGCGCCGAGCGAGTGATCGCGATCGACCGGTTCCCGTACCGGCTACGGATGGCGAAGGAAAAGGCCGGCGCCACCGAGGTGATCAACTATGAGGAGGCTCCGGTTCTGGAGACCCTTAACGATCTGACCGCCGGGCGCGGGCCGGACGCCTGCATCGACGCGGTCGGCATGGAATCGCACATCGACGTGCGGCCGCTGCAGGCCTATGACAGGGCCAAGCAGGCCGTCGGCGCCGAGAGCGATCGGCCGCACGCGTTGCGTGAGGCGATCATGGCTTGCGCCAACGGTGGTGTGGTGTCGGTGATCGGGGTCTACGGCGGGCTGGTGGACAAGTTCCCGATGGACTCGTTCATGAACCGGTCGCTGCGAATGCGCGCCGGCCAGTGCCACGTCCACCGCTACATGAAGCCGCTGATGCAGCGAATCCTCGCCGGTGAGATCGACCCCAGCTTCGTGATCACCCACCGGATAACGCTGGAAGAGGCCCCGCGTGGCTACACGATGTTCCGCCAGAAACAGGACGACTGCGAAAAGATCGTGCTTACGCCCTGATTTTGGTTAGGGCGATGCGGCTATTTCCTCTTCTTGACCTCGCGGACGTAGCTCTCGGGGTCTTTGTCCACTGGTGTGACGCCAGCGAAGTGTGTGGCCTCGAAAGCAGCGAAAGCGACGGCCACGTCGTGGCGCAGCTGGAGCCCGGCGTGGCGGCGGAAGTCTGTGAGGCCCTCGCGCTCTTCTTCGGCCATGTGGTCGCTGTTGGCCTTGTTGGTCTTGGCGACCGCGTCATACCAGCCGTCGCTGCCAACTTCATGATCCGCTACCTCGGCGACCGCGTCGCGGATATCGTTGTGATCGCCGATCGCGTCTTCGGTCTCCTCCACCGGGTCGCGGCTATCGACGCCTTTGCCTACCCGCAGCAGTTCTGGGTAGAAGAGCTGCTCCTCAGCCTCGGCGTGTACCTCGAGAAATGCGGCGAGCCGATCCCAGACAGCACTCAGCGCGGCGGTGTCGGTGCGGTCGATCTGTTCAAGGACCGCGAAGAGCCGCCGCTGCTCATGGTGGTCATCAAGGATCAGCTGGGTGATGTCCATGGCTCTTCCTGTAGCAGCTGTGTCCACAGTTAGTCGTCCAACATAATCAGTTGTCCAACACAACGAGTCCGACCGGTTTCAGGATGCCCACGCGGAAACTGGGCGAAACCAGTAGGTCCGAAGACGTCGACTGCCTGCCCCATGCCACTGCTGCCGGAGATCGCCACCGCTTGGCCGAGTTCCTCGCGGGCCAGCGTGTCCAGCGCCACCTCCGGGTTGGCCATGATCCGGTCGGCCAGTCGCTCGGCGTCCGCGCGATCCAGGCCCTTGGCACGGTAGAGCAGCACTAGCTCGGCGCGCTCCTCCTCCGGCTTCTCGGCCACCTCCCGTGCCTCCAGCGAGATCTCCCGCTGGTACATCTCCCGTTGGCTGGACATCGACACGTACTCGCCGGCAGCCATGGAGAACGCGCCCGCGAGCAAACCTGCGACCCCGGCCAGCAGGATCGCGGTGCGGGACGAGCCAGAGCCGGCGAAGCCCATCACCAGTGCGGTATTGGACACCAATCCATCGCTGACGCCGAACACCCCAGCCCGCAGGCTGCCGGAGCGGTCGGTGCGATGCCAGGGTTCCCTGCGCGATCTGTTGCTGCGGGTTCGGTCGTCCGCCATCAATGAGCTTCGCAATAGTGCGGGCATGGCGCCGTTCATCGGCAGCCATCCCGGGCGCGGCGTCGGGCTCCTCGTCATACATGCCCGCATCGGCACGTTCACCACGTTCAATCAAAGGCAACACCGCTGCTGTGGAGAACCGTCGCGCAGCGAGGCCAATCAGTCTGGTTCGTAGGCTCGGTCGTCCAGGAGGGAGGATCTTGGCCCCGGCCGCACGGAGCTTGCCCTCCCAATGCCCCGCATGGCGGCGCTCGATCGCGGCCAACTCCTCGAAGATCGTGTGGCGCTCACCGGTCTCAGCCGCCGCCAGCCGCGCGTACAAGGCGGCGGCATCCCGCTCACTGTTCAGCAGCTCACGCCACCGCTGCACCTGACTACGCTCAACCTGACTCATCTCCTCCTCCTTGACCCATCCCCGCCGTTCGGGACGGTAAATTCGGCGGGGCTAGGGTGGGGGCAGATCGGACCGAATCTGCCGCCGCCGGTCGGGTGCGCACCTCCATCGTGACCTGACGTGGCGATGCCTGACCTGGCCCTCGTGGGTCCAAAACGGTCTGCGGGTCTTCACCCTCAGGCACAAGGTGCCCCACGATGAAGCGAACGGCTCGCCGTGGACCGGTGACCGCGGCGGCGAGGGCATCAGGGGTCGCGATGACAGTGGTGACGCGACGACACCGAGATCCTCCATCTCACCGCCACAGCCGTTCAGGTCAGGGTGCGCAAGGTGGGGAAGAGGCCTGTCATGGCTCCTGCGCGCAGCGCCGACTGCACGGGAGAGTACTCGTGGCGGACCAGCTTGAGAATCGTCGAGAGGGTCTCCGCCCGGGCCGCGGCGCAGTCGAGCACCTGCAGGCCAGCGACGCCAAGGAAACTCACACCCGTCAGGTCGAGGACCAGCACGGCGGGCTTGCGTTCGAGTTCGCGGTGCAGGCTCGTGCTCAACTTGGGCGCCGTTAGAGAATCGATCTCTCCGATTCCCGTGATAATGATCAGATCTTCAGTCAGCCGGTCGGCCCGAACCGTGAACACGTCTCTCCACCCGTTTTACCTCGGCCCACAAAGCAGGCTAATACCCGGTGCCGCGAACTTTCAAACGTCGTCGCCTCGAATCGACCCGGTGTGTGTCCAGAGACTCGCTCAGCGCATGCCATGATCCTCAGTGCGCCAGCCGGCGCACGGGCACAGCAGCGCTTCGCGGTGATGGCCGAGTGACGGATCCATGTTTATCCGTCGTTCGCCTGGGGTAGGCAGCAGTGAAACCCATCAGGTGGCCCGCCGGTAAGGAGAATTCGGACATGCAAGAGCAGGATATCGGCTCGGGACTCGCCGGCAGGCCAGGAGTGGCCTTTGATGCCGAGAAGCTGGGGGAGCCCGGGCAGCCGGGAGTCCCCACGGAAGATCAATATCCTACTAATGAATTCGATGACGATATCGAGGAAAAAGGGGGGAGCGCGGATATAGAGGCCCCTAAGAAAAAATAAGCGCTTCTACGATCGCACCCGTTCATAGCAACGCAGCCGTCCGACCTGCCGTGGCGAATCCCTCCGGGGAGCTGTAGCCGAGGGTTGAGGGCGTGTTCACCGGGGAACGCGATTTCCGGTCACAACCAGCGGAGGTGCATCCTGAGCCAGGACCAGTTCACCCAGCAGGATCCCACAGAGCAGCATGCAGTGCCGGGCAGCGGCGATCGAACAGTGGAGTATCCCGGCCGCACCGGTGACATGGACGTGCAGCCCGACCATGGGGAGCGCAGCTACCGGGGAACTGGGCGTTTGGAGGGTAAGAAGGCCGTTATTACCGGCGGTGACTCCGGCATCGGCCGAGCGGTGGCGATCGCGTTCGCCCGGGAGGGGGCGGACGTGCTGATCACCTGCCTGGAGTCCGAGCAGGACGACGCGCGGGAGACGGGCCGATGGGTCTTTGACGCCGGCCGTCGGGCCGTCACGGTGCCCGGTGACCTCCGTGACGAGCAGCACTGCCACGAGGTGGTCAAGCGCGCCGTGCAGGAATTCCGGCAGATTGACGTGCTGGTCAGCAACGCGGCTTACCAGATGTCCCAGGGCGGTGGGCTCGAGAGCATCACCACTGAGCAGTTCGACCGGGTGATGAAGACGAACGTCTACGCCCTGTTCTGGCTGTGCAAGGCGGCCGTGCCGCATATGCCGCCCGGTTCCACCATCATCACCAGTTCTTCGATCCAGGCGTTTGCGCCCTCCCCGCACCTGATGGACTACGCGGCCTCCAAGGCCGCGATCGTGAACTTCACCAAGGCGCTCGGCCACGACCTCATCGAGCGGGGTATTCGCGCTAATTCGGTCGCCCCCGGTCCCGTGTGGACCCCGCTGATCCCCGCCACCATGCCGGAGGATCAGCTGAAGTCGTTCGGGGCCCAGGCGCCCCTGGGACGGGCGGCGCAGCCGGCCGAGCTTGCCCCGTTTTACGTGTTCCTCGCCTCTCAGGAATCGAGCTACATGACCTCGGAGGTCCTCGGGGTGACCGGCGGGTCACCGCTCACGTGAGAGGCGAGCTACTGTGGCTCCTCCATGATTGCTGGCTCGATCCACCGGGCGAAGTTCATCACACCGACAGACGGACCTGCTCGCCTGTCCGCCGACACCCCGATACGGGCAGCCGCTCGCTCTTCGGCCTTCCGGACGATCTCGAGGACCTCCAGCATGACGGCAATGGCGTAGTCATCGCCATGACCATGGTGACCATGGCCGCTGTCCGGCCAGTCGAAGGGGTCGGCGGCCTGCACCCACGTGCCGGGTTTGAACCAGGGCACGCCTTGGTGGTCGCAGCGCTCGATCTCGCCCGGCGACGCGGCCTGGTGTGCCTGGTACCAGTCTTCGATACGATCGTCCACCCAGCCGTGTAGTCGCCAGAACAGCGGGTTGACGTGCGAGGAGTAGAATTCTCCGAGAAAGTCGTAGCGTGGATCATCCCACTTCTCGTCGAAATCGTAGGAATCACGCACGGCAACGGCGCCCGTCTCAGGATCGCGGGGCAGGGTAGACCAGCGCACGTGCATCGGGTTGTGAATGGTGAATTCAATGAGGTTGCCGAGTGCGCCAAGGGTGAGGCTGGAAAGGTATCGCGGTGACCTGAAGATGCGTTGCAGTGGTCCCATAACGGATCGGAAGTAAGCCGGCGTTTTGGGGAACACGAAATTCGGCCCGAAGAGATCGCGAAAGGTCGGCTCACCTGGGGGCACCATGAATCCGGACTGATCCGCGGCGTACTTGAAGACCTTCATACCGGGAGTCGCGGGATCGTCCTGCTCGGTGTACACGAACTGCGGGATGCCGGGACCGGGGATGGGCTGCCAACCCTGAATGGGCGCCCGCCCGGCCTGCCGGTAGATCTCCTGCACCATCTGGATCATCCGGCGGTGCATGAACAGGAAGTCCTCACCGGCCCCGTTGGTCAGATCCAGGCCTCCGGCGGGGGTAAAGGGCGGACGGGCAAAGCCCCAGCCACGCTTGGTGATCTCGCTACGATCGTTGTCATTGAGAGGGCCCCACCATGCACCTCGAACGGTGTGCCATACCGCATGGCGCAGACGGTGCAGCCGCGAGGCGAGCATCGTCACCGCATCCGGCAACAGCGCCAGACCGGGCACGTCCCGTGGCTCGACGAAGTCTCGCTTGACCGCAATGAAACTCGCGGTGGCGCCGGCTTTGGCCACGTCGGCGCCGCTTAGGTGATCCTTGGCGCGCAGCACCGTCCCGGCCAGGGCCAGGCGCTGGTTGATCCCCGTTTCCCACTGGCGAACGATCGAGCCGTCGTATTCGTAGTGAAAGTCCGCGATGGCAGTGTTCGGGCGGCCTGTGCCCGTGAAACTCAGCGCTACGGGTGACCAGGCCGAGATCCTGCCGCTGACGTCCATGACGGCCTTCTCGGCCGCGCCCGGGGCAGCCGGAAAGGCCAGTGTGCCGGCTACCGTCCCGTCGGGCTGTACGAACAGGAACAGCTCCGCTTCGGCGAACCGGAGCCTGTTGAAGTCGTCGACGGGTTCGGGGCGGTTCAAGTAGCTCCGGTAGGTGTAGTACCCGGTCAGCTCTTCAGCGTCCATGTTCACTCCCGTGTTCACTGCGTTAGGGTCAGACCAGTTTGACGATCTGCTTGCCGAAGTTGCGGCCTTTCAGGAGACCGAGAAACGCTTCGGGTGCCGCCGCCAGGCCTTCAGCCACGGTCTCGCGGTACTTGAGTTTTCCGGTCACCACCATCGTGCCCAACTCCTTGAGCGCCTGGGGCCAGTGCTCCAGGTGTTCGGTGACGATGAAGCCGCGCAGCGCCAGACGTGACTTCAGCATCAGCTGGGGCTGCGTCAACGGGATCGGCTCGCCCTCGTAGCCGCTGATCATGCCGCACAGCGCGATGCGACCGAAGGAGTTCATGCGTGCCAGCGCAGCGTCGAAGACCCGGCCACCAACGTTCTCGAAACAACCGTCGACGCCATTCGGCGTGGCCGCTTCCAGCGCCTCGTACAGCGACTTCGCCTCGGTGTGCGCCTTGTAGTCGACACAGGCGTCGAAACCCAGTTCATCGACCACGTAGCTGCACTTGTCCCGGCCGCCGGCAATGCCGACGGCCCGGCAGTTGCGCGCCTTGGCCAGTTGCCCGACGGCGCTGCCGACCGCGCCGCTGGCCGCGCTGACAACGACGGTCTCGCCCTCCTTCGGTAGGCAGATCTGGGTCAGGCCGTACCAGGCGGTGACGCCCGGCATGCCGACCGCGCCCAGATAAGCCGACAGCGGGATGTGTGTCGTGTCGACCTTGCGCAGCACGCCCGGCGCGGCGCCGTCGACGATGCTGTACTGCTGCCAGCCGCCGTAGCCGACGACTTTGTCGCCGCTGCGGTAGCTGGCGTGTTTGGACTCGACCACGTCACCGACCGTGCCGCCTTGCATCACCGTGTTGAGCGGCTGCGGCTCGGCGTAGCTTGTGGCGTCGTTCATGCGCCCACGCATATAAGGGTCCAGGCTGAGGAAGTGATGGCGCACCAGCACCTGACCATCCCGCAGTGCAGGCAGCGGCACCTCGATGAGGCGGAAGTTCTCGGCCACGGCTTCGCCGCTCGGACGGGACACCAGAAGGATCTGAGAGTTCATGGTGATCACGTTGGTAATCCTTGAAGGTCAACTATTGGTCCGGATCCGGATGCCCTGAGGGTCGTAGAGGCAGTCAGCGACGACGACCCCGTCGACGTGGCGGCCGGCGATTTCCACCGCCACCGGAGTACCGAGGCGCGCTGCGGGTACCGGCAGGTAGGCGTAGCAGATCGAGCGGCCCACGGTGTAGCCGTAGCCGCCCGAGGTGACCCGGCCGACCACCGCGTCGCCGAGCTGCACCGGCTCGCCGCCGAGCGCGATCGCGCGCGGGTCGTCCAGGGTGAGGCAACGCAGCCGGCGGGTGACACCCCCTTGCCGGGCTGCGAGCACCGCCTCCCGGCCGAAAAATCCGCCTGGCTTATCCAGCCGGACGAAGCAGCCCAGCCCGGCCTCGTCCGGGGTGGTCTCCGGGCCGATGTCGGCCCCCCACACCCGGTAACCCTTCTCCAGCCGCAGGCTCTCGATCGCCCGGTAGCCGCCTGCCACCAGCCCGTGCGGACCTCCAGCCTCCCACACCGTGCGCCACAGCGCTGTCCCGTACTCGGCCGAGCAGTACAGTTCCCAGCCGAGCTCGCCGGCGAAACCCACCCGCGCGGCGCGCGCCGGCACGTCGCCGACGGTGATCTCCCGGGTCGACAGGTAGGGAAAGCACCGGTTGGACAGTTCCTGCGGGGTCAGGACAGCGAGCACGTCGCGAGCTTTGGGGCCCCACAATGCGAAGCAGGCGTACTGCCCGGTGACGTCGGCCAGGCGCACGCCGGCACCGGTGCGCCTGGCCTGGTCGCGCAGCCAGCCCAGGTCGTGGGCGCCGAACGCGGTCCCGGTGACGATCAGGAACTCCTGGTCGTCCAGCTGGGAGACGGTGAGGTCGCACTCGATCCCGCCGCGGGAGTTCAACGCCTGGGTGTAGGTGATCGCGCCCGGGCCCCGTGCGACGCGGTTGGCGAAGACGTGCTCCAGGAAGGTGGCGGCGTCGGCTCCGCTGATCGAGATCTTGGCGAAGGAGCTCTCGTCGAACAGCCCGGCGGTGCGCCGGGTGCCGTGGTGCTCGGCGCCGATCGCGGGTGACCAGAACCTGCCAGCCCAGCCCTCCGGGCGCAGCGACTCCTCCCC
>JBOHFW010000192.1:0-8354 GCA_050699835.1 Pseudonocardiaceae bacterium | reverse complement strand
GCACCACAGTGCGTGCAGCGCCAACGTGCGCGGCGAGGCCGGCGCTCGGCCCCCACCCAGCAGCCGGCGGCGCCCGGTCGCGTCGGCCAGGAAACGCGCGCGTAGCACCCGGTCCGCCAGCGGCACCGCCCAGCCCTCGACGCAGCGCGCGGGCCGGCGCGCGGTAGCGGGGCAGAGCACCTCCGCGCCGGCTTCCCGGGCGCGATCGAGCAGGATCGTGTCGAAGGCGCCGCGGTCAACGGTCCGGCCGTGATCGACGGACACCTGCTCCTCGCCGTCGCCGCGCCAGCGGACGCGCGCCCGCGTCACCCGGGTGAACCCGCGTGCCGCCACCCGCTCCTGCACACCGAGCGTCTCCAGCAGCGGCCAGATGGCGGGGCTGAGTGACTCACCGACGTGGGGGCGCGGGAACCGGCACGCCTCGATGATCATGACGTGGTGACCGAGCTGGGCGAGCCGCGTGGCCAGCGCCGCGCCTGCCGGGCCGCCGCCGACGACGCAGACCTCGCACTCGCCGGTCACCAGGTACTCGTCGTCACCGCGCCGCGGCGAAGTAGTCCGGGCGCCGCTTGGTCAGCCGGGCGTAGGCGCCGAGGCACCAGTGCAGCCAGCCGCGGATGTAGTCACACGCCGGGCGGCCGCGGGCGATCACCTCGTGATGGCAGCCACCTCCCCACACAGGTACCGCGCCCAGCAGCTCCGGCAGGGCTCCTGGCGGTGCACGTGCCGCTCGCGCAGCCAGCGGGCCTGCCGCGCCCGGTCGACGCCGTCGACGAGGTCGCCGAGTGCCCCGGAGTCTTCACCGACGAAGCGGTGGCACGCCGCCAGCTCGCCGCTGGCCGAGACGCCGAGGTAACCCGCACCCGCTCCGCACGGGTAGGGACGGTGCGTGCCGCGGTGGATCTCGCGCATCGCGTTCACCGCGTTGGCGAACGGGTAGCGCTCGCCCGCCACCACCCGGCGCTCGAATTCCGCCCCGCAGGACACCATCCCCTCGAGCATCGTGGTGAGCTCCGCGGCGCCCAGCTCGTGGCGACCGGTGGGTGATCGCAGCAGGGGCGAGAACCCGACGCTGTGGAAGCCCAGCGCCA
The DNA here is from genome assembly GCA_050699835.1 of Pseudonocardiaceae bacterium. Taxonomy (GTDB): domain Bacteria; phylum Actinomycetota; class Actinomycetes; order Mycobacteriales; family Pseudonocardiaceae. The sequence continues at coordinate 7,263 of JBOHFW010000192.1, read as the reverse complement.
CGAAGGCGTCCAGGGTCTGCTTGAGCTCCAGGTTCTCCGGTGTGACCGTGACCCGCGCGGAGATCTGCATGCGCCGCTGGCGTTCCAGCAGCGGCGCGACCCGCTCGATCACCTGGCTAAAGCTGCCCCGGCCACCGCGAAACGGCCGCAGCCGGTCGTGCACCGCGCCAGTGCCGTCAAGGCTCACGGTGACCGCGAAGCCGTGCTCCTCGAAGAACTCGCCGTCGTCAACCCTGAGCTGCGTGCCGTTCGTCGTGATCGAGAACGTCACATCGACGCCGCGTTGGGCGGCGATCGTCCGGGCGTGGGTGGTCGCCGCGCGGATCACCGGGCGGTTCATCAGCGGCTCGCCGCCCAGGAAGCTCAGGTTCACCCGCTCGCCCGCCGCAACGTTACTGAACAGCAGATCAACCGAGGCGAGCGCGGTGTCCAGCGCCATGCTGGTGGCCGGGCCGCCGAAACTGCCGCCTTGGGCGTAGCAGTAGGTGCAGCCGAGATTGCATTTCTGCGCGACGGCCAGCGACAGCGCCCGCACCGGCGGCTCCCGCGGCGTGGCATCGTCGATGTAGGACGCAGCATCCACGCCCAGCCGCTGTAGTAGCCCGCGCACCGTGTCCTCGTCGCCACTGCGGCGCAGCGTCTCAAGCTGCGCATAGGTCGCGGTGTCGACCTGGTAGAGCCGGCTGCCGTTGGGCAGGAACAGGTATGACCCGTCACCGGCCTCGACCAGATGCGCCGCCGCGCTGCGCGGTGCCGAGAGCTCGACGAGCTCAGTCATGGTCCTGGCCGCCGACGATGAAGCGCAGCAGCCCCTGCCAGTCGCGGAACAGGTCCTCGTAGGTGAACTGGCGCGGGTTGGCCGGACTATCGGGCTCGTAGCGTTTCGGATCCCGCTGCCGGGCCATCCAGTTGTTGCCGATGCTCGGCCCCTGCTCGGTCGACTCGACGTTCACGTAGTCGGGCCGGCTCGCCGCCCAGTAGTAGCAGCCGCATTCCCGGTAGTCGTTCTGCCACGGTGAGCACAGGCTCTGGGTGAGCTCGCCGGGGTGCACCAGGTTCTCGTCGATCAACGGCAGTGGTTCGTTCGTGACCGCGCTGCGGGCGAACAACGGCCGGATCCGCACCTCGACGGTCTCGAGCGTCTGCGGATCCGTGCTGGGATCAAGGAACTGGCATGGTACGAGTTGCCCGGCGCTGGTGTGCAGGACCTCCGCGATCGCATTCGACCACTCGATGAAGGTGAAGCCGAGTGCGGCGTCCTCCTCGGTCGCAGTGGGGCCGCGCACTTCGAGCAGGGTGGGGGTCTGCGCGACCTGGATGAGGAAGCGGCCTTCCAGCCGCTGGAGCTCGCCCTGCGCGCGGACCACGAAGCCGTGCGCTTCGTGGACCTCGATGCCCTCAAAGACCCGGCGCCACACGTTGCGGAAGTCGAACTCCAGCCCCGGGAAGCAGTTGGAGATCGCCCCATCGGGCAGGGTGCTGGGCGGGTTACCGGCCGCGCGGTGCAGCAGCTGGGCGGTGAGGTTCGTCGGCTCGATGCTCACGGGGTCTCCCTGCCGACGTCGGAGAAGGTGGGCCCGCGCATGAGCGTGCGGATCAGGTCGATCTGACGCCGGGTGAGGGTCAGGTGGCGACCGTCGGCGCCGCGCATCATCGCCGGCATCTTGCGGCGTCCCCGGTCGGACAGATCGCCGATCTCGTCGTAGTCCCGCAGCGCGTCGGCGAACCACGGCGCGGTGCCGCTGCGCAGCGCGGCGAGCAGGCTCTGGTGCAGGTTCTCCAGCGCGACCTCGTCGACCAGCGAGGCAGCCATGATCGGATCCTGGCGGCGTCCCTCCTGCACGTCGTGCCCGGCCATGCCGCCGGTATTCATCGCCGCGGTGTTCATCAGGCGGACGGTCTCGAACGCACGCCGGATGATCTCCTCGATCTGTTCCGGCGTCGCCTCGGCGGGGGAGACCGTGGGACCCAGTAGTGCCTGTTCCAGCTCGTCGGCGACCGTGCGGATCGGCAGGGCATCCGGTGCGTAGGTCGGCGGCCCTGCGCCGACGCGCCCGTACGCCGAGAGCGTCTGGCCCCCCACCGTCAGCGTCACCTGCACCAGGCCGTCACAGCCGTCATCCAGGTGTCCGGCCGGGCCAGAAGTTCGCGCAGGCACCGGTGAGCGCGCGGCGGGTGTGGTCGGCGAACTCGCCGCTGTCGGCCTCGACCTTGTCCGCCTCGTCACCGGTGCGACGGAACACCTTGTGGTTGGTCACCTGCACGCGCCAGCGCACATCTGACGCCTCAGCGCCCTCGCGGGTGAGCAGTTCGGTGGTCAACGGCTCAAGCGCCCCACCGTCGGTGAGCGCCCACACCTCGAGGAACGGGGCGACGGGACGGACTTGGCCGCCTTCGGTGAACGACAGCCGCGCGGGAATGAACGCCCGGACGATCTCGCCGCTGCTCACATCGACCTCGAGTGTCTGCGCCGGCCGCAGGACCCGGTAACCGAGCGGGCGCTCCGGGTCGACGAGGGCGTCGTAGTTGTCCAGCGGCGTCACCGCGGCGCCGAAGCGGGCGATGGCCAGCGGCGGCAGCACGCGCAATTCCTGGATCACCGCACCGGGCCTCCGTTCAGCGCGGATGTCCGGGCACTGCCGGCGATCAGCAGCTCGACCTGCCCACGCTCGCTCTCGTCCCCCTGGGCCAGCGCCACGAGGTAGCGCTGCCCGGCACCCGAACCATCAGGCGCTGGATCAGCCGCGCTGCGGCGTCGAGAAGGTCACGGTGCAGCCAGCCACTGGACGAACGACCTTCGCCGCGTCGTCGCCGAGCGCCTTCATCGCCCGGTAGATCGCAAGAAAGCGCCGGAAGTGCGACTCGTTCTCGTCTGCGGGCATCTCGAAGCCCTCGCCCTGCTCGGCGACCTGCCCGACGGCGGCAATGGCCGCTGCCCGGGAACCGGCCTCGGTGATCAGCAACTCCGGCGCCGGGAGCTGCGGCAGACCACTCATGGCTTCCCGCCCGCGCTGCCCCTCGCGGTAGCCGCGGCCCCATTCATCCCACGACGCCTGGAAAGCCACGCTGGTGGGGTCAAAAGCCGTGTCGGGAATGAGCGCCTGATTGTCAAGCAGTGCCAGTAGCTTCCCGTACAACACACCAACCCGGTTCACTGGCACGCCCGCCTCAGCCTGAGCTCGCGCCTTGATCTCGCGGGCCTCCTCGTCATTCCACTCCGGTGGGCTCTCTGCGCACACATAGGTGGCGAGTGAATTGAGGCTGGCTGGCTGCAGCGTGAAGCCGAACGGATACAAAGCGCTGCCGTGCGGGTAGTCCTCGCGGTTGAAGTTCAGTGGGCCGCCGAGCGCGGTGAGCAGGTTCTCGATGGTGATCAGGTGGGCCATCTCCTCCTTGGCGATGCCCAGGATTGTTTCCTGCCAGGCACGGACATCGGCCTGGCGGCTCTCGGGCACGTCCGGTCCGCCCAGCGAGTAAGCAGCGAAGAGGTACTGCACCATCAGCGAGTGCTCGATCTCCGCGGCCACCCGGAGCAAGAAGATCGCGTAATCGTGGCCGTTGAACTCCGGTGGCGGCACCGCGGTTTCAAGTTCAGCGGTTTCAAGTTCAGCGGTTTCGAGCTCAACGGCGCGAACCGCCAGTCGCGCGGCCGGTGCGTCACGGTGAATTGTGGTCGTTTCTTCGAGCGTGCGACCGAGATGCCGGCTGATGCGCGAACGCAAGAGTCCCCCTGGCGGCAATTATCGTGCTTCCTGGCGGGCGATCTCGATGTTACTACGCGCGCGCCCCGAGGGCATAGGGACAATTGTGTATAAATCGAGCGCGATACGGCGCGGACACTCCTACGCGCGATTCACGAGCCGGGCAGTGCGCGCAGACTCTTCGTTCTGACCTCGACGTAGCGGCCAGCACCGTCGATCAGCCGGCTGCGCTCAGCACCCTCCACCAGCACCACGACCAGGGTGCCCGCTGGAAGCACCCCGTCGGGTTCGTCCCGCTGCCTGGGTCGGTCGAACCAGTACGGTTCGTCGACCAGCAACTCATGGGTGAAGCGGGTCGGGGCCGGGCTCACCAGGTTGTGCGTAGGGATGATGGCCTCCTCGGGGAGCACCACCGGATCCGGCCGCAGAACCTGGTGTTCCACTGGATCGGGGTCGGCATTGCTGTCGCGCCCGTTACCCCTCACAGACTAAGGCTATCCGCTGGCAACACAATCGGTACAAGCGGCAGGACCACCCCGGCATCGATCGGCGCCTCGTGGGCGACCAGCGACCCTTCCTCGGCGAGTCGCAACAGATTCGGTAGCTGGTAGGGCTCAGCAGCGTCCAGGTCGACCTGGTAGCCGAGGTCGGCGAGACTCCCGACGGTCATCCGGGATATCGGGTTACCCGTCCCGCTGATGAAACCGGACATGAGCTCGTCGCGGAAGACGGTCTCGCGCCAGTGACTGTCGCGAGTTCCGCTTCCACCGGTGTTCTCTACGGGAACTCCTGCTCTTGATCCGGTCCCGCCCAGCAGCTTGTACTCCGCCGTGGCTTGTGCGCCGGTGAACCTCGGGTCGGCGGTCCCTGCTCCGTCGAGCAGGCCCTTACCTCGCCACCCTGTTCCGATCCCGATGACGTGCCCCATCTCGTGGGTGATCACATCGACCAGCGTGCCGCCGGCTTCCATCTGGGCCAGGTCTGCGGTATCGAACGACATGATGCCTTTCACCGGCAGCAGCCCGGCCTGTCCCACTGAGGCCGGCCGCAGGTGGGTGGGGCCGGCCTGGCCGAGGATCCCGCCGACGCCGTCGATAGCGGTGCCCTGTGCCAGGATCAAGACATCGTTGATGACCTCGCCGTCGACGAGCATGCTCGGGAGGTCACCGACGATGACCTTCGCCCAACGGTCGGCCGCGGTCGTGAACGCCGCCTTCTGTGTCTCGGTCAGCCCGCCGAGGAATCGGACGTCGATCGTGTATGGCGAGCTGGTCGCCGCGAGAAGTGTCGCGCGCTGTGCGTTCGCTGTTGCCTGATAACTCTCACCAATGCTCATCGGCCCTCCTGGTGGTTCGGTGGTGTGCAGGGGCTGATATATGGTCCGGAGCGCATCTGTCAAGCGGCGTCTCGTTGCCGCAGCTGGACGTCAAGCCAAGCGGGTCGGCGCGAGCGCGGTGGGGTCGAGCTGGATGTCCAGCGGCGGCGAGCAGCCGGTGATGATCGCCGCACCCAGCGCCGCCAACGCCGGCGCCGACTCGATCCCGAATCCACCCTGTCCGGCGAAGAAGTGGAAGCCGGGATGCTGCGGCCAGGCGCCCACCACCGGAGCCCGATCGGGGACGAACGAACGCAACCCCGACCAGCTGCTCTGCACCGAGCGCAAGCCGAGCCCGGTGATTGCCTCAACCCGCTCCAGTGCGCTGGCCACATCGAGCGGGTCGGGCCGCACGTCACCCGGCTCGACGGGCGTCTCATCGCAGGGCGAAAGCAGCAGGTGCTGTCCCTCTGCCTTGAAGTAGCACTGCTCCCGGGCCTCGACCACCATGGGCAGTGGCCCTCCACCCGGAGCGCGGAGGCGGGCCGGGTCCGGCACCCGCGCGACGACGATCGTCCGGCGCAGCGGGCGCAGACCCAGCCGCGGCACCCCAGCCAGGCCGGCAATGACGTCGGCCCAAGCTCCTGCCGCGTTCACCACGTCGGTGGCGTGCAGCACCTCACCCGCCCCGCAGCGTACCCGCCAGCCGCCGGCGACCGCCGCCAGCTCCGTGACCGGTGCCGCCACCCGCACGTCACCGCCACGCTGGCGCAGCCCGCGGACGTAGGCCTGATGCAGGGCCATGGCGTCGAGGTCACAGGCATTTTCGGTGATCGCCGCGGCGCGCAGCGTGTCCCGGCGCAGCGCCGGGCATCGGGTGAGCGCCTCCTGCGGCGACAGCGTGACCGGGACGTCCGGCTCACCCGCCCGTTGCGCTAGCTCAGCGCGCAGCGCCCGGTCCCCCTCGTCGTCGAAGGCTGCCCACAGCACCGGACGGGGACTCAGCAGCGCGGGCGCGCCGAGCTGCTCAGCCAGGCTGGTGAACCGGCGGCGACTCGCGTTGATCAAGGCTCGCACCAGCGGGCCACCGTGGCCCGGCAGGTACAGAGCGGCCGAGCGCCCAGTGGAGTGGGCGGCCAGGCTGGTCTCGGTCTCTAGCAAGGTGACCCGGCGGTGCGCGGCGATCTCGTAAGCAATCGAGACGCCCGCGATCCCACCACCGATTACCACAACATCCTGCCCCAAGTTCATCCGACTGACGCTAGACGAAATCGTCGGCTCTCCGCAGGTACCCGGGCCATTGCAGGAGTAAACGCGCAGCTGTTAACAGCACCCCATCGAGGCCTCCCGCGCGGCGGTGCAGGGCATCCCGGGCCGGGTGGCCGACGTGCTCGACCAGGACCTGCCCGTGCGCCGGGCGCTGTTGCGGACCGTCAACGGGATCGCCGCCGGGATGCGCAACGCGGGCTGAGTTGGCCGCAACCGCCGTTGGCGAATAGCACTCGACGAGATGGATAAAACAGCCATTCGGCTCCGAATGGCTGTGCGCGGCTCTGGCGTGCAGAGGTGGGTGACGGCCGGAGGGGGAGAGGAGGTGAGGGGCGCCGCAACCCGGCCGTCAGCCAGAGAACAGTACCGGCAACGCGGAGTGGGATTGTTACGACATTGTTAAACAACGCAAACGGCCCGCCAAATGCCAGCTGCGAAGGCAGGGGATTCGCTCGGGGATGGCGTGAGATCAGGCAGATCCTATTGAGTCACGCGCAGAACTGGCTCTGGCGTTTGAACCTATCAGTGCCGCCCTGACCCTGAGCAGCAGTCGATGGTGATCACTGCGCCGCGGTGACCGCTGGTAGCCTCTCGCCTTGGCACGTGGGTGGCTCCGCTCCAGGAGCTCGTTCGAAATGCCAAACGGGTTGCGGCACGGTAAACTACCTTTGCGCGTGTACCGGGCAGCGATCGGTAATGGGATATCTGCTGGCCGAGTGGACTCCAGTGGAGGATTTTGTATCGTCATGAGCCTGACCGAGCCACCCGTTCCTGTGACTGCTGCTCGAGTTGACTTCGAGATTCTGCTTCCCGAAGTCGGACACGACCCCGACCTCGCCCAGGACGAGGAGTGGTGCGAGGTTGTGGTCGAGGGGGAGCGCCGGCGCATTCGCTTCCACGATTACCATGAGATCTACAGCATTCCCGGCTTATACGAGCGGCTCTTCTACGACACGCTCGGCTGTGAGTCACCACGGG
>JBOHFW010000191.1:0-5241 GCA_050699835.1 Pseudonocardiaceae bacterium | reverse complement strand
GCGCGGAGACGCCCACGGCTGCGCACAGCGCGGCCAGGACCAGCCCGCGCCTGCGGGGTGTGCGGCTTCGGTCGCGCTCGGGCTGGCCGAGCCGGCGCACCGCGGGCACCACGAGCCCGACCGCGAGCAGCACCACTGGCACCAGGCCGAGGAACACCCAGTGCCAGGAGAACCGTTCGCTCACCACTCCGGCGACCGGTGGTCCGATCAGCGAGGGCAGTACCCAGGCAGAGGACATCAGCCCGAACATGGCGGGACGGGTCCGCTCGGGGTAGACCACCGCGATGAGCACGTAGACCGCGACTGTCAGGATGCCGGCGCCCAACCCTTGCAGTACGCGCCCCACCAGCAGCTGCGGCATACCGGCCGCGGTGCCGGCCACCAGCAGACCCGTCCCGAACAGCACCGGGGCCGCCACCAGTGGGATCCTCGGCCCGGCCAGATCGCACCACCGCCCGCCCAGCACGGTGCCGAACACGCCAGCCGCCATGAACGCCACGAACGGCCAGGCGTACAGCGACACCGCGCCGAGGTCGGCTACCAGCGCCGGCATGGCGGTACCCACACCCATGGCCTCGAACGCCACCATGCTGATCAGCAGCAGCACACCGACTGTGGTCGTCCGGCGGCTCGGACCGAACACCTCCGAGCGAACCGGAACTGCGGATCCGGCATTGGATAGCGCACACATGACCACCAGCCTGCAACCTCGACCGGGGTCCAGGTCAAGGCCATTGCGGTGGTCTGATGCTCGGCGCAGTGCAAGGCTGGTGGGCATGGACTACACGCAGCTGGGCCGCAGCGGTCTGTCGGTCTCCCGACTGTGCCTGGGCACGATGAACTTCGGTCCGGAGACCTCAGAGGCCGACAGTCACGCGATCATGGACCGGGCTCACGAGCAGGGCATCAACTTCTTCGACACCGCCAACGTCTACGGCTGGCAGCAGGGCAAAGGGATCACAGAGCAGATCATCGGCCGGTGGTTCGCCACTGGCGGTGGACGCCGGGAGCGCACTGTGCTGGCGACCAAGCTCTACGGCTCAATGGGGGACTGGCCCAACGAGACCAAACTATCCGCGCTGAACATCCGGCGGGCCTGCGACGACTCGCTGCGCCGGCTGCAGACCGACTACATCGATCTCTACCAGATGCACCACGTGGACCGGGCCACTCCCTGGGAGGAGATCTGGGAGGCCATGTCGGTGCTCCGGCAGCAGGGAAAGATCATCTATGTCGGCTCGTCCAACTTCGCCGGCTGGCACCTGGTGGCTGCGCAAGAGGCAGCCCGATGGCAGCGCGTCACCGGGTTGGTCAGCGAGCAGTCCATCTACAACCTGCTCAACCGGTGGATCGAACTGGAGGTACTGCCCGCCGCGCGGCACTATGGCATTGGCCTGATCCCGTGGTCGCCACTGCACGGTGGTCTGCTCAGCGGGGTGCTGCGCAAGCAACGTGCGGGCGACGGTTCGCGAAGCATCTCAGGGTTCTCGGCCGATAAGCTCGAGGCGAACCGGGAGCGCATCGACGCCTACGAGAAGTTGTGCGCCGACCTCGGCGAGGATCCCGCCAACATCGGGCTGGCCTGGCTCCTGCATCAGCACGGGGTGACCGCGCCGATCGTCGGCCCGCGGACCCTCGCGCAACTGGACAGCTCCCTACGGGCCGTCACCATCACCCTGGACGCCGAGGTCCTCGCTCGGCTCGACGACATGTTTCCCCCGCCGGGCCTCAACGGTCCCAAGCCCGCCCCAGAAGCCTACGCCTGGTGACCCCGCCTCTTTACGGCTCGTCGGTATCGTCGCGGGCCAGGAACGTAGCCAGCAGTTCCACGGCGTCCTCGAATTCCGGGTGTTGGTCGACAAACGTGCGCATCCGCGCGGCCAGCCATTCGACGCTGAGCTGCTCGTCGCCGCGCCGGTCCTCGAGCTCTTCGATGCCACGGTCGGTGAAATACACCTCGACTCCTCCTCATCCGAGGGGCCAGTGCTGATACCGGCTGGCGGCGGGTACACAACCTGTGCGTCAGCGCTCCACACACCGCGCAGGAGAGCACGACATGGCGGGCACAGGCGCGCGACATGCCGGGGTGGGGTCAGGTGTTGAGGGCGGCAGCGATGAGTTCGCGCTGCTCGACCTCGTGCACCTTGGCTGAGCCTGCGGAGGGAGCCGCCATGGCGCGGCGCGAGATCCGCCGCAGCGCGCTGAGTCGCTCGGGCATCAGCTCGGGCAGGCTCAGCCCGTAGCACGGCCAGGCGCCCTGGTTGGCTGGTTCTTCCTGCACCCAGCACACCTCGGCGTCCTTCGGGTAGCGATCCAGTGCCGTGGCCAGCCGCCGCTGGGGCACCGGGTAAAGCTGCTCGATCCGCACGATCGCGATGTCCGATATGCCGCGCTGCTGGCGTGCGGCATGCAGCTCGTAGCTGATCTTGCCGCTGCACAGCAATACCCGCCGCACCGCCGAGGGGTCGGTGACCATCGGATCATCGAGCACCGCGGCGAATCGCCCTGAGGTGAAGTCCTCCACCGGGCTCACCGCAGCTTTGAGGCGCAGCATTGACTTGGGAGTGAACACCACTAGCGGCCGGTGTACGCCATCCAGGGCGTGCCGGCGCAACAGATGGAAGTAGTTCGCTGGAGTGGAGGGCTGTGACACGGTCATAGAGCCCTCGGCGCACAGTTGCAGGAACCGCTCAATGCGCCCGGAGGTGTGGTCGGGACCCTGCCCCTCATGGCCGTGCGGTAACAACAAGACGACGTCGGAACGTTGTCCCCATTTGGCTTCACCGGAGGAGATGAACTCATCGATCACCGCTTGCGCGCCATTGGTGAAGTCACCGAACTGTGCCTCCCAGAGCACTAAAGCGTCTGGATTCGCCACGGAATAGCCGTATTCGAAGCCCAGTGCGGCGAACTCGGAAAGCGCTGAGTCATAGACCAGGAACCTCGCCTGGTCGGGGGCGAGGTTCCGTAGCGGCGTGTACTCGGCGCCGGTCTTGCGGTCGATCAGCACCGAGTGCCGTTGCACGAACGTGCCGCGCCGGCTGTCCTGACCGGATAGCCGTACCATGCGGCCGTCCAGACACAGCGAGCCGAACGCCAGCAACTCTGCGAAAGCCCAGTCGATGCCACCCTCGCGGGCCATTCTCACCCGCTTTTCCAGCACCGGTTTGACTCTGGGGTGTGGCGTGAACCCTTCAGGCAGGTTGACGTGCGCGTTGGCGATCCGCCCGATGACGCTGAGGTCTACCCCGGTGTCCAGAACAGTTGGCACCGCCTGCTCGGCCTCTACCGACTCGCTCGGCGCGGCGGGGTGCTTCTCCAGTTCTCGCAACTTGTTAAAGGCGTCCTCAAGCTGGTGTGCGTAGTCTTGTAGTACGCGCTCAGCCTCGTCCAAGGAAATGTCTCCGCGGCCGATGAGGGCCTCGGTGTAGCCTTTGCGAACCGATCGTTTGCTGTCGATGATGTCGTACATCTTTGGTTGTGTCATCGACGGGTCGTCGCCCTCGTTATGTCCACGACGGCGGTAGCAGATCATGTCGATCACGACGTCCTTGCGGAAGGCCTGGCGGTAATCCACCGCGAGTTTGGCCACCCAGACGCAGGATTCGGGGTCATCGCCGTTCACGTGGAATACCGGTGCGCCGATCGTCTTTGCCACGTCAGTGGGGTACTCGCTCGATCGTGCAGACTGCGGCGCCGTAGTAAATCCCACCTGATTGTTCACGATCACGTGCACAGTGCCACCCGTGCGGTAGCCGCGCAGTTGCGACAGGTTGAGCGTCTCAGCTACGACACCCTGCCCGGCGAAGGCGGCGTCGCCGTGCAGCGCGACCGGGAGCACGGTGAAGCCATCGGGCCCTTTGTCCAGGATGTCCTGCTTCGCTCGGGCGATGCCTTCGAGCACCGGGTCCACGGCCTCCAGGTGCGACGGGTTCGAGATCAGCGATACCTTCGTCTCGCCGTCGCCGAACATCCGGTAGTACTTTCCTTCGGCGCCCAGGTGGTACTTGACGTCACCGGAGCCGTGTGCCTGGCCGGGATCCAGGTTGCCTTCGAACTCACGGAAGATCTGCGAGTAGCGCTTACCCACCACGTTGGCCAGCACGTTGAGCCGGCCACGGTGTGGCATCCCCAGCACCACCTCGTCCAGCTCGTACTCGGCGGCCTTGTCCAGCACGGCGTTCAGCAGCGGGATCACGGTTTCGGCGCCCTCCAGCGAGAACCGTTTTTGGCCGACGTACTTGGTCTGTAGGAAGGTCTCGAACGACTCTGCGGCGTTGAGCCTGTTCAGGATGTATTTCTGCTCAGCGCAGCTGGGTTTGGCGTGCACTCGCTCCACCCGCTCCTGCAGCCAGCGCCGCTCGTCGGGTGCCGAGATGTGCATGTACTCCACGCCGACGTTGCGGCAGTAGGCGTCCCGCAGCACACCCAGGACATCGCGCAGGTGCATATACGACTGCCCGGCGAACCCACCAACGGCGAACTCCCGGTCCAGGTCCCACAAGGTCAGGCCGTGGCACAGCACGTCGAGATCGGGGTGCTTGCGCTGCCGGTAGTTCAGCGGGTCGGTATCGGCCATCAGGTGGCCACGGGTGCGGAAGGCGTCGATGAGCTCCAGCACCCGGGCGGTCTTGTCGACCGCGCCCTCGGGGATGTCCCGCACCCAGCGCACCGGCTCGTAGGGGATGCGCAGCGAGGCGAAGATGCCGTCGTAGAAGTCGTTGCCGAGGAGCAGGTCATGAACCTGGCGCAGAAACTCGCCGGACTCGGCGCCCTGGATGATGCGGTGATCGTAGGTGGACGTCAATGTGATGATCTTACTGATCGCCATGTCCGCGAGTGCCTGGTCGCTGGCGCCCTGGAAGGCCGCCGGGTACTCCATCGCACCGACACCGATGATGGCGCCCTGGCCGGACATCAGCCGGGGAACCGAGTGATTGGTGCCGATGGTGCCGGGGTTGGTCAGCGAGATCGTGGTGGCGGCGAGATCCCCGGCGCTGAGCTTGCCCTCCCGGGCTTTGCGGATGATGTCCTCGTAGGCCTGCCAGAATTGGGCGAAGGTCATCCTCTCGCAGCTCTTGATTGAGGCGACGACGAGGCTACGGCCCTTGTCGGTCTTGAGGTCGATCGCCAGGCCCAGGTTGACGTGCTCGGGTGCCACGACAGCAGGTTTGCCCTGCTCGTCGGTGGTGTAGTGGCGGTTCATTTGCGGGAAGCCGGCCAACGCGCGCACCACTGCGT
>JBOHFW010000190.1:0-6331 GCA_050699835.1 Pseudonocardiaceae bacterium | reverse complement strand
GAGCAGGGGTTTCGCGGCCCGTTCGTACTCGTTGATCAAGCCGCTCAGTACCGGTCGACGCTTGATCCGTTCATGGCTGATGTTTGCAACGGGGTGGGTCGGTTGCGGTCACGTCGGCGAGAACAGCATGGAACGACGCGGCGAACTGACCGGCCCGATCTCGGACCAGATACCGGAAACTGAGTGACGCGATCACCGAGATCCATCACGAGGTTGCGGATCTGCTGGGTGGTCCACCTGCTGTTGGGGTTCGTGGTCGTGCCCAGCAGATGCACGGATCGGGTGGCGAGCTCCAGAACGAAGAATACGTAAATGCCTCGGAGCGTCACCGCGCAGTCCACGTGGAAGAAGTCACACACCAGCATCGTGGACACCTGCGCGCGCAGGAACTGGCGCCAGGTCGTGTCGGCGTCCCGGACCGGTGCCGGCGGTATCCGCAATCGCCGCAGGATGCGGCGGATCGTGAACGCTGCGATGCGGTGGCCGAGCTTGAGCACCTCGCCTTGGATTCTCTTGTACCCCAGCGAGGATTGTCACGGGTCATGCGCTCGATCAGCACGGTCACGGCGTCCGAGACGGGCGGGCGTCCGATGCGATGCGGAACTGATCCTCAATCACGAGTTTCTCGTCGCGGTCGAGATCGGAGATGTGGAAGGCGACCCCGCCAGTCAGACACCGGCGCAGCTGGGTGCTCAGCCCACTCGGGTCGCCGGTGGCCAAGGCATCGAGCGCCTCGGTTGCCGGCGTGAGTCCCAGCTCGTTGGCGAGATAGGTGGCGCACCCCCGGGCGGCTGGCCTGGTGCTGCGGAACACGATGACCTGCTGGCCCTCGGCGATGAGGTGGGAGACCAGGGGCACGATCATCGCTCGTCCGCATCGGCGGGGACGAGTCCGACCCTGCGTGAGGCGGTGGACGCCTTCCTGTCCTCCCCGCGCTGCGCCAACCCCAACACCCGCCGGGCCTATACCGCCGCGCTCGACCGAGCCCTGGATCACTTTGGCCCGGATCGGGCGCTCGCCGAGCTGACCGGCGACGACCTCGCCGAAATATTCACCAACGCCTGGGCTGCCTCGGCGCCAGCCACCTGGAACCGCAACCGGGCCGCGGTGTCCTCCTGGCTGGCCTGGTGCACCAAAAACCGCTGGAGCGCCCCAACCCTGCCACCGGTGCTGGAACGACGCCCCGAGCGCACCGACCACACCAAAGCGCTACCCCGGGCGGCCATCGAGCGGCAACTGTCGCGCCGAGACCTGCCCCTACGGGAAAAAACCCTGTGGCGAATGCTCTATGAAACCGCCGCCCGGGCCAGTGAGATCCTGGCGCTAGACATCGACGACCTTGACCTGCCCGCCGGCGAGCCAAAGTCACCGCCAAAGGCGGGGACACCGAATGGGTCCACTGGGCCTCCGGCACCGCGCATCTGCTGCCTCGCCTGCTCCGCGGCCGCGACCACGGCCCAGTGTTTCTCTCCCAGCGCCGCCCGGCACCGTCCCGGCGTCCATCTGCCCGGGACCTGTGCCCGCACACCGGCAAAGCGCGGCTGGGCTACGACCGAGCACGCATCCTGCTGGCCACCTACACCGGCTGGGAACTACATCAGCTACGTCACTCCGCGGTCACCCATCTCGGCGAGAAGAATGTGCCCTTGCAGACAATCATGGCTAAGACCCGGCATCGCAATCCCCGTACAGCCATGCGCTACATCCAGCTCAGCGCCCAAGCGGTCGCCCAAGTCACCGAAGAACTACTCGACCTCAGCCGCCACCACCGCTAACGGCCCGGCATCCGACTGCCTCCCACGGTTTGTCCCGCTCTCCAACTCCAGGGACTGGTCGTGCCGCGAACCGGCACTCAAGTCCAACCCCTTGACCTGCTGGGATGCTCTACCCTGCGGCTCGGGACACGTTCGGGAGCACTGGGACTCCCGTTGTGGCGTCTCCGGTGTCACCGAGGTAGCGGGGATCTGGATAGGACACGGTGGCTCCTTGGGCCGGCTCAGGAATTCTCGGGTCCTTCCAGGCTGGCGCGGATGGTGGCGGCGAGGGGATCGTTGAGCTCGGTGAGGATCGCGAGTGCGGAACGCCATGAATCGCGGGCCTGGTCTGGGTGGCCGGCGTCATGCAGGGTGGTACCGAGTGCCTTCAGGGTCACAGCTTCGCCCTGCCGGTCGCCGGCTTCCCGGCGAGCGCTCAGTGCCTGGTGGAAGTGGTCGATGGCGTCGTCGCAGCGGCGCAGGCACCGGTAGTTCTGACCGAGGTCGTGCAGGCTCCAGCCCAAGCCCCATCGGTCGTCGATCTGGCTGAAGGAATCCAGCGCGGCTCGGGCATGGTCGATGGCGTCCTCGTAGCGGCGAAGGCCGCGATAGGTTTCGCTGAGGAGGTGGTGGGCCCAGCCGCCGCCCCACAGATCGCCAACCCGCCGCAGGATTGCCGATGCGTCCTGCAGGCTGGCGGCCGCGTCGTCCAACTGGCGCAGATCGATGTAGGCCATGCCCTGAAGGGTCAGGGTTGCGGCCTTCTCCTTCCCGCAGTTGCCGATCTCGTCCCAGATAGCGAGAGCCTGGTCGAAGGCGCCGATGGCTTCGGTGAATCGCCGGAGGTCCCGGTAGGCGTTGGCGAGCGTCGTCAGAACATATGCTTCACCGAACCGGTCGTGGATGTCCTGGGCTGCGGCCAGGC
Organism: Pseudonocardiaceae bacterium; assembly: GCA_050699835.1. Lineage (GTDB taxonomy): Bacteria > Actinomycetota > Actinomycetes > Mycobacteriales > Pseudonocardiaceae. The sequence goes on along the minus strand of JBOHFW010000190.1, from coordinate 3,652 downwards.
CGGTGCTGCTGGTCGTGATCCACTCTGGCCAGTGTTTGCGCAGGCTGAAGAAGCCCCAGAGCACGACGGCGAGTTGCCATGCGGTGCTCTGATGGCTGCTGGAGCGGGCTTGGCGGGTGGCGGCCACCAGGTTGGCGCGTTCGCTCTCGCACCATGTCAACGCTCGGCCGCGGGTGCTCAATGGCAGGTGGCGGGTGCCTGCCTCGGGAGGGTCGAGGGGGACGCGTGGGCGATGTGGCATGAGCTGGCGGTCGGCGGCATCGGCGGTGTGCAGGTACCAGGACAGCAATCGCCGCACGGCGGCATCGCGTTCCGGTTCGGGCTCATCGGTGTGTGCGCGCTCGGATGCGTAGAGGCGAAGCAGGTCATGGAAGCGGTACCGGTCGTGGGCGGCGGGTTCGATGAGATTGGCGTCGCTCAGGGCGGCGAGGAGTTGCCGGGCGTGGGCGAGGGGTTTGCTGAGCAGGGCGGCGGCGGCTGGTGTGCTGATGTCTGGCCCGGTGTGCAAGCTGAGCAACCGGAAAGCGCGGGCGCAGTCCGGGTCGAGTGTGCGGTAGGACCAGGAGAACACGGCACGCATCGTCGTGGTCTCGTCATCGGTCCCGAGCGCCGCCAGGCGATCGCCTCCATCGGCCAGCTCGCACACCAGGTCGGTCAGCGCGGTATGGGGGTGAGACGCGGCGCGCTCACCGGCGATCCGCAATGCCAGCGGGAGAAACGCGCAGAGCCGGGCCAGTTCGGTTGCCGCGTGCGGCTCTGCGTCGGTGCGGTGTGCTCCGATGATCTCTCGCAGCAACGTGCGGGCTTCCTCAGGGGCCAGCGCGTCCAGGGTGATGCGATGTGCTCCTTCGCGGATGACCAGCCCGGCGAGGTTGCTGCGGCTGGTGACCACCACCTGGCAGCCAGGCGAACCCGGCAGCAACGGCCTGACCTGATCGGGTGTGGCAGCGTTGTCCAACACGATGAGCATGCGCCGACCGACCAGCAGCGACCGGTACAGCGCTGCTTGCGCCTCCAGTTCGGCGGGTATCTGCGCGGGCGTGACGTTCAGGGCCCGCAGGAATCTGTTCAGGGCTTCCTCAGGGCGGACCGCTGGCCCGGGGTCGTAACCGCGCAGGTTGATGTGCAGCTGCCCGTCGGGGAAGCGCTCCCGCACGCGATGCGCCCAGTGCACTGCCAGCGCGGTCTTGCCCACCCCTGCGGTGCCACCAATCGTCGAGATCACCACAGTGCTCGGCATTCCGTTCCCGGCCTGCGTCAGGAAAGCATCAAGCGTGCCGAGCTCATTTCCCCGGGCGGTGAAATGCGGCACGTCCATGGGGAGCTGCCGCGGGACCGGCAACTCAACCGGATCGGGTTGCTGACCCGCCACCGGCCGGCTCGCCGGCTCGCCGACGGATCTGAGCTGGATCTGCGTACTCTTCGCAGTGGCCCAGCGCCCGCGGGCAGCATCGACGTCCCCACCGAGGAAATGGACGAGCTTTGCGGTGAGTTCCCACGCCGGCAGCTTCTTCCCGGCGAAGGCCGCGGACAGTGCAGAACGCCCGTAACTCGTGGCCTTGCGCATCTGTGCGTAGTCCGGCTTGCCAGCCTGGATCGCTAGGTCCCGCAGGTACTGCGCGAAGTCGCCGACCAGGCCTGGTGGTGTCGGACCAGGTGCCTTCGCCATCGCCCTCCCTCTTGACGGACCACAGCGTGTCCGCGTAATGACCAAAAAGCCAGTTCAGAGGCTATACGAGAGGCCCGGCTGAGCCAAGGCAGCAGTATCCGCCCAGCTGATGACACATCTCAGGCCCACCGGCCTAACTGTGGTCAAACAGCGCACAAACCGTGTTCATCCCGATTCCGGCTGGCAAACAAAAGCGGGTACTTTTACTGTTAGCATTCGCAGGCACGCAAAGGGAGAAATGGGAGGCTCGCCGGTAGCTGTGTGCTGTGTGCCGATGGTGCCCGGAGCTAGCTGTGGCATGCTCCGGGCAATTCGGCGCGCATGTGCCGCCAGCGCGTGTTGGCCTCCCGGCAGCAATCGAGGAATTTTCAACGAATACAGACGTATATGCAGGTCACAGCCTTAGGTTCGGCCTCCCCACCCTGCCGCTTCAAGATCCCGATCAAACCTTCTGAGCAGCGTAAACGGGCGGATTCGATGATTTTTCGTCGGATACTCCCGGGAGGTCCTGATCCCGTGGCGGCCGTGCTCGGGTTGATCGCTTGAGCTGGAGGATGCGTTGGAGTTTGCGATTCTCGGTCCGCTGGAGGTGCATGACCAGAACCGCCGAATCGAGGTGTCCAGCGCCAAGGAGCGGCTGCTGCTCGCGACGCTGGTGGTCCATGCCAATGAGGTGGTCTCCGTCGACCGGCTGGTCGAGGTGCTGTGGGGCAACGAACCCCCCGCTACCGCCGTGAACACGTTGCAGACCCACATTTCACACCTGCGCAAGGCCCTTGAGCCGGATCGTGTGCCACGAGCCCAGGACGGCCTGCTGCGCACCCGTTCCCACGGGTATGAGCTGGCTGTGCCGCCCGAGGCGATCGATGCGGTGCGGTTCGAGCGCCTGGTCCACGCTGGTCGTGACGCGTTGCCCAGCGCACCCGAGCGGGCAGCCGAGATCCTGCGGGCCGCGAGCGCGTTGTGGCGCGGTGAGCCACTGGCTGACCTCGGTTTCGAGCTTTTCGCCCAGTCAGAGATCACTCACCTGACCGAGCTGCGCGCTCTGGCGCTGGAGGATCGGGTGGAGGCCGATCTGGCTCTGGGTCGGCACGCAAGCTTGTGCGGGGAGTTGAGCCAGGCGGTGGTCGAGCAACCGTTGCGCGAACGGCTGTGGGCACAGCTCATTCGGGCGTTGTACCGCTGCGGGCGACAGGCTGACGCGCTGCACGCGTACGCGCGGCTGCGCACACAGCTCGCCGAGCTGCTCGGCATCGATCCCAGCCCGGAGCTGATCAGGTTGCACGAGGCCGTGCTCCACCAGCGTCCCGATCTCGATTGGTCACCACCGCAACCGCAGCCGACACCCGGGTCATCCCTACCGGCCGAGGTGCCTGCACCCGAGAAACGGCTGCCGGCGGCCCGCGCCGCACTGGCCGCGCACGACTGGCAGCGGGCCTTCGAGCTGTTCTCCGCGGAGGACCAGATAGCGCCGCTGGTCGCGGAGGATCTTGAGGGCCTGGCCGAGGCGGCTTGGTGGTCGGGGCGTTACCGGGACGGTCTGGCCGCGCGGCAGCATGCCCATCACGCCTACCTTCAGGCCGGTGACCACCGCCGAGCCGGTGTGGCCGCGGTGATGCTCATGATGCAGCACAGCAGTTACCGGCAGTTCGCGGTGGACGAGGACTGGTTCCAGCGGGCTCAGCGCCTGCTCTCGGCCGAGCCTGAGTGCGCCGAGCACGGTTACCTGCACTGGGGAACCATGATCGTCAGTCTGATGCGGGACGACGTTGAGAAATGCCTGGCTGCGGCCCGGTCGACCTACGAGACTGGCGTCCGATACGGCATCTATGACTTGCAGGCCCTCGGGATGGTGTTCCAGGGCGGGGTGCTCATCCACCGCGGGCAGGTCGAAGAGGGGTTGGCCTTGCACGACGAGGGGATGGTGATGGCCGTTGGCGGGGGCCTTTCGCAGCTGGCCACCGTCCAGATCTTCTGCCACGT
>JBOHFW010000189.1:0-13277 GCA_050699835.1 Pseudonocardiaceae bacterium | reverse complement strand
GCCCCGTAGTAGTCGCCGGAGTGACGTCCGGCCAAGGAGGACGGGAAAGCCGTCCGCAGGGCCAAGGGGGCCAGGTGATTGGATATCTCAGGATTGAGAGGTATGCGAAATGCAGAGCGCCGAAACGGTGCTGGGTGTCCTGCGTGAACGAGGCAGACGCGGTCTGCCTTTGGATGAGATCTACAAGCAGTTGTTCAACCCAGAGTTGTATCTGTTGGCCTACGGGCGCATCTACTCCAACAAGGGGGCTGCTGACGTGGCAGGAGTGCCGGACGCTGCTGGCGGGGCCTGGTCGAGCCTAAACGCATCGGCCACGCATGGTTCGACGCGCAGCGCCACCTCACCGCTGGGTAACCGTCAAGCCCAGCGGCCGCAGGGTGGGGACACTCCCCCAGCTGTCCCCAACCCGCAGCCGGGGGGAGCTTTCCACAGCGACAACAACGCAATCGCGGTTCGAAATCCGCGCCCACGCGAGCACTCTAGAAAGGAGACCTTCTAGAAAAGGAGAGATTCATGCCTGCCGTCACCGCCGACACCATGACACTGCCACGCCTGCCGCACCTGCCTGAGCAGGGCACCGCCTGGCGCCCGGTGGCCAAGGTCGTCACGACCCTGCGCACTCTGGAAGGGGAAGGCTTCCCGGTCCGGCGCGCCTTCCCGACCACGGAGTTGCCGCATGCCGACCCCTTTGTCCTGCTGGATCACATGGGGGCGATCGAGTACGCCCCCGGTGAGGCCAAGGGCACCCCCTGGCATCCGCACCGTGGCTTCGAAACCGTCACCTACATGATCGACGGGGTGTTCGAACACCAGGACACCACCGGCGGCGGTGGCGTGATCACCGACGGGGCGACCCAGTGGATGACCGCCGGCGCGGGCATCCAGCACATCGAACGACCCCCGGAGGCGCTGGTGGTCTCCGGTGGGCTGTTCCACGGCGCGCAGCTGTGGGTGAACCTGCCGCAGGCGCAGAAGTGGGTGCCACCCCGCTACCAAGACATCCGCGCCCGCGACGTGACCCTGCTCTCCAGCGACGACGGCGGCACGCTGGTGCGCATCATCGCCGGCCAGCTCGCCGGTCACGCCGGTCCCGGTAGCACCCACACCCCGATTACCTACCTGCACGCCACGCTCGCCCCCGGGGCCCGGCTGAGGCTGCCCTGGCCGAGCGAGTTCAACGCGCTGGTCTACGCGCTGGCCGGCAACGGTCATGCCGGGCCGGATGACCGGCCGCTGGCCGAGGGACAGCTGGCGGTCTTGGGCCCCGGAAGTGCACTCGCTATCCGGGCCGCCGGCACCCAGCCACAGGCCGTCACCGCCGGCTGGGAGGTCCTCGTACTCGGAGGGCTGCCGATCCGGGAGCCGATCGCCCGCTACGGCCCATTCGTCATGAACACCCGTGAGGAGATCGTCCAGGCGTTCGAGGACTATCAGGCCGGCCGGATGGGTGTGATCCCGGCCGAGAAGGCGCCGCACCGCACCACCGCCGATGCCGACGTGCCCTACCGCTCGTGCGCTGACTGCGCCGACCCAGCGGGGCAGCGCGCGAGACCAGAGGCCGACCGCGAGGGTTGACCCGGCGCCGGAGGACCGGGCCCTGATCAGAGACGTTCAGACTGCACCAGATCGGCGACCGCAGGCCGGCCGCAGCAGCCGCGTACTGGAACAGGCACACGTGCTTGGCGCCCCGCCGGGTGGTGAACCAGCCCTGGTGATCGCCGGTGAGCGCATCGCCCAGTGGGTGTGCAGGCCGGAGCAACCAGTTGACTCGTCGTGAGGAACTCCCGCATGGCTATGCCCAGACAACTGGTGGCCTCGCTGAGACCATCTTAGGTCTCGACGTGGGCGAGGATGCCCTCAAGCAGTCCGGTAGCCTGCCCGACCTCGATCAGGTAGCCGTCGGGGTCTCGCATGTAGCAGCGCAGCTCGGCACGGCGGTCGATCGGTGGGGTGAGGAACTCGACGCCTCGCTCGCTGCGCTCGCGGTAGAAGGCTTCGATGTCGGCCACGCGAATGTTCAAAAAACTCGATACGGTGCCCGGGTCCGTCGGCGGCTGTAAGGTGACCTCGGGCTTGTCCTCGGTCGGCCCTCCGCCAGGGTTCATGATGATCCAGCTGTTCGCCGCCTTGATGATGCACGGGTTCTCGTTGAGAACCACGTGGCCCGCGAGCACGTCGGCGTACCACGCCCGGGAACGGGCAACGTCGCTCACGGTCAAGAAGTGGGTCAGCACCAGGCCCTCGCGGGGGGCTGGCAGGTCATCGGTATTCATCGTCTGCTCCCTTGCCTCGGCGTACCGGCGGGCTGACCGCTCGGCTATGTCTCGCCGGTGGTCTGGGTGCCCCGCCGCATTTGCGCGGGGTCCTCGCCGCGGATCTGTTCGGCAAACCGGTCGTCGGCCGTCGGCCAGTACGCCGGCCATGCCGTGGTTGTGCAGGACGTCGACATGCGCGGTGTTGGCCCGATCAAGAAGATCTGGAGCTCTGCCTTGGGAAAGCACACCTACCTCGGCGATGGTTGAGCTGAGCAGTGACGAATGAAACTCAGCCGAGGAGCTCGAAAATGACTCGCATACCTGCCGTTTCCCCGGACGACGCCGGCCCGCTGATCAAGCTGTCCTACTGGTACACAAAGCGGCGCTTCGGCGAGGTGCCGGAGCCCTTTGCGGTAACAGCCAACCATCGAAAGCTCTTCTTCGCGAGCGCTGTTCACGAGGCGCTCGCGGAGAAGGCCTCGACGGTGCTGCCGGTGAGCGTTCGCAATCTCGCGGTATACCGGGTCGCCTGGACGGTCGGCTGCTCGTGGTGCGTGGACTTTGGCACCATGCTGCATCGCTTGGCTGGCCTCGACGTCGACCAGCTGAAGGAGATCGGTGACTACGCCACCTCGCTGAGGTACACCGACGATGAACGCGCGGCCATCGCCTACGCCGATGCGATCACCGCGACGCCCTCCGAGGTCACCGACGAGCAGGTGGCCGACCTGGAGCGGCGGTTCGGGCGCGCCGGGGTGGTCGAGCTGACGTACCAGATCGCGCACGAAAACATGCGGGCCCGGATGTATTCAGCACTCGGCATCACCGAGCAGGGCTTCAACTCCGGCGACGCCTGCCGCGTGCCGTGGGCGAAGGCCTAGGCGGGTAGCGGCACCCCGCGAAGTGCGGCGTCCAACACGGTGACGGTGTGGGCCAGGGTGAGGGGCTCACCGAGTCGCCGGGCGCTGGCCGCGATCTGCATCAGGCACCCGGGGTTCGCGGTGACCAGCACTGATGCTCCGGTGGCGAGCACGTTACGGGCTTTGCGGTCCCCCAGCTCGGTGGCCGGTTCAGGATGCAGCAGGTTGTAGATCCCCGCCGAGCCACAGCACAGGTCGGCCTCGGGGATCTCGATCAGGGTCAGCCCGGGGATCGCCCGCAGCAGCTCGCGGGGTTGGGACCGGATGCCTTGGGCGTGCCCGAGATGGCAGGCGTCGTGGTAGGCGATCGTGACGTCCAGCGGGTGGCGCGCCGCCACCGGGCCGAGCTCGACGAGCAGCTCAGAGACGTCGCGGGTGCGCTCGACGAACGCCTGCGCGCGGGCGGCGTAACCGGCGTCGTCACGCAGCAGATGCGGGTACTCCTTCATTGCCGAGCCGCAGCCGGCCGCGTTGACCACGACGAAATCGACTCTGGCGGCCTCGAAACGATCGATCAGCGCTCGCGCGAAGGAGATCGCCTCCTGCTCGCGACCCGAGTGCTGGGACAGCGCCCCGCAGCAGCCCTGCCCGCGGGGGATCACGACGTCGCACCCTTCCGCGGCGAGTACCCGTGCAGTGGCGGCGTTGACGTCGGGAAACAACGCATCCTGCACGCAGCCGGTGAGCATCCCGACCACCGCCCGGCGCCGCCCTAAGGCAGGGACCCGCTCCGGGAGCGGACGGCGCCGGGTCAACGTCGGGGTCAGCGACTCCACCACCCGCAGCGTCGGGGGCAACCGGTCCAGCAGCCCGGTGCGCCGCAGCCACCGGTCCAGGCCGCTGCGCTGGTACAGCGCCAGCGGCCCGCGCAACGCCCGCAACCGCCTGGGGTACGGGAACAACCAGAAGATCGCCGCACGGAGCAGCTGCTCCCGGCGGGTCCGCTCGTAGCGGCGCTCCACCTGAGCCCGGGTATCGGCGAGCAGGGTGTCGTAGTGCACCCCGGACGGGCAGGCGCTCACGCAGGCCATACACCCGAGGCAGGCATCGAAATGCCCGACCATCGACGCCGAGAGGGGCTCGCCCTCCAGGCCGGCTTTCATCAGGTGAATGCGGCCGCGTGGAGAGTCCATCTCCTCCCCCCACAGCAGGTAGGTGGGGCACGAGGGCAGGCAGAATCCGCAGTGCACGCAGTCCTTGATCAGCTCTTCCTGCGGTGGGTGGTGATCGTCAAAAGCGCCCGCGCTCACGTCAGATCCCTCCCACGAACCGGCCCGGTGCCAGCCGGTGCTCCGGGTCGAACTGGTCCTTGAGCCGGCGCATCAGCCCCAGCGCGGGCACCGGTCCCCACACATCCAGCGTCGCCTTACGGTGCGGTGGGGCGCAGCGCAGCACCGCGCTGCCGCCGTGCCGGGTGGCGATCGTGCGCAGCTGTGCCAGCTCGTCTCCCAACCCATCACCGTCATCCAGGCCAGTAGTAAGCACCCCGGCCCCGGCGCTGCCGCGCAGGGCACCCGGGGCGATGGCGAGCAGCTCGGCCAGCCCGGTCGGCTCGCAGGTGACCGTCGCGTACGGGGAGGGCGGAGGTTGCCCCCACCAGTCCGGTGCCTGCTCGATCACGGAGGCCTGCGCACCGAGAAGGTCTGCGACGGCCTCCGCGCGAGCATCGATACCCGCACTGACACCTTCGACGGCGACCACGACGGTCACCGCGCCGTCAGGCTTATCGCGATTCACCTCAAGGGCGACCGGGTCGTGCTGCGATGCCCGAACCTCAGCGATAGCGGTTGCTGCGCGGGCGGCGTCGGGGGCGTGCATGGTGATCCACCGGGTCGCCTCGGGCAGCGAGTGCAGCCGGAACACCACCTCGGTGATCACGCCGAGAGTTCCGAGCGAGCCGGTGTACAGCTTGGCCAGGTCATACCCGGCGACGTTCTTCACCACCGTGCCGCCGGAGCGGGCGACAGTGCCGTCGGCGAGCACCACGGTGATGCCGATGACCAGATCGCGCGGTGTGCCGTACCGGTACCGCAGCGGACCCGACGCTGCGGTAGCGATGACGCCGCCGACAGTGCCGGCACTATCCAGCGCCAGTCGCTGCCGGTGCAGTGCCAACGCCTGCTGAAGATCGACCATCCGCAGTCCCGCCTGCACGGTGACGACCAGATCGCCGGCGACGTGCGCAACCATCGCGTTCATCCGGCTGGTGTCCACGATCAAGTCCAGCGCGGTTGGTGGGGCACCCCACCCCAGCCGGGTGCCGCTCCCCCGGGCCACCACCCGCAGTCGCAGCGTGGCCGCCGCGCGCAGTACCGCCGAGACCTCCTCGGCGCTGGTCGGTCGAGCCACCCAGCATGCGGGCACGCCGTCCACGATGTCCTCGGCGGCCGCCTCGGCGACGTCACCGCAGGCTGCCCGCAGCCCACCCAGGGCGGAGGAGACCATCAGAACTGCTCGGCCAGGCCTGCAGCCTGCAGCGGGTGCACACCTTTGCGCTTGCCGGGCACTTCACCGCACAGCCGGGGAGTCGGGAATACCTTGCCCGGGTTGCACACCCCGGCCGGATCGAAGGCGCAGCGCAGCCGCTGCATGGTGTCCAGGTCCTCAGCGGTGAACATCCGCGGCAGGTGCCGCGCCTTGTCGACGCCCACTCCGTGCTCGCCGGTGATCGAGCCGCCGTAGGAGATGCACAGGTCGAGGATCGCGCCGGAGACCTCCTCCGCGGCCTGCGCCGCACCGGGTTTGGTCTCGTCGAACAGGACCAGCGGGTGCAGGTTGCCATCGCCGGCGTGGAACACGTTGGCCACCCGCACCCCCGTACCGGCCGACAGCTCAGTGATGCGACGCAGCACCTGCGGCAGCACCGTGCGGGGGATCACCCCGTCCTGCACGATGTAGTCGGGACTGATCCGGCCCACCGCGGCGAACGCCGACTTGCGGCCCTTCCAGAACAGCGCCCGCTGGGCAGCGTCCCGAGCTACCTGGATCTCGACGGCACCCGCGTCCGTGCAGTGCTTCTGTACAGCGGCGAAGGTGTGCTCCACTTCGACGACCGGACCGTCGAGCTCGACTATGAGCACTGCACCGGCGCCCTCGGGGTAACCGCAGGCCACGGCGGCTTCGGCGGCCTCGATCGCCAGCGCGTCCATCATCTCGATCGCGGCCGGGGTGACGCCGTCGGCAATGATCGCCGACACCGCGGCACCCGCCTCGTTCACCCCGGGGAAGGCAGCGAGCAGGCAGCGCACCGACTCCGGGTTCCGCAGCAGCCGCACCGCGATCTTGGTGGCGATCCCGAGAGTCCCCTCACTGCCGACGAAGGCGCCGAGCAGGTCGTAACCCGGCGTATCCCGGGTGGTGCCGCCCAGCCAGACCAGCTCGCCATCCGGGGTGACCACCTCGACGCCCAGCACGTGATGGGTGGTGAACCCGTACTTCAGGCAGTGCGCCCCGCCGGAGTTCTCCGCGACGTTGCCACCCACCGAGCAGATCTGCTGGCTGGACGGATCGGGCGCGAAGTACCAGCCATGCGGCGCGGCGGCCTTCGTCACGTCAAGATTGATCACGCCAGGTTCGACGATCGCGCGCTCGTTGGCGATGTCGACCTCCAGGATCCGGCGCATCCGCGAGGTCACGATCAGCACGCCCTCGGCGTGCGGCAGCGCACCGCCGGAGAGCCCAGTGCCGGAGCCGCGGGCCACGAACGGCACCCCCGCGGCAGCGCAGGCCCGGACCACCGCGGCGACCTGCTCAGCAGACTCCGGCAGCACCACCAGGCCTGGCACCACCCGATACTGCGCCAGCCCGTCGCACTCGTAGGTGCGCAATCGCTGCCGGTCGGTGATCACGGCATGGGACCCAAGCAGGACGATGAACTTGGCGGCAAGCATCTCTAGCGCAACGCTCACCCGTGTCGGCATCGACTACTCCTTGATCCCGGATCACCCTGCCGGTCCCTCGACCAGTATCGCAGCGTTACGAACAGTTGCGAACAACGTGCGCACCGACGAGCTGACCGAGACCCGCCGCTGCTACGGCGATGACGTCTGTGTTGTTGAGCACGAGTGCCGCGCGATCATGACCGGCCACTTCGCGGGCATCACCGGCAACGGCAGGCGAATCAGGTTCCGGATGCTGCATGTTTTCGAGTTCCGCGCCGGGTGCATCAGCCGGGAGAACGTGTGGCTGGACACGGCCACCATCATGGCGCAATGGCGGTGCCAATCCCGGCGGGTGCCGGCGCTGGCTAACGTCAACTGGAACAAGAATGGGACAGCGTGGGCGCTATACCTCGAAGACTGCTCGGATGGCGTTGTCGACCTGCTCAAGTTCTTCGGGTGTTGCGCGGCCGACGCGCTCGACGAGGCGCCGACGGGGTGGGCGATCGATCTCCATCGCGAACGCCCAGCCGAACTCCCCAACCCGCACAGCCAGCAACGAACCAGGATCGGAGTCCACGACGTGCATCGCATAGACGGCCGGCAGCGCGTCGTTCTCGTTCACTGCATCGGCGGAGATGATGAGTCTCGTGGTTGACTGGCCCGCTCTGGCTATCACTGGTTCATAGCGGTAGAGGTCCCCTCGCCTCACGCTGACTCGTCCAGCGCCGCCAGCGCCTCGGCTTCGCTATCAGCCGTATACGTCGGATGTGCCGCGTACCAGCTGGCCGCTGATGCTGCGGCCTCTCGCAGCGCATCCTGCCGGACCAAGTGCTCGAGGTACGCGGAGGCCCCACCACGGATCCGCGCTCCGCACTGCCGCACGCGCGCGGCTGTCTGCGATTCCATGCTCACTGTTAGTCGCACTCGCTGCATACGCCACAGTGTACGCGAGGGCTTCCCCGGCTCGTGACTGCTGGTGGCTGGAGCTTCCCCATGTTCATGTGGCCGCGTTACGACTTCACATCAGAGGCTGGCTGGGTGGAGTCGCAGCCGCCGCCGAACGCTCGCGGTACGACTGCGCTGGCGCCGCGCGAGCGGGGGTCCTCCATGGACCGGATTATCATGTGGCTCACGGTAGCCAGCCTGGCAATCGCCTTTGCTAGTTTTCTTCGTGATCTTCTTGCGCAATGACGTCCAGAGATCTCGGTTGCGCCAGCTCAGTCCTCGAGGTCATCGAGACGCAGTGGTGAGGTGCCAGCAGGGGCGCCGCATGACGACTCGTTTTCCACCGCAGCCACGCTGGTTGCCCCGCTAGGTACCCAGCCCGGCAGAATGTGTGGCGTGATCCCGGTCCGGCACCCGTTCCTGGACGGACCCTTCCCCCGGGCATTCGCGCATCGCGGGTGGCACCTCGGCGAGTTGGCCGGCATGGAGAACTCGCTGGCCGCGTTCCGTCGCGCCGCCAAGGAGGGGTACCGCTACCTGGAGACGGATGTCCGAGCCACCCGGGACGGTGTGGTCGTGGTCATGCACGACGCCACGCTGGATCGGACTACCGATGGGTCCGGCGAGATCGAACGGCTGGACTGGAATGGGGTCCGCACCGCGCGGGTGAACGGCCGCGAGCCAGTTTGCCAGCTAGCTGACCTGCTTGAAGAGCTCCCAGACGCGCTGCTCAACATCGACGTCAAGGCCGACTCCGCGGTCACGCCGGTACTGGATCTGCTGCGTCGCACCAGCGGGTGGCACCGGGTGTGCCTGGCATCATTTTCCGAATCGCGGCTGCAACGGTTGCGGGCAGCCGCCGGGTCGCGGTTGCTGACGTCGATGGGCACCGCGTCAGCGACGGCGCTGCGGCTGCGGTCGGTGTGCCCAGTGCCGTCCAGCGCCGCGCCGATCCGTGGTGAGTTGGCGCAGCTGCCGGTGCGCTGGTGCGGGATCCCGGTGACGGACCGCGCCCTGGTGCGCTACGCGCACCGCCTCGGCCGAGAGGTACACGCCTGGACGGTGGACCGGGCCGCGGAGATGCATGCCCTGCTCGACCTCGGCGTCGACGGCCTGGTGACCGATCGGCCAGACGTGCTCCGCGACGTGCTGCGTACCCGGCAGGCCTGGCCGGGAGGGCGGAGCGGGTGAGCGAACCAGCGCTGCACCGCCGCCGCGAGCAACGCGCCTGGTGCTGGTATGACTGGGCAAACTCGGTGTTCTCCACTTCGATCGTCACCGTGTTCGGTTCGCTTTACCTCACCTCCGTGGCGAGGAATGACGCCCTGGCCGCCGGTCAGACCTGCCCCACCCGCAACAGCCTGGTCAACTGTGATGTCTCGATATTCGGGTGGGTGTTCCCGGCTGGAACGCTGTTCAACTACCTGCTTGCGGCATCCACCCTTCTGCAGGTGTTGGTGCTTCCGCTGACCGGCGCCATCGCCGACCGCACCCAGCACAAACGGCGGATGCTCGGGTTCTTCGCGTTCACCGGGGCCACCGCGACTGCGTTGCTTGCGCTGGTGAGTGGAACCAACTGGCGGCTCGGCGTCGTGCTGTTCGTCATCGCGACCACCGGTTACTACGCGTCAGTGGTCATCTACTACTCGGTGCTCCCGGAGATCGCGACGCCCGACGAGCGTGACCGCTTGTCCTCCCGGGGCTGGGCCTTTGGTTATCTGGGTGGCGGCGTCGCGCTGGCCCTGCATTTGGCCACCGTTCTCGGTCGCGATGCGCTGGGGTTGTCCGAGTCAGCGGCCGTGCGGGTGTGCTTTGTGACCGCGGGGTTGTGGTGGGCCGGTTTCACCTTGATTCCGCTGGCCGGGATGCGCAGCTACCAGCCTGCGCAGGGCAGCGAGCGGGGTCTGTCGGTGCTGACCGGCGGTTTCCGTCAACTCATCGGTACGCTGCACAACGCCCGGAGTTATCCGTTGACGTTGGGCTTCCTGGCCGCGTACCTGGTCTACACCGACGGGATCAACACGGTGGCCAGCGTCGCCGGCCAGTACGGTGATCTCGAGCTGGGATTGTCGAGCAGCACCCTGATCAGCACGATCCTGATGGTGCAGTTCGTGGCGGTCATCGGCGCGCTGGCGCACGGTTGGCTGGCCCGCCGCTTCGGCGCCAAGCGCACGATCATGGGCAGCCTGCTGGTGTGGGTCGGTGTGATCACCGCGGCGTATTTCATCCAGGCAGGTGATCAAGCCCAGTTCTACGCGGTCGCCGTGGGCATCGGGCTGGTGCTGGGTGGCACCAACGCCCTGTCCCGGTCGCTGTTCAGCCAGCTCGTGCCCGCTGGCAAGGAAGCCGAGTACTTCGCGCTATACGAGATCGGCGGGCAGGCCACCTCCACGGTGGGGCCCCTGCTGTTCGGCACCATCGGAGCCGCCACCGGCTCGTTTCGCCCGGCCATCGTGTCCCTGGTGGCGTTCTTCCTCATCGGTTTCGTGCTGATGTCGCTCATCCCGGTCCGCCGGGCGATCCGCGCGGCGGGAAACCCCGAGCCCGCCGTCGTCTAGAACCGTGTTTCCCGGACGGGCGTAGTAGCTACCACTCGAACGAGTGGTGTTGCACACTTCCGGTGAGGTAACAGGTCGCAATGCTGTGTCGATTCACCCAGTATGGGCGATGCTTATCGGGCACCTGCTTGCATGGACGCACGTCGGGTTGCTTGCCCGCGGTTTGGGAACGTCAGGGCCTTTCCTGGCGTTACACCCGGTGAGCTGGATCCGGGGACTCCACGGTCCCCGGCCAGGAGAGAGGAGACGCCATGGCCGACCGCGTTCTTCGTGGCAGCAGGCTCGGAACAGTCAGTTACGAGACCGACCGCGACCATGATCTTGCTCCTCGCCGGCCGGTGGTGTACGCCTGCCCCAAGGGTCATGACTTCGCTGTGTCGTTCGCTGACGATGCCGAACCGCCGATGATCTGGGAGTGTCGGCTGCACGGCAATGAGTCAAGGCTCTACGACGGTGATGAGCCGCAGCCGAAGAAGATCAAGCCACCGCGCACGCACTGGGACATGTTGCTGGAGCGCCGCAGCATCCCGGAGCTCGAGGAGCTGCTCGACGAGCGGCTGACTGAACTGCGTGGTCGTCGCTCCCGCTCCGCCTAATCGAAACGGCCTCGCACGAACTAGGACTGGCTGGGCTGCGTGGCACTGCTCGTCGAGTCGGTGTCTGATTGGCGACTGTCTGATTGGCGACGCAGGTGTGCCACGCAGCGCTGCACGCCCCAGACGGTCACCCGCCACAGCGCCTCTCGCACGATGGCGGCGGTCATCTTCGATTGGCCTTGCTCGCGCTCGGTGAAGGTAATAGGCACCTCGACCACGGTGAAGCCGCCCCGCACCGAGCGCCACGCAAGGTCGACCTGAAAGCAATACCCCTGCGAGGCAACAGTGCTGAGGTCGAGGTCATCCAGCACATGGCGGCGGTAGGCGCGGAATCCACCGGTGAGGTCATTGATGCCCACCCCCAGCGCCATCCGTGAGTAGTAGTTGCCACCGCGGGAGAGCCATTCCCGGTACCGCGGCCAGTTCACTACCTGCCCGCCTGGCACGTACCGGGAGCCCAGTACAACGTCCGCACGAGTGCCCGAGGGACCGTCGGCGAGTACGCCCAGCAGCCGGGGAAGATCCTCGGGGGCGTGCGAGCCGTCGGCGTCCATCTCCACCACGACGTCATAGCCGCGTTCCAGCGCCCATCGGAAGCCGGCGACGTAGGCAACCCCGAGACCGGCCTTGGTCGCACGGTGCAACACGTGCACTCTGTTGTCGGTGGCAACCAGTTCGTCGGCCAGCACACCAGTGCCGTCTGGACTGTCATCGTCCACAACGAGCGCATGTGCGTCAGGTACCGCCTGGCGCAGCCGGTTCAGGACCGCTGGCAGGGTGGCCCGCTCGTTGTAGGTGGGGATTACCACGATCGTTCGACCGACCCCATCGACGTATCCGCCCCGCTGATCCGCCATCGACATCCTCCCTCGCCGACGCCACTCCACGCCGGTCCCCTCCGTCAGCTCTGTCGCGCATCACCGAGGCTGCCGCCATGCCTACCGCGCCCATCGCCACCAGTGCCCACTCCGGCGCGGAGCCAAGCCGGGTAGCGAGCGTAGTACCGGCAGCCAGCGAAATCCGCGCCACCAGCGCATCGGCAGTGAACAGCCTTGTCTCCTGCTCGACAGTACCGTCCGGGGCGATCACCGCGCTGACCCCGCTGGTCGCAGCCACCAGCACGGTTCGGCCGTGCTCGACTGCTCGGACGCGGGAGATCGCCTGCTGCTGGTAGGTCATTCCGGTGAAGCCGAAGGTGGCGTTGTTGGTCGGCACAGCCAGCAGCTGGGCTCCGGAGCGGATGCCGCTTCGCACCAGATCGTCGAAGACCACCTCGGAGCAGGTCGCTACAGCGACCCGGACTCCGCCGAGGTCCACCGCACCACGACCGTTGCCCGGCACGAAGTTGCCTATGCGGTCAACGTAGGGGCTGAAGAGGCGAAAGAAGTCCCGGAAGGGGATGTACTCCGCGAAGGGCAGCGGGCGCTTATCGTGCCGTTGGGCTGGTCCGGTGCGCGGATCCCACACGATCGCGGTATTGGTGGTGTGCTCGTCGTCGGTCAGCAGGACGGCACCGACCAGGATCGGCGCTCCGATCGCGCGGGCCGCCCGATCGATCTCCGTCCGGGCATCCGCGTTGCGCAATGGATCAATATCGGAGGAGTTCTCCGGCCAGATCACCAAATCCGGCTGGGGGTGCCGGCCCGCAGCGACATCGGCCGCCAGCTGCCTGGTGCGCACTGCATGGTTATCCAGCACAGCGCGCCGCTGGGCATTGAAATCCAGCCCAGCGCGAGGCACATTGCCCTGCACAACCGCAACAAGCGCCTGCCCATTCCCCGTCGTTCCCTCCATCGCCGCCCCCGCCAGCAGCCCCCCCACCACCGTCCCCACCACAAGCAGTGCGGGCACCGCGAGCGCTCTCAGCTTGGGAACAACAGGGCCGAGCAGCGGCCCGGGGAGCGGGGACCCGCGCTCTTGCACGAGGCGGCGGAGTAGCTCACCGGTGCCGAACCCGGTCAGGACCACGGCCGCGGTGAGCAGCGGGGCGCCGCCGATCGCAGCCACCGGGAGGAACACCCCGCTCGGCTGCCCGAACGCCACCCGCCCCCACGGGAAACCGCCGAAGGGCACCCGAGCGATCAACGCCTCCGCCGCCACCCACACTCCGGCTGCCCACAGC
>JBOHFW010000188.1:0-6559 GCA_050699835.1 Pseudonocardiaceae bacterium | reverse complement strand
GTTGCGGAGTGCTCGACACCTGTGCCTACATCGACCTTGGCGTGATCGAGCCAGCGGCTCTACCGGCAATCCCGGAGATCACCGCAGTGACCCTCGCCGAGCTACACCAGGGTGTCGGCATGGCCAGGGACGCCGCCACCCGGGCCGCGCGCACGGAGAAGCTCAGCGCGGCCGTCGCAGACTTCGACGCCCTGCCCTTCGACAGCGAGGCCGCAGCCCGGTACGGGACCCTGGTGGCGCTGGCCATCGCTGGCGGCCGCGATCCTCGGCCCCGCCGGATGGATCTGATGATCGCTGCGATCGCCTCGACCAGAGATCTTCCCCTGTACACGCGTAACGCGCAGGACTTCAAGGGCTTAGACAGCGTCGTGACTGTGATCGGCGTCTGACCGCCGCCATGAACCTCGTAGGCTCGGACGTCGTGAGCGCGCCGCAGATCACCCTCACCGCCAGGCTCACGTCCTCGGCGCTGGATGCGCGGCGGGGCGTGGTCCGGCTGCACCCGGAAGTGCTCGACGCCCTGGGGCTGCGGCCGTGGGACGCCGTGCGGCTCACCGGGGCCCGGGTGAGCGCCGCGCTGGCCGCAGCCGGGCAGACCGCCCCCGGCATCGCGCTGCTGGATGACCTCACGATGTCCAACCTGAGACTGACCGATGGGGCCGAGGTGGTGCTCACACCGGTGCAGGTACCCGCGGCGCGCTCGATCACCGTCAGTGGCTCGGCGCTGGTCAGCCATGCGGTCAGCCCGGAGACGCTGCGGCTGGCGCTGGCCGGCAAGGTGCTCACCACCGGGGACGCGGTATCGCTGCTTCCGCAGGATCTGACGCCCGGGGCGGACGCCGGGCGGCTACGCAGTCGGCTGGCCGCAGCGATCGGGATGACCTGGACCACCGAGCTGCTCACCGTGACGGCCACCGACCCCGCCGGGCCGGTGGCTCCGCACCCGTCCACTGTGGTCGGGTGGCGCGACGGCCCGCGCACCGGGGACCTCCCCGCGCCGGTGCAACAGCCCGGAGACCCGGCACCAGCGGCTCTACCGCCAGCGGTCGCCGACCTGGTAGGAGCCCAGGAAGCCGCCCGGCGGCTGGCCGAGTGGCTCGAGCTCACCTTCCGCCGGCCTGAGCTGCTGCGCAGGCTCGGCGCCAGCACCCGCCTCGGGGTGGCAGTGCATGGCCCCGAGGGCGTCGGCAAGACCACGATGGTGCACGCGGTGGCCCGCGACTCAGGGGTCCATGTCGTCGAGCTGGCCGCGCCGAGCGTGGCAGCGGTGCAGGCCGGGGCGGCCGCTCAGCGGGTGCACGACGCGGTCGCGGCGGCCCGTGCGCAGCAGCCGAGCGTGCTGCTGATCACCGATGTCGAGACGCTATTGCCCGCCACCAGCCCGCCGCCGCTGGCCACCGTCGTCCTCGACGCTCTGCGGCCCGCGCTGGAGAGTGTCGCACTGGTGGTCACCACCGCGCATCCCGCGTCGGTGGATCCGCGGCTGCGCGCGCCGGACCTGATCGATCGCGAACTGTCCCTGCCGCTACCCGACGCCCGCGGCCGCGCAGAGCTGCTCCGGGTACTGCTTCGTGAGGTGCCGCTGGCCACTGACATCGACGTTGCCGCCGTCGGCGAGCGCACCCCGGGGTTCGTCGCCGCTGACCTCGTCGCGCTGCGCCGCGAGGCCGCGGTCCGGGCCGCACTGCGCCAGCACCAGGCTGCCACCGGCTCTGAGGCCGAACTTGTGATCACGCAGCAGGACCTGATCGGCGCGCTGGACACCGTCCGCCCGATCTCGATGTCCACCTCGGACACCCTCACTACCGGTGGCCTGACCCTGGACGAGGTCGGCGACATGGCTGAGACCAAGCAGGCGCTCACCGAGGCGGTCTTGTGGCCGCTGCGCTACCCGGATTCGTTCACCCGGCTCGGCGTCGAGCCGCCACGCGGGGTGTTGCTCTACGGCCCGCCGGGTTGCGGCAAGACCTTCCTGGTCCGGGCGCTGGCCGGGTCCGGCGCGCTCAACGTGTTCGCGGTGAAGGGCGCCGAACTCCTGGACAAGTGGGTCGGCGAGTCGGAGCGGGCGGTACGGGACCTGTTCCGCCGCGCCTCCGACGCGGCGCCGGCGCTGGTGTTCCTCGACGAGGTCGACGCACTGGCCCCCCGCCGTGGCGGGTCCTCCGACGCCGGCGTCGCCGACCGGGTGGTGGCCGCACTGCTCACCGAGCTGGACGGGGTGGAGCCGCTGCGCGATGTGGTGGTGCTCGGCGCCACCAACCGCCCGGAGCTCATCGACCCGGCGCTGTTGCGACCCGGCCGGCTGGAGCGGATCGTTTACGTCCCGCCACCGGACGCCGCCGCCCGCGCGGCCATCCTCCGGTCGGCCGCGCGCAACACCCCGCTGGCGGCCGGCGTGGACCTCGACGGGCTGGCCGGTGAGCTGGAGGGCTACTCCGCTGCGGACTGCGCCGCCCTGATCCGCGAGGCCGCGCTCACCGCGATGCGCGAATCACTCGAGGCCACCGAGGTGACCACAGCGCATATAGGCGCGGCACGTGAGGCCGTCCGCCCCTCCCTGGACCCCGTGCAACTCGCCCAGCTCGCTCGCTACGCCGCGGGACGTGGGCTGGCGACCCCGTAGCGAGCCGGCGTGTCGCACCCTCATGCCCGGTGTGTCGCGGGCCTATGCGCACGGCCTACAGCACCGTCAGATGGTCCTGCGTTGCGTCAACGACAGCAGATAGCACGATTGAACGGTCGAACGTGACGAACCGCCCGCCCCTGCGCACCGCCAGGGACAGCAGATAGGCATCGGTGACCTGGCGCGGCCCGTGGATCCGGGTCCGGTCGACGAGCCGCTCGTCGAGCAGGCTGACATCACAGGGCCAGAACTCATGATGCGGCGTGCCGCAGGCCCGGGCGAGCAGATCGGCCGCCACGGCCGGGGCGACCGGGCTAGGGTAGCGAGGCTGGCTCACGATCCGCAGGAACCCATTCTGGGTGATCGGACAGGACGCCCAACCGGACCCAATCTCACCATTCAGCCAATCACGGGCACGCCCGTGGTCGACGTGATCAGCGTCCAGGAGCGCCAGCAGCACATTGATGTCGAGCAGGGCACGGCTCACTCCGGCTCGTCCTCGCGCAGACGGTCGATCATCGTGTTCGAGACCGGGCGGCCGCGTGCGGGCAAGGGACGGAACCCGTGGAACTCCTCGGTTGCCTGATGCGACAGCCGCCCGGCCAATGCCTGGCGCGCGAGCTCGGAGAGCACCTCACCGATCGTCCGGCGCTCGCGATGCGCCCGCTCTCTGACGGCGAGCAGAACGTCGTCATCGAGATTCAGCGTAGTGCGCATGCATCTGATGCTACCGCATCACGATACCGGAGCCGCATCAGCCTAACTAGCCAGCTACGCCGCTGGACGTGGGCTGGAACTCTCGTGAGTAAAGCGCATTTCTTTAACCCCTTCTGAACCGCCGGTTAGGCATCTGTTTCTCAGCCTCGGCAACGATCCCAGCACCAGCGGGAGGTTCTGGCTGATCGATTCGCGCGCCGGCCAGCGGCGAGCGCAGATGTGGTCAAGGAAGGTCCTTTGTGAATACGGTTCGCTTGCTTGCTGCGCTGCTGGTCGCGATTGCCTGCGCGGCCGGTACACCGCTGGTCGACCCAGTAGCGCCAGGGGTCACTGACGACACACCAGGGGTCATTGACGACACTCAGTGGCGGGAATCGACCCGCCAGAGAGCGCCCACTGACAGCGTCGAGAGCCCAGCGGGAGTGCGCCAAGCGTCTAGCATGCCGCTTTCGGCCGCGGCCCCCGAGCGCACTCCTCATCCTTGTCCGGACGCTGCGGCACCACCACCCACGACGGCACCGGTCCCGCCGCCCGCCGATGTGCAACCTTCCGCATCGGCCCCGCAGCAAACAGGGCCACAGGGCGCCGCCGCGCCAGCGTGTGGCCCCGATGGGACAGCGGGAATCCTGCCGATCACGCCGCCGCAATGCACCGTCAATGCCAGCACGGCAGCCCAGGCGAACGCGGCCAAACCGGGAGACACGATCTGCTTCAAGGGTAACGTCCTGGCTGGCACCCGGCTGATCATCACCGCATCAGGAGCGGTGAGCTCCCCCATCACCATCACCGGCGAGGGAAACACCCCGGTCAAGGGAGTCAGAGTTAATGCCAGCAACGTTGTCGTGCAAGGGTTCACTGTCATCGGCGCAGCCGCTCCTGGCGTCCAGCTGAAAGGGAGCAACCTCACCCTGCAGAGCACCAAAATAGACCATCCGACCGGCGGCGACTACGACGGAATCCGCTTCTTCGGCGACAACATCAAGATTTTGCACAACCACATCGTCAATATCACCAACACCCGCGGGGCGCACGCCGACTGCATGCAAACGTATGCGACCACCACACCAACCAGCCACAACGTCCTGATCAGCGGAAATCGCTGCGAAAAGATCGACAACCAATGTCTCATCGCGCAAGGGCCCCACAGTAAAGCGGGGGATGGCAGCGGAAGGGGTGAGTCATCTGGCCTGACCTTCACGAATAACTACTGCGACGCGCACGCCTCTCAGGCGGTACATATTGACGATTTCCAGAACGTGACGATGATGAGCAACGACATCCAGGGGAGGGTACGGAAAGCGTTCAACTTCATCAACAAGTCCACGGGGGCCAAGGTCAGCTGCAACAACCTCGGACCCGGAGTCGGGACAGAGATGATCATCGATAGGTCATCGAGGCCAGGCCATCAAGGCCCGTGAGAGACGAGTGGAATGTTTGCGCGCAGCGCAGCCAGGGTGGCGCGGAGGCACCCACCGACTTCAGGTGCGGCAACAGGTCGGTGGAGAAAGCAACGCTTGATTCCCGGGGTAGCAGCGAGGGCAGGTTGTCGATGGCGATGATGTCCAGCGGCGGCGGGCCCTCGCGCAGCCAGCGCGCGGGCTGCGCCCAGCTGGTGGTGTCGGAGTAGATGGGCAGCATGTTGCAGGCCGAGCTCACGTCACAGCTGACGTCCGAGACGACCGTGAGACGGCGTGCCGGGTCGTCGAGGTCGGCCGGAGTGAGGAACGGCGGTACCGGTGTGGTGATCAGCACAGCGTTGATCAGGATTTCGTGCCCAAGCAGAGCCGCCCGGTCCAGCGAGCGGGTTTTCTCAAGACCCCAACAGGTCGGCGTGATACCGGCGATGGCGAGTGCGGCCTGCGCGCCGCGCCCACACCGTCCGAATGCGCCAATGATCAGTGTCCGGGGCGGCGCCGAGCAGCCCGGCTGAACCAACGCCGCGTCCAGTGAGTCCTTCGATAGAGGTTGCAGTGGCGGATCGAGCCGGTCGCGGTAGTGCAGCACGGCGAGCGCGGCGCCGACGTAACCGGCCCAGTGCCCGAATGCGACGAGCCGGTGACCTCGGGCGTCCACCAGGTACTCCAGGTCGAGCAAGGTGCCGCCACCCGAGGCGAACCGGTGCAACAGCTGCTGGGCGCCGCTCTGCCCCTTGTAAGCGTGGCCGAAGAACACGTGCCGGTGCACGAGTGCCGCCGGCTCATCCGGGAGCTCCTTCAACCCGACGAGGAACTCATCGTCGGGCGCACCGACCCCGCTGCCCGGCTCGGTGATCCGGCAGCCAGCCTCGACATAGTCAGAGATCGGAAAGATCCGCTGCGGGGAGTCCTCAACGGTGACCGCGACACCGTCCCCGACCAGGATCCGGGCATCCGCTGGCACGATCGGGGCACGACGTTCGGTCGGCCGCACCTCATGCCGCATCCACAGCCGCGGGGAGCCCGTCATCGTGTCAGTCTGTACCCAGAACGCGAGTGTGCCAGCGATCAGCGGCCGTAGTCGTTTGTGACGATCACGACAATTCCGGGACTGGCGTCGGAGATGCCCGGGAACCGGGGTTCGACCCGCATCCCGAACTCGGCAGCGATCTCCTCGGCGTCGGCGCGCTGGCCAGCGTCATCCTGGTAGTACACCGTGGTCGTCGGGATCGTCCCGCGGGCGTAATTGCCAACCTCGACCACCATCCACCCGGCGGCACTGAGATCACCCGCGACCCGCGCGGCCAAGCCGCGGATCGTGCTGTTGTTGTAGACCCGCACCTCGCCACGACTGAAACCTTTGTCGCCGGGGCCTTTGCCGCCAGCTGACGCTGCCTCGTCGGCATCCGGCGGCGCGGCCAAGGGTGCTTCGGGGGCTTCGGCAGGGGTTGAGGCCACCGGTGGAAAGGGAATGACGGAAGGGCGCGGGGTTGCGATCCCGGGTGCCGGGGTGGGGACGGATGGCTCAGGGGCCGTGGTCCGCTGCGCGCGGTTGACGGTCAGCAGCAACCCGATCACGGCCGCGATCGCTGCCAGCACGAGCAGCACCACCCCAGTGGTGCGCCGCCGGCTACTGGCTCCGGTCTTCTTCGGCGTGCTCATGACCTACTTCGAGTCGGTACCGAGCCGGCGAGCGGCCCGGGCTCGCTGCCGGCCGGACCGCAGCCGCCGCAACCGCTTGACCAGCACCGGGTCCGCGGCAAGCGCCTCGGGCCGATCGATCAAGTTGTTGAGGGCCTGGTAG
>JBOHFW010000187.1:0-7398 GCA_050699835.1 Pseudonocardiaceae bacterium | reverse complement strand
AATGTCCGGAGAGCCGCACGGTCACTCGGTCAACGTAGGATTGTTCCCGTCATCGGATCACTTCCCGTTGGGGCGCGCCTACGGCCAGATCGACACAAAACCCGAGCCAGCATCCGCAGCGCGTCCTTTCGGGCTCGCATTGGCGGTGCCGGTCGGCACGGTGCACCGCGTTGATCCCGCCGAGTTGGGCTATGACGAGGACGCGCAGGTCGGCCTTATCCGCGACGGTGTGGATATGGTGCCGTTGTCCAAACACACCGATGGCCAGACCAGCACAGTCACCCAGGGCGGCGACGGGCAGACCACCAATAAAGACAGCGACACCGACCATCGGGAAGACTGATCCCGTGAGCGCGGCAGGGTCCGTCTTGATCCTGACCCATCCGTTTGATCCGACCGCCGACAAGGTTGTGGACGAGCTCAACCGGCGGGGTGTCCCACTGTTCCGATGTGACGCCGCCGATTTTCCGGAGAAGCTCCTCGCTAGCGCGGAGCTTCTCGTCGACCACTGGTCGGGCCAACTTCAGACAGCGCGGCGTCGCCTGGAGCTGGACGACATTGTGGGCATCTACTATCGGCGTCCCACGGCATTCGAGTTCCACCCGGACCTGTCCGATGATGAGCGCCGGTGGGCAGCCATCCAAGCCCGCATGGGATTCGGGGGTCTGCTCGCTTCCTTCGATCAGTGGCTCAACCATCCGCACAATATTGGTTACGCTGAGTACAAACCGGTGCAACTCCGGCAGGCTGTAGCGTGCGGTCTTCCGGTGCCCCGCACTCTCGTCACCAACGATCCCGAGGCTGCGCAGAAGTTCGTCACCAGCGTCGGGCAGGCCGTCTGCAAACCGTTCGGTGGTGCTGGAGTCTCTGGTGAGGACGGTTTCCGGCACGTCTTTACGGCCAAGGTCACAGCAGACCTGTGCGCCGACCCGAACATCTCCCGAACCATGCATATCGTCCAAGAATGGGTGCCGAAACAATACGAGATCAGGCTAACCGTGGTGGATAACAATTTCTTCGCGGCCCGCATCGACGCCGCGTCCGAAACAGCGCACGTTGATTGGCGCTCAGACTATCACTCGATTTCGTACTCGGTGACGGACACACCTAAGGCCGTGCGCTCACGCGTGAGTGCGTTGCTCGACTCGATGGGTCTTCGGTTCGGGGCATTGGACTTCATCGTGGACCCGCACGACCAGTGGTGGTTCCTGGAATGCAACCCGAACGGACAATGGGCGTGGATCGAAGAGGAAACTGGACTGCCGATATCCGGAGCCCTTGCGGACGCCTTGGAAGGACGTTGCCGGTCGTGACCGAAATCGAGCCGCTGCAAGCCAAGTTCATCGACGCTCTCACCGCGGGCGGCGCAGTCAAAGATGAGAGATGGCTCGTGGCTTTTCGCGATATCCACCGAGGGGTCTTCGTGCCCTACTACTTCACCCAGACCACCGATCGTTCCGGCTGGGTCCTCGTGGAATCCCCCAGCCCGCAATGGGCGGCGGGCGTCTACTCCCACCAGCCACTTATCACGCAGCTCAATGGAGACGACACACTCACCGAGACCGCCCGGCAGGGTCAACCGGTCAATGGCGTGTCAACCTCATCCAGCAGTGCCCCCGCGCTGATGGCCCTCATGCTCGAAGCCCTCAACGTCCACGACGGCCATAAGATCCTCGAAATCGGCACCGGAACTGGCTACAACACCGCGCTGCTCTGCCACCGGGCCGGCCCACACCAAGTGAGCAGCATCGACATCGATCCACACATCGTCAGCAACGCACGCCAGCGTCTAGCCATGCTGGGCTACCAGCCAGACCTCGCGATCCAAGACGGTAGAGCCGGTTACCCCGCCCAAGCACCGTTTGACCGGATCATCGCCACCGTGGCGGTCCAGCGCCCACCGCAGGAGTGGATCGCACAGACCCGCATCGGAGGCACCATCCTGCTGCCCCTGGACCGGCGCAACTGCGGCGGCCTGCTGGCCAAACTCACCGTGGCACCCGGCGGCATCGCGCACGGTCACTTCCTGCCTGACTTCGGTGGATTCATGCCGCTGCGCCCACTCACCCACTACGACGCAGCCCAGCACGCCTTCCGCACCATCAACGACAATCAAGGCGAGACCCGACGCACCAGCCTCCCGGCCGAGGTCATCACCCGCGACGACAGCCCCTTTGAATTCTTCGCCGCGCTCACCCTGTCCGGCGGCGGATGGAACCACCTCAGCTTCACCCCGAGCAATGGCGACCCACCCGAAACCTGGCTGGCGCAAGGAGACGGGTCCTGGGTATGCCACACCACCACGCCAGACGGCATCCACACCGTCCGCCAAGGCGGACCCACCCGGCTCTGGGACCAGGTCGAAACCGCACATCAGCAATGGCACCAGATCGGCCGACCCACCCGTGACCGGTTCGGTCTCACCATCGACAACGGCCACGGCACCCTCTGGCTCGACCATCCAGACAGCCCCCACCAGTGGGTAGACGTCTGGCGAAACACGACCAGTAATCGGGCCTCTACGAGCGTTCCTTAAGGCCGCGAGCACCGGGGCTAGCATCGTGGGATGAGCACATTGTCCCGGCCGCAGTACAGGGACGCCGACGGTGATGTCGACGCCCTGATCGGTGGCGTCGCCCACGACCCCGGGCCGGACCCATTCCCGGTCATCGGCATGGACCACCTCCGGTTCGCGGTGGGAAACGCCCGGCAAGCCGCGCACTTCTACTCCACGGCGTTCGGCATGACCTGCGTGGCCTACCGGGGCCCGGAACTGGGCTTCCGGGATGCGGCGGAGTACGTGCTGGTCTCCGGTCGGGCGCGGTTCGTGCTGACCGGGCCGGTCCGAGCCGGTACACCACTGGCCCGGCGGGTGGCGGCGCACGGGGACGGGGTGAGCGACCTGGCCATCGAGGTGCCCGACGTGGACCGGGCGGTCGCGTTCGCCCGCCGGCAGGGCGCCACCGTCCTTCAGGAGCCAGCCGAGGCCACCGACGAGCACGGCACGGTCCGGCTCGCCGCGCTGGCGACCTACGGCGACACCCGGCACACCCTGGTCGACCGATCCCGCTACACCGGTCCATTCCTGCCTGGCTTCGTCGCGCACCCGCCGCTGGTGACCCCCGGACGCCGGCTGTTCCAGGCGGTGGATCACTGCGTGGGCAACGTGGAGCTGGGTCGGATGGAGCACTGGGTGTCCTTCTACAACCGGGTGATGGGCTTTGAGAACATGGCGGAGTTCGTCGGCGAGGACATCGCCACCCGCTACTCCGCGCTGATGTCCAAGGTGGTGACCAGCGGCAATCACCGGGTCAAGTTCCCGCTCAACGAGCCCGCCATCGGTCGTCGGCGCTCGCAGATCGACGAATACCTGGAGTTTTTCGGCGGCCCGGGAGTGCAGCACATCGCGCTGGCAACCGGTGACATCGTCGGCGCCGTGGCGGCGATGCGGGAGCGGGGGGTGGAGTTCCTGGACACACCGGACTCCTACTACGACACCCTCGGCGAATGGGCCGGCGACACCCGTGTTCCCCTGCAAACAATGCGTGAGCTGCGCATTCTCGCCGACCGGGACGAGGACGGTTACCTGCTGCAGGTGTTCACCAAACCGGTGCAGGACCGGCCGACGGTCTTCTTCGAGCTCATCGAACGGCACGGCTCCATGGGCTTCGGCAAAGGCAACTTCAAGGCCCTGTTCGAGGCCATCGAGCGCGAGCAAGCTCGCCGCGGCAACCTATAACCAGCTATGGCCTTCTACCGGCAGGCGGGCACGATCCCCCGCAAGCGGCACACTCAGCACCGCCGCCCGGAGGGCTCGCTGTACTACGAGGAGCTGATGGGCGCTGAGGGCTTCTCCTCGGACTCCTCGCTGCTTTACCACGAGCAGATCCCCTCGGCGATCGTCGATGCCCGGCCCTGGGCTCTGCCCGACCACCGCACCACACCCAACGAACCGCTGCTGCCACGGCACCTGCGGCTGCACAAGCTGTTCGGTGAGCAGGAATGGAAACGCCACGACGTGGTGACCGGGCGGCGGCTGGTGCTCGGCAACGCCGACGTGCGGATCAGCTACGCCGTAGCGGGCGAGATCTCGCCGCTGTATCGCAATGCGCTGGGCGACGAGTGCGTCTACGTCGAATCCGGCTCGGCCACCGTGCAGACGGTGTTCGGCCCGCTGGAGGTCGGCACCGGTGACTACGTCGTACTGCCGCGCAGCACGACCCATCGGTGGGTACCGGGACCGGACGAACCGCTGCGCGCCTACTGCATCGAGGCGAACAGCCACATCGCCCCGCCGCCGCGCTACCTGTCCCGATTCGGGCAGTTCCTGGAACACGCGCCCTACTGCGAGCGGGACCTGCGCGGCCCCGGCGCGCCGGTCGTGACCGAGGGCACCGACGTGGAAGTGCTGGTTAAGCACCGCGGCACGCGAGGTGCCACCGGTACCGTCTACACCTACCCGCGTCACCCCTTCGACGTCGTCGGCTGGGACGGCTGCCTGTACCCGTACGCGTTCAACGTCGCCGACTTCGAACCGATCACCGGGCGCATCCACCAGCCCCCTCCCGCGCATCAGGTCTTCGCCGGTTCCGGGTTCGTGATCTGCAACTTCGTGCCGCGCAAGGTCGACTACCACCCGCTGTCCGTGCCGGTGCCCTACTACCACTCCAATGTGGACTCCGATGAGGTCATGTTCTACTGCGGCGGCGACTACGAGGCCCGCAAGGGCAGTGGCATCGGCCAGGGATCGATCTCCTTGCATCCCGGGGGCCACGCACACGGCCCGCAACCGGGCGCGATCGAGCGCAGCCTTGGGGCGGAGTTCTTCGACGAGCTGGCGGTCATGGTGGACACCTTCCGCCCGCTGGAGCTGGGCGAGGGCGCCACCGCGTGTGAGGACCCAGCCTATCCCTGGAGCTGGTCCGGACGGGGTCCGGCGAGGTGACGGTGACTGGCTGGAGCGGGGTGACACCCGAGCACCTCTTCAGCCTGCACACCCTGCCCTACGGGGTGTTCACCGACGCGACACGGTCGCAACCCCACGTGGGGGTGGCGGTGGGCGACGCCGTCCTGGATCTCACCGCTGCCAGCGTGGCGTTGCTGCCCGAGCACGCCGCACTCTTCGGCGGCGGCAGCCTCGACGCGCTCCTCGCCGCCGGGCCCCGGGTCTGGTCCACGATCCGCGCCACACTGACTCACTGGCTCACCGACGCGCGATACGCCGAGGTGCTGGCGCCGTTACTCATGCCGGCCTCCAGCGTGGTGCTGCGGCTGCCGTTCACTGTCGCTGACTACGTCGACTTCTACTCCTGCGAGCAGCATGCCACCAACGTCGGGCGCATCCTGCGGCCCGGGCAGCCTGCGCTACCAGCGAACTGGCGGCACCTGCCGGTCGGATATCACGGCCGGGCCGGCACCGTCGTCGTCTCCGGGACGCCGGTCATCCGCCCGAGCGGCCAACGGCGCCTCCCCGACGGCACCGTCACCTTCGGCCCCTCCACCGCGCTGGACTTCGAGACCGAGGTCGGCTTCGTGGTCGGCGCGCCGTCGGCACCCGGACGGCCAGTCCCGCTGACCAGGTTCGCTGACCACGTGTTCGGCGTGTGCCTGGTTAACGACTGGTCCGCCCGGGACATCCAAGCCTGGGAGTATGTCCCGCTCGGGCCGATGCTCGGCAAGTCCTTCGCCACGTCGATCTCCCCCTGGGTGATTCCGCTCGATGCGCTGGCCGCGGCCCGCGTCCAGCCCCCGGTTCGGGATCCCCACCCGCTGCCCTACCTCGATGACACCGGCATCGATCCGTGGGGGCTGGACATCACCCTGGAGGTGCGGATCAACGACCAGCTGGTATCCCGCCCACCGTTCGCCGGTATGTACTGGACGGCCGCGCAGCAACTGGCGCATCTGACCAGCAACGGAGCCAGCCTGCGCACCGGCGACCTGCTCGCCTCCGGCACGGTCAGCGGGGCCGCGCCGGACCAACGGGGCTCGCTGCTCGAACTCAGCTGGAACGGCTCAGCGCCGCTGGCCCTGGCGGATGGCTCAACCCGCAGCTTCCTCGCCGACGGCGACGAGGTATCGATCACTGCGACCGCACCAGGTCCGGATGGCACCATGATCGGGCTGGGCGATGTGCGCGGGCGAGTCCGCCCGGTAACTGGTAGCAATGCAGCGTGACGCGTAACGCCAGCATAGTCAACCCTACGGTGATCCCGGCCTCCACATACCGCCTGCAGCTCAACGCCGAACTGGCCTTCGCCGAGGCCACCGCTGTGGTGCCCTACCTGGCCTCGCTGGGTGTCGGCGCGGTGTACACCTCGCCGGTGTTGGCGGCGATGCCGGGATCGCAGCACGGGTACGACGTGGCTGACCCCAATCGGGTATCCGAGGTGCTCGGCGGCGAGTTGGGTCGGCGCGCTCTGGTGGCCGCGGTTCGGGAGCATGGATTGGCGCTGGTGGTGGACATCGTGCCCAACCACCTCGGGGTGGCCGACCCGCGCGCCAACCCGGCCTGGTGGGATGTGCTGCGGCACGGACCGTCGTCGCGGTTCGCCCGGTGGTTCGACATCAGCGGCTGGCCGCTGCGCCTGCCCGTCCTGGCTGACGCGCCGGACGCCCTGGCCGACCTGCGAGTAGACAATGGCCTACTGCGCTACCACGAGCACGCCTTCCCGCTGGCACCTGGCACTAGCAGCGGCAGCCCACAAGAGGTGCACCAGGCGCAGCACTACCGGCTGGTCTCCTGGCGGTCGGATGTCGGCTACCGGCGGTTCTTCTCAATCAGCGAGCTTGCCGCAGTCCGAGTGGAAGACCCCGAGGTCTTCGCCGCCACCCACGGCGAGGTTTTGCGCTGGGCCGCCGCGGGCGAGGTGGACGGCCTGCGTATCGACCACCCAGACGGCCTGGCCGCCCCTGGGGCTTACCTGCACCGGCTGCGGGCACATGCCCCCCATGTCTGGATCGTGGTGGAGAAGATCCTCGAGCCGGGTGAAGAGTTGCCCGGTTCCTGGCCGGTGGCGGGCACCACCGGCTACGACGCGCTCGCCGAGATCGACGGGGTCCTCGTCGACCCCGCCGGAGAGAGCTGCTTCACCGAGCTGGACACCGAGCTGACCGGGGTCGTCACCGAGTGGCCAGAGCTGGTGCACGACTGCAAGCTCGATGTGGCCACCGGCATGCTCGGCTCGGAGTTGCGTCGCTTGGCTGAGCTGGTGCCGACTATTCCCGATGTCACCGAGGCGCTCGCCGAGATACTGGCCTGCTTCCCGGTCTACCGCTCCTACCTGCCCGAGGAGGGAATGGGACAGCTGGATCAGGCGCTGGCATCCGCCCAGGATCGGCGTCCCGACTTGGCGAAAGCGCTAGAGTCGCTCTCCCCTCGGCTGCGGGATTCCGATG
>JBOHFW010000186.1:0-5448 GCA_050699835.1 Pseudonocardiaceae bacterium | reverse complement strand
TGGTAAACGAGTGCCTATAACCCCGCTGAGCCCGCTCAATGCGGATCAAGCAGCATGGGGGTATGACGCTGTCTCAGTTTGGTTCCGCTATGGCG
Organism: Pseudonocardiaceae bacterium; assembly: GCA_050699835.1. Lineage (GTDB taxonomy): Bacteria > Actinomycetota > Actinomycetes > Mycobacteriales > Pseudonocardiaceae. Next base: position 5,353 of record JBOHFW010000186.1, on the reverse strand, counting down.
GAGTTTGATCGTCGGGTGCGGGCGATGCGGCCGGACCAGTGGCGGGACCCGACCCCGTGCACCGAGTGGGACGTGCGAGCTCTGGTAGATCACCTGGTCGTCGAGCAGCTGTGGGCGCCGCTGCTGCTCGGCGGTGCCACCATCGAGGACGTGGGGGATCGCTTCGATGGCTATCAGCTCGGGGACGACCCGGTGGCGGCTTGGGAGAGTGCCGCAGCCGCGGCGCGGGCGGCGTTCGCGGCCCCGGGCGCCCTGCTGCGGTCCGTCGCGCTGTCCAACGGGCACCGACCCGCCGACGAGTACTGCCACGAGATGACCATGGATCTGACCGTGCATGCGTGGGATCTGGCTCGGGGAATCGGAGCGGATGAGCGTCTCGACGAGGAACTGGTGCGCGACGTACTGGGTTTCATCGAGCCGCGGGTCGAGGAATTGGTCGGCACGGGGCTGTTCGCCCCGCCGGTGGCAGTGGGCGAAGACACCGACGCCCAGACCCGACTGCTTGCCCTACTCGGACGGCGTGCCTGAGCGCACCGCTCAGCGCACGCCCAACGTCGACCCCAGAGAATCTGTCGTCCGGTTCACCGTCGACCCCAGGTCGCCCGACCTCGACCCCCGATCAGAGGTTGATCGCTGGCGGGAGGGTGACGTCCGAGTGGCGTCGGACCTGCTTGTGGTTCGCCGCTGAGCTGACGCATCCGGCTGGGTCCTGACCCGGGGGGCGGTGGCTCGGGGCGCGGTGGCCGGTGGCGCGGCGGCTCGTGGTGCGGGGGCTGGCGGGACTGCGGCTGGTGGCGCGGCGGCTACCTCAGCAACCTGCTCCGTTGCCGGAGGCACCGGGATGGACTTCGGTGCCTGACGGACTACCCCTGCCTGCGCAGCGGCCGGAGCGGGGGAGAACGCCATGTTCTTCTCGACCTGCTTGGCGGGGACAGGAAGCGTTGCCAGGCCCGGCGCCGTCTGGTCAGGCGCCCGAGGGGCCGGTCCAGCCTGTGGGATCACCGGTGTGGTGGTTGTGTCGTGCGGCCCGAGGATCCCCTCGGTGGTGCTTGCCGTGACGGCTATGACTGCGCCACAGACCAGCGCAACGCTGGCCGCGACTTTCCTGGCAGGCCCGGTGCTGGCAGGGGGACGCAGATCGGGTTCGGAAGCACCCTCCGCAGTGGCATTGTTATACCGGTGCGGATGGGTCCCGATCCATGCGATCAAGGCAGCGGCTGGGGGTCCGGAGCCCGCCTTTCGACGATGGCGGGGAGTCGGTCTGGGCACTAAGTCTCCGTGTGCGTGGTGTGTCCGTGTGCGTGGTGTGACTGGATAACCCCCCGGCGTAGATGCATACCCGGTTACGGCACCGCCAGACCACCCATGAAGGGCAGCTCCACCCCTTCGGCCTAGCATGCGCAGCCAGGGCCGCCACACCGCGCCAGCCGCGCGCGGACCAACAGGCAGCCAGTAGAGTGGAAATCGTCACCCGTCCCGTCGACAGGGAGTCGCAGGTGGGCAACCAAACGCCCCGATATGACCCCGACGACCACACCGGAGACGACCCCAGCGCAGACGACAGCGCCGATCATGAGGGACCGCGCGAAGAGTGCGGTGTCTTCGGTGTCTGGGCCCCAGGCGAGGAAGTCGCCAAGCTCGCCTACTTCGGTCTGTTCGCCCTGCAGCATCGTGGCCAGGAGGCCGCCGGCATGGCGGTGTCCGACGGCTCGCAGGTGCTGGTGTTCAAGGACCTCGGGCTGGTCAGCCAGGTGTTCGACGAGCAGGTGCTGTCCAGCCTGTCCGGGCATATCGCCGTCGGACACTGCCGTTACTCCACCACTGGATCGACTACCTGGGAGAACGCCCAGCCCACGTTTCGCACCACGGTAAGCGGGTCGGGTCTGGCGCTGGGGCACAACGGCAACCTGGTGAACACCGCCGAACTACTGGAGCAGGCCCGTGAGCTCGGTGCGCCCACCCGCAATGGTGCGACTACCGACTCCGACCTGATTACCGGTCTGCTTGCCACTGCCGCGGCGGACACCGGTATCGAGCAGGTCGCCCAGCGCCTGTTGCCCCAGCTCCGGGGGGCGTTTTCGCTGGTCTTCTGCCACGAGGACACGCTCTACGCCGCGCGAGACCCGCACGGCGTCCGCCCGTTGGTACTCGGCCGGCTGGACCGTGGCTGGGTGATCGCCAGCGAGACCGCAGCGCTCGATATCGTCGGTGCCAGCTTCGTCCGTGAGGTTGAGCCAGGCGAACTGCTGGCCATCGACGCAGGCGGGCTGCGCAGCTCGCGCTTCGCCAACCCCGATCCCAAGGGCTGCGTGTTCGAGTACGTCTATCTGGCCCGCCCGGACACCACCATCGCCGGACGCGGGGTGCACGCCACCCGGGTGGAGATCGGCCGGCGGCTGGCGGCCGAGTACCCGGCCGACGCCGATCTGGTCATCCCGGTGCCCGAGTCGGGCACCCCGGCGGCCATCGGTTACGCGCAGGGTTCGGGAATCCCTTACGGCTCGGGGCTGGTGAAGAACTCCTACGTGGGGCGCACCTTCATCCAGCCGTCGCAGACGATCCGCCAGCTCGGTATCCGGCTCAAGCTCAACCCGCTGCGCGACGTCATCCGCGGTAAGCGTCTGGTGGTGGTGGACGACTCCATCGTGCGCGGCAACACCCAGCGCGCGCTGGTCCGGATGTTGCGCGAGGCCGGCGCGATCGAGGTGCACGTCCGCATCGCCAGCCCGCCGGTTCGCTGGCCGTGCTTTTATGGCATCGACTTCGCCTCCCGCGCCGAGCTGATCGCCAACGGTGCTGATGTGGACGGGGTACGGCGCTCCATCGGAGCGGACAGCCTGGGCTACGTCAGCCTGCACAACCTCATCGCGGCCTCGGAGCAACCGGCGTCCCGGCTGTGTATGGCGTGCTTCGACGGTCGCTACCCGATTCCGCTGCCGGCCACCGAGTCGATCGGCAAGCATCTGCTCGAAGAGCTCGACGGGGTGGAGCGGGGTGTGGCAGGGGATGCTGAGCCGGTGTTGCCGGTAGGGGCGGGCGCCGAGGATGCCCTGCGCCGGCCCTGACCGAAGCGACTCGGACCTGGCCGACAGTCGACCAGGTAACGTGGCTGTTACAGCTCGTGGGGCCATTTTTTGCGCCCTCGTCATCTGTGTCCCGGAGCGCTTGCCATGACCGAGATTGACAGCTCACCCGCCACCTACGCCACGGCCGGGGTGGACATCGTGGCCGGGGAGCAGGCCGTTACCGCGCTGCGCCCGCACACCGAGCGGGCCCGCCGCCCGGAGGTACTGGGCGCGATCGGCGGGTTCGCCGGCCTGTTCAAGCTCAAGATGGACCGTTGGCGTGAGCCTGTGCTAGCCAGTTCCACCGACGGCGTCGGCACCAAGATCGTGGTGGCGCAGGCGATGGATGTGCACCACACCATTGGGATCGATCTGGTGGCGATGGTCGTTGACGACCTGGTGGTGTGTGGAGCAGAGCCGCTGTTCCTGCAGGACTACATCGCCGTCGGGAAGGTCGTGCCGGAGCGGATCGCGGAGCTCGTCCGGGGGATCGCCGATGGCTGCGTCCAGGCTGGCTGCGCCCTGCTGGGCGGGGAGACCGCAGAGCACCCCGGGATGATGAACGAGGACGACTACGACCTCTCCGCGACCGGAGTAGGTGTGGTCGAGGCCGACGCCATCCTGGGGCCCGACTGCGTCCGGCCCGGTGATGTGGTGGTGGCAATGGGTTCGTCCGGGCTGCACTCCAACGGCTATTCGCTGGTCCGGCACGTGCTGCTGGACAGCGCCCGGATGCCCTTGGACGGGCATGTCGAGGAATTCGGCCGCACGCTGGGGGAGCAACTGCTCGAACCCACCCGGATCTACGCCAAGCACTGCCTGGCGCTGGTCGCCGAGACCGAGGTGCGGACCTTCGCGCACATCACCGGCGGCGGGCTGGCGATGAACCTGTCCCGAGTGATACCCCGCGGGCTGGTCGCCGTACTGGACCGCGGCAGCTGGACGCCGGCCGCGGAGTTTGCGTTGATCGCCCGCCGGGGCAGGGTGGAGCGCACGGAGATGGAACGCACGTTCAACATGGGCGTCGGGATGGTCGCCGTGGTCGACCCGGCTGAGGTGGATCGCGCGCTAGCCGTGCTCACCGCGCGACATGTCCCGGCATGGGTACTCGGCGAGGTACGTAAGTCGCGTGATGTCGTTATCGACGGTGCCGCGAAGGATTCCGTCCGTGCGCTGCTCCGCGGTGAGCATCCCCGGTTCTGACCGGTGCCTCAGCGGCGGTACTCGTCGTACTCGTCGTTGTAGGCCTCGTCGGCGCGGTCGTCTTCACTGGTGTGGTTGCCGCCGTTGCCACCCGACAGCTCTCGTTGCAGAGCTTCAAGGTCCGTGGCGGGGGAGCTGTACTTGAGCTCCCGGGCCACCTTTGTCTGCTTAGCCTTGGCCCGGCCGCGCCCCATGGCTCGACCCCCTCGCACGCAGGAACGGGGACGGCCGGGGGATCGGCGGCCTCGTTCGCTCGACAACAATCCGTTGGTACCACCGTACAGGGTTCCGCGCAGAGGACGCGACGTGGCACGGAGCTGTCGAGCGTGTCATCGGCGTTCAGCGGCTGGCGACGGTCTTGGCCGTCCGAGCGAGGTCTTGCGCGTCGCGACCTGGCTGGGCCGCCAGCGCGGCTGCCAGCGGTTGCAGCTGTCTGCGGACGCGAATCGAGCTGAGTTTCTGCACTGTGGTGATCGCGTGGTGGGCCATCGGGAGACCGCTGGGCTCCCCAGCTCGCACGTGCACGGTGGCCAGCACGATGCTGGACGAGGTGTGGCCGAGCAGGCTGACACCCTCCCAGCGGCGCACCGAGGCCGCTGCGAGCGGTTCGGCGGTATCCAGCCGTCCCCGGCGCAGCGCCAGGCGCGCGGCGGGCCGGTCCAGGTCACCGAAGGCGTCAGCGCAGGTCGCCGACCACAATTCCCGCGCTTCAGCCATCTCGATCTCGGCGGCGTCGAGTCGGCCGAGATCGGCCAGGGCAGTCGCGGCTTCCTCTCGTAGACCCGCCTGCACGGCCGCCCGCCCGACTGACCCGACCACCACGGCGCGCGGCTCGTCGTGGGGAACGTCCCAGGATTTGACCTGCCCGAACTGAAGCAGTTTCAACCCGTCGTTGGGGTGGCCGAACTCCCTGGTGACCAGCCCGGCATGGCACAGGGCGGTGGCTTGCAGGTAGGTGTCGCCAGCCTTAGTGGCCAGCCGCAGCGCCTTCGTGAAGTGGTGCGCGGCCCGGTCGTATCGCCAGGCGTCAAACCCGGCCCAGCCGGCTTCGATGTGTAACTCGGCGACCGCCACCATCAGGGCTC
>JBOHFW010000185.1:0-7664 GCA_050699835.1 Pseudonocardiaceae bacterium | reverse complement strand
ATCTGGAATGGTATTCTTACTCGGAAGCTGATCCGATGTGGCACGTTCAGGTCGGTGAAGATACCGCATTAATCCTTAGGCGGTTTGATCCAGGCGCTCGGATCGGCGCGCTAGATCGCCTCGCACGATCATCAGGCCAGATCATCGGGGACCAGACCCGGCGGGCTAGTGCAAGAGCACTAGGCAGTTTCGCTCTGGTGCGGCTGGCCGCGTCGTGGTAGGCACGCGGTGCGCAGTGATCACCGCTGGCGCTGGGACCATGAGGGGGATGTGCGAGTGACGATTGAGAACCAGGGTTGCTGTTCACGCTGCGGGGCCGTGGTGGGCCACCGCAGCGGGTCGCGGGGGCAGGCGTGCGATTCTGCTCGGTTTCGGAGCTAACGTAGGCGCTGCGGAGGTGATAACCGGAAGCGGGTGAGTTGGGTGGATCGCAGAGACTTCGTGCAGCAGGTCGCGGCCCTGGCCTTGGGCGTCACCGGGATGGCGGCACTGGATATCGACCGGCTCACCGCGCTGTTGCCCCACGCCGATCCCACCGGCATCCGCCACGTCGGGGCCTCCGATGTGGCGATCATCGAGCAGGCCACCGCCGCCTTCAGCCGCCAGGATTTCGCCACCGGAGCAGGACCGGTCCGCGACCTCGCCGTCGCGCAGCTCCGCTCGGTACTGCCCGTGCTGGGCGCCCAGATGACCCCCGAGGTACGACCCCGGCTATATCTGGCTACCGCCCGGCTGGCCACCCAGGCCGGCTGGATGAGCTTTGAAGTCAACCAGCATGAAGCGGCCCGGCGGCTGTGGGTGATCGCGCTGGAGATCGCCCGCGACACCGACCACCCGCTGGCCACCGACCAGACCGTGTTCGTGCTCTACGACATGGCCCTGCAAGCGCTAGAGCTCGGGCGCCCTGATGAGGCGCTGCGCCTAGCCCAACTCGGGCACACCGCCGCCGTCAGCGCGCATCCGGTCTCTGAGGCCACCATGAGCTGCCTGACCAACATCCAAGCATGGGCCTACGCCACCAAGAGCGACGCAACGGCCTGCGACCGGGCGCTAGGTCAGGCCGTCGAGCACTTCACCAGCATCGACCCATCGCACAACTCGTGGGCCGATTTCCTCGACGAAACGATGCTCGCCAGCTACCAGGGTGACACCTACTACAAGCTGGCCGTGGCCAACCGCGATCCGCAAGCCGCCGGGCGAGCGGTGGCGCTGTTCCGCCACACAGTGGACCATTTCGGCCCTGACTACGCCCAGCCCCGTGCACTGGATTTGACGGGGCTTGCCGCGGCTCATGCGATCGTGGGTGACGTCGACACCGTCGGCCACCAGGCCATCGACGCGGTCACCGCGCTGCACTCACCCCGCGCCTACGACCGGCTGCGCGTCCTGAACACCGCGCTGCAACCGCTGCACACCAGCGCCGCTGTCGCCGAACTCCGCGACCGCCTCAGCGCCACCACCAGCAAACTCACCGAAGGGTAGACAACATGAGCAAACACGAGAAGCAAGACCCCAAAGACAAGTACGACAAAAACGGGCACGAGCCTGGTGTGTATCCATTCAAGAATCCCGGCGGAAAGCACGAGAAGCCGGACACAGACGAGAAAGATAAGGACGACAAGGACAAGAAGAAGTGAAGGTCACGGCACCATCGTCGTGGGCTGAGCTGGTGGATGAGCTAACTGCCGAGGGAGTGCTGGGTGAGCCGTGGCGGGCGCCGTTTCTGGCGGTGCCCCGGGAGGTATTCATTCCCGAGGTGATCTGGCGTTACAACGACGATGACGATCTGGTTCCGCTGCATCGCGCAGAGGATCCGCAGGAATGGCTGCGCCGGACCTACGGGCCCGGCTATGTGATCACCCAGGTCGATGACGGCACCCCGGCCGGTCCCGGCGGGCGCGGTCGGGAAGCGACCAGCTCAGCCTCCCGCCCGGACATTGTTGCCCTGATGCTGGCGGCCGGGCAGGTCGAGCCGGGCATGCGGGTACTGGAGCTCGGCACCGGCACCGGCTACACCGCCGCACTGCTCGCGCACCATCTCGGCGCTGGCAACGTCACGACAATCGAGGTCGATCCAGTGTTGGCGGCGCGGGCGCAAACGGCGCTAGCCACCGCCGGCTACGGTGAGGTCACCGTGCTCACCGGTGACGGGGCGTGCGGGCACCCCGATGGGGCACCGTTTGATCGGGTGCTCTCCACCGTCGCCGCGCCGCGGGTGCCCTATCAATGGGTGGCGCAGACCCGGCCTGGGGGACTGGTCGTCACCCCGTGGAGCAGCGCCTACAAGCACGCCGGGCTGCTTTCGCTCACCGTCCACGCGGACGGCAGCGCCACTGGAGGCCTGGTCAATACCACCATCTCCTTCATGCAGCTGCGCGACCAGCGGATTCCCTCGCCCGAGATCACCGACGTGGTGCGCGACACCGATACTCCCGAGGTCATCGACACCGACCTGCACGCCTCGGAGGTCTGCAACGACGATGCACCTGTCGCGATCGCACTGCACGTATCCGATTGCCACCGGGAGTACGTCCCCGCCAACGATGACGACGGCCGCTGGCGTGTGTGGTTCCTTGATGCAGATACCCGCTCCTGGGCCCGCTTCGATTACCAGCCCGGCGTTTCCCGATGGCCGGTGCACCAGTTCGGGCCGCGCCGGCTCTGGGACGAGATCACCACCGTCTACCAGCACTGGGAACAACTCGGCCGGCCCGCCGCCACGAGCTGGCGATTCACCATCACCGCAGATCACCAGCACGTCGAACTCACCAGCGCAGCCACCACCACAGCGCCCGTGGCCCAGGCACCCGTGGGGGTGTCGCCGAGTTGCGCGAGCGGCTGACCGCCTACCAGCCGCCTAACGGCTCTCTTCGGCGATCTGACGGCACAGCCACGTCAGCGCGAGCGGGCCAGGGGGCGCGACACACCGGGCACGAGAGCGCGACACACCGGGCGGGAGAGCGCGACATGCGGGCTAAGCGCGCCGTGGGTTGGGGGCGGGTTCGTCCTCCGCTGCGTTATCCGGCTGGGCGTAGAGATACTCACTGATCAGGCGCAGCAACAGGTCGGTGTCCACGGGTTTGGTGACGTAGTCGTTCGCCCCGGAGGCCAGACTCTTCGCGCGGTCCTCCTTCATTGCTTTCGCGGTCACCGCGATGATGGGCAGGTCGGTGTAGTGGCTCAGGTTGCGGATCGCGGCCATCGTCGCGTTACCGTCCAGCTCGGGCATCATCACATCCATCAGGACCAGCGCGATGTCCTCGTTGCGTTCCAGTGCACGGACGCCAGCCACTCCGTTGTCGGCGAAGACCACGTGCAGGCCGTGGGCCTCGAGCATGCTGCTCAGCGCGAAGACGTTGCGCAGATCGTCGTCGACGATCAGGATCTTCTCGCCGTGGAAGCGCGGTAGCGCGTTCTCGCTCGCCGGGTGCAGCTGTGGTAGCGATCGGGCGGCCGAGACCAGTTCCGGCGCGACCAGCTCGTCGGGAAAGATGTCCTGCGCAGCGGAGCGGAGAACCGCCGGCAGTGACGGCGCGGCGGATTCCGGCAGGAATAGCGTGAACACGCTGCCCACCCCGGCTTCGCTGCGGACCGCCAGCTCGCCACCGAGCAACTGGGTCAGCTGGCGGCTGATCGACAGCCCGAGCCCGGTGCCACCATAACGTCGACTGGTCGTGCCGTCGGCCTGCTGGAACGCTTCGAAGATCACCGAGAGCTTGTCGGCCGGGATTCCGATGCCGGTGTCCTCCACCTCGAACGCCACCCGGGAGGGTGCGGCGCGCAACGCCGCGCCCTCCACTTCCTCAGCAGAGGCCGGCCGGATCCGCAACGTCACCCCGCCCTCGTCGGTGAACTTCACCGCGTTGGACATCAGGTTGCGCAGCACCTGCTGCAGGCGCTGCTCGTCGGTGCGCAGCATCGCAGGCAGCGCCGGATCAAGCTCCACGGTGAAGTGCAGCGCCTTCTCCGCGGCCAGTGGTTCGCACAGCGTCTTGACGTACTTCACCACCGCGCTCATCGCGACATCGGAAAACGACGGTTCCATCCGCCCGGCCTCGACCTTGGCCAGGTCCAGGATGTCGTTGATCAGCTGCAGTAGGTCGCTGCCGGCGGAGTGGATGGTCCTGGCGAACTCCACCTGCTTGTCCATCAGGTTGCCGTCCAGGTTGTCGGCCAGCAGCTTGGCCAGCACCAACGCACTGTTGAGCGGGGTGCGCAGCTCGTGGGACATGTTCGCCATGAAGTCCGACTTGTAGCGCGACGCGGCGGCCAGCTGCGCGGCCCGTTCTTCGATCTCCTGGCGGGCCAGCTCGATCTCGGCGTTCTTGATCTCGATGGCTCGGTTCTGGGTAGCCAGCAGCGCCGCTTTCTCGGCCAGCTCGGTGTTGGACTTCTGCAGCTCGTGCTGCTGGGCCTGCAGCCGCTGCGACCCCGCGGTCAGTTCCTGCGCCAGCCGCTGCGACTCGGCCAGCAGCGCTTCGGTACGGGAGTTGGCCAGGATGGTGTTGACGTTCAGGCCGATCGTCTCCCGGAGCCGCTCCAGCAGGTCCCGGTGCACCGTGGTGAACTCGTTGACCGAGGCCAGCTCGATCACCCCCAGCGCCTGGTCCTCGAACAGCAATGGCAGCACCAGCACGTTGGTCGGTGCTGCGCTGCCCAGCCCGGAGCTGATCGCGGCATAGTCCGGTGGCGCCTCGGTGATCAGGATCGTCCGCTTGTCCAGCGCGGCCTGCCCGATCAGTGACTCGCCGAGGGCGAAGCGACGGATGGCAGCGGGATCGCCGACGCCGTAACCCGCCATGAGCTCCACCACGGTCGGTCCACCGTCCTGCTCGTGGACCAGGAAGAAAGCCGCCTGCTGGGCCGAGACCAGGGGAGCGAGCTCACTGAGCACCAGCGAGGCGACGGTGGCCAGGTCCCGGTGGCCCTGCATGAGCCCGGACAGCCGGGCGAGGTTGGTCTTGAGCCAGTCCTGCTCCTCGTTGGTCCGGGTGCTCTCGCGCAGCGTGGCAATCATCTGGTTGATGTTGTCGGACAGCTCGGCGAGCTCGCCGGAGAGTTCCACGGTGATTTGCGGGGTCAGGTCACCGGCGGTCACCGCGGTGATCACCGTGGCGATCGAGCGCACCTGGCTCGTGAGGTTGCCGGCCAGGACGTTGACGTTCTCGGTCAGCCGTTGCCAGGTGCCGGACACGCCGATCACCTCGGCCTGACCGCCGAGCTTGCCCTCGGTGCCGACTTCGCGGGCCACCCGGGTGACCTCGGAGGCGAACGCGGAGAGCCGGTCCACCATCGTGTTGATGGTGTTCTTGAGCTCCAGGATCTCGCCGCGGGCGTCCACGTCGATCTTGCGGGACAGGTCGCCACGGGCCACCGCGGTGGTCACCTGCGCGATGTTGCGGACCTGACTGGTCAGGTTGTGTGCCATGCCGTTGACGTTGACCGTGAGGTCCTTCCAGATGCCGGCGACGTTCGGTACTTGCGCTTGGCCACCCAGAGTGCCTTCGGTGCCGACCTCGCGAGCCACCCGGGTGACCTCGTCAGCGAACGCGCTGAGGGTGTCGACCATCCCGTTGATCGTCTCGGCGAGCGCGGCCACCTCGCCGCGGGCCTCGACCGTGACCTTTTTCGACAGATCGCCTCCGGCCACCGCGGTCGCTACCGTGGCGATGCTGCGCACCTGGGTGGTCAGGTTCTCTGCCATGCCGTTGACGTTGTCGGTGAGCTCTTTCCAGGTGCCGGCCACCCCGCGCACCCGGGCCTGGCCGCCGAGCTTGCCCTCACTACCTACCTCGTGAGCGACCCGGGTGACCTCGTCGGCGAACGCGGAGAGCTGGTCGACCATGGTGTTGAGGGTGTTCTTGAGTTCCAGGATCTCGCCCCGGGCGTCCACAGTGATCTTGCGGCTGAGATCACCCTGAGCCACCGCGGTGGCGACCGCGGCGATGCTGCGGACCTGGCCGGTGAGGTTGCCGGCCATCACGTTGACGGAGTCGGTGAGGTCGCGCCAGGTGCCGGCCACCCCGGGAACGTGCGCCTGGCCGCCCAGCCGGCCCTCGGTGCCGACCTCGCGGGCCACCCGGGTCACCTCGGCGGCGAACAGCGACAGCTGATCGAGCAGCCGGTTGACGGTGTGACCCAATCGGGCGAAATCGCCGCGCAGTGGCTGATCGGATACCCGCGGGGACAGGTCGCCCTCGGATACCGCCGCCAAGACTCTGGCCAGCTCATTGGTGGGCCGGGTCAGGTCGTCGATCAGGCCGTTGATCGCGGTGGCGGCCAGCGACCACCCGCCTCCCCCCTCATCGGCGAGCCGCTCGCGGGTCCGGCCGTCCTGGCCGACCGCCTCCCGTACCCGGACCAGCTCGCCGACCAGCGACTGGTTGCGCTGCGCAATCTGGTTGATCACCGTCGCGATCCGTCCGGCGATGCTGGTGTCGGTCATCACCAGCCGGCGGCGGAAGTTACCGTCGCGCAGTTCCTCCAGCGCCTGTAACAGCCGTTCCAGCGTGGCCGGATCGACCGGATCCAGCACGTCCGGCAAGGACCCCGGCGCAATCGCGGCCTGCCCGCTCACAATGAGCCTCCCAGAAACTCACGATGTCAACGCCCGCAGCGTGCCACGATCGGTCCCTGGTTGCGACCGTAGCGCATCTCACCGTTCGGGATACCCTCGTGGGGACGTGTTCGGACCGGGTGAGGAGCTAGCGGGGTGATGAGACCCCCGGGTTGAGGAGACACCGTGGCATCCGACGGCAAAGCCGCCGCCGACCTGACGGTGCCCGGGCTGCCCGCATTGCTCGACGGCATGACTCAAGCGGTGATCGTGCAGGACGCGTCGGGCCGCATCCAGCTGCTCAACGCGACGGCCCGGGCGCTGTTCCCGGAACTAGATCTTGGTGATGAGTTCGCAGGGCGTAGCGAGTCGGTGGTCACCGCGCCCGGTGGACGCCGGTTGCGTGGGCGGCTGCGGCCACTCACCGATGGCTGGCAAGCCTGGGTGGTCACCGAGATAGCCGGAGAGGAAGCGGGGCGGCGGGACTTCATGCTGCTCGTCAGCCGCGAGCTGACCGCGGGCGTGGGCCGGGACGTGGCGGCGGCGACGTTGGTCCGGATGGCCGTCCCCGTACTGGGCGAACGAGTCGCGGTGTTACTGCCGGCGCCGCGGGCTCGGATGTCGTGGTGGCGGTTCGGTCCCGAGCAGTCCTACCCGGCCAGCGGCATCGCCCGAGCCCCTGCCCCGCGCACAGCCCCCGTGCTGGCCGCCGCACTGCGCGGGGCCCATGAGCGCACGCTCACCGTGCCGGCCGGCGAGCTCACGGCGTTGACGGTGCCGTTGGGTTCCGATCTCACCGAGCGGGATCCGGTGGTGGTGACGCCACTGCCTGGCCCGGAACGGATCGAGGGACTGCTGGTCGTGGTCCGGCCGGTCGAGGCCGAGCTGCTCGCATCGCTGGCCGCGTTGGCCGGACCGGTGCTGGAGGCGGGACGGCGGCGGCAGGATCAGGCCGCCGCCCTGAGTCTGCTGCAAGCTCCCCTGCTGCCTCCCGAGCCGGACGCGTTGCCGGAGCTGGCGGGGGTGCAGCTCGGTGTGGCGCACCGGCCTGCCCCCGGCGAGCTGGCGATCGGTGGCGATTTCTACCTGATCCGCCCTACCCCCGGGG
>JBOHFW010000184.1:0-6197 GCA_050699835.1 Pseudonocardiaceae bacterium | reverse complement strand
CTGCTGAAGTTCTTCGCCATCCACCCGGGGAAGGTGTTCACGCGTGAACAGCTCCTGTCCCGGGTGTGGGGCTACGAGTACTACGGCGGTGCCCGAACGGTCGACGTCCACGTGCGGCGGCTGCGGGCCAAGCTCGGCCCAGAGCACGAGCAGCTCATCGGCACGGTACGCAACGTGGGTTACAAGTTCGTCCGGCCGGTCCGCAACATGACGTCGCGGGAGCGGGCCGAGCAGGAGCGCGCCGCGGAGCAGGAAGCCGAGGCCGCGGACAGCGCTGAGTCGGAGTGGGCCAATCCAGATCGGGCCAGCCCCCTGGGGGTTGAGTCACGATCACTACCTGCACAGCGGAGCTGACCAGGGCATGACCCTGGCGCTGGGCTGGCTCACCCGGCCGTCGGACGGCCAAATCGCCGGCATACTCGCGCTCTTGGCCGCAGCCGAGGCCGTCGACGGCGTCCACGCCATCTCCGAGGCGGCGATGCTTCGGCTGCGTCGGGGCGATTCCGGTTCGCCGACCGGGGTGCACCTGCTGGCTCACGATTCCATGAGCACCCTGGTCGGTTACGCGGGACTGGACGAGCAATCCGAGCGCCGCACCGCCGAGTTCGCAGTGCACCCGCGGCACCGGCGCCGCGGGGTGGGCGGCGCGCTGCTCGCGGCGTTGCTCGATCGGGTGCATGGACCGCTGTGGGTATGGGCGCATGGCGAGCATCCCGCGGCGCTGCGGCTGGTACAGCGGGCCGGGCTGGTCAGCCGGCGGGCGCTGTTGCAGTTGCGTCGCGGGCTGGCCGATCCGATCCCGGCACGCCCGCTGCCCGATGGCGTGGCGTTGCGCGCCTTCGTGCCAGGGGAGGACGAGGCCGCGGTGGTGGCCGTGAACGGTCGCGCGTTCGCCTGGCATCCCGAGCAGAGCCGGTTGGACACCAGCGAGCTCATGGTGCTGGAGACGCAGCCGTGGTTCGATCCCAAGGGTTTCTTGCTGGCGGTCAATCCGGCTGAGGAGTTGCTCGGCTTCCACTGGACCAAGATGCATCCCGACGGGCTCGGCGAGGTCTATGTGCTCGCGGTGGACCCCGCCGCCCAGGGCACCGGCCTCGGTAGCGCGCTGACCGTGACGGGGCTGGCGTACCTGCGTGACCGGGGGGCGCTGGAGGCGATGCTGTACGTCGACTCCGACAACACCGCCGCCCTTCGCGCCTACCAGAAGCTCGGTTTCGCCCACCACCACACCGATGTGCAATTCCTGCTCAACCCTCGCTAGTTGTGGGCCTGGGTCTCGTGAGGGAACTCCTGGGGCGTGCTCAAATGAAGAGTCCAATTATACTGAATATTATGTAAAGACCCACGGCTACCCAGCCGAGCACGATGCCTGCCGTGGCCATGCCGGCGCCGTCCTGGTCATGTTGTTTGATCTGGTTGCGCGCGATGTACCCGAAAACGAGTGCGAGAACGGCTGGAATCATGAAGACAAAGATCCCGATGCTGGGAAATACGAAGACGACCCCGATAATTCCCAGCACGAGTGACGCGATGGCAAACCCATTGGTGGAGCGTCGCACAGGAGGATATCCATAAGCACCGGAATAATGGGGCGGCTGGCCAGATGGGGCGCGGGGATCGGCGGCACCCGAGAAGCCGGGAGTGGTGGCTCCCCGTTCTGATTCAGGCGGCCAGCCCGGGTTCGGTGGTGTCGTCAATGTAACCCTCCCCGGATGGTGCGGATCGTTCCGGTCGCTATCCCAGCGGCTCCTACCGTCAAGGTCCAGCAGCGACTACGGTGATTATCACGATGACATAGAACGCTAGGATGCCGATGCCCACCCAGCCGAGCACGATTCCTGCTATGGCCAGGCCGGCGCCGCCTTCGTTGCGTTCCTTGATCTGGTTGCGGGCGATGTATCCGAAAATCAACGCGAGGATACTGCCGATCCACAAGACCCAGAGGATCCCAAGCACGAGTGATGCCACAGCTAACCCATTGATTGGGAGTTGCATCGGAGGGCCGGGATAGCCGGGCTGGCCGTAGGCGTAGTTGGGTGGTTGCGAGGATGGGAGTCCAGCAGGTGGGGTGCCGGGAGTTGTGGTGCCCCGGTCCTGTTCTGGCGGCCAGCTCGGATTTGGCGGTGTCGTCATCGCTGCCCTCCCTCTTGGTGGTGCTCACCTCCACCGTGGCACATGCGGGGCCGTCCGTGTGAAAAGAATCACCGTTCCGGCGGCAGGCCGGTGACGAGGAAGTTGACCTGGCCCGCGATCGCCACCGCATGGTCAGCGAAGCGTTCGTAGTACCGGCCGACCAGCGCGGCGTCTACTGCTGGCTCGACACCATGTGACCAGTTCTCGGCGAACAGAATCTGGAAGATGCGCCTGCGCAGCGCGTCCACCTCGTCATCGGCCTGGGCCAGCCGGTGAGCGGACAGCGGGTCCCGGCTTTCGATCGCGATCGCGGCGTCCTGAGCCAGGCGGGTGGCGAGCATGCTCATCCGGGCGAACACCGGGCGGACGTCGTCCGGGATCGGCACGCTCGGATGTTTCATTCTGGCGATCTTGGCGATGTGCAGAGCCAGGATGCACATCCGTTCCACGTCGCCCACCGCGTGCATGGCCGCCACCACCACCCGCAGATCGGTGGCCACCGGCGCCTGCAGGACGAGCAACCTGACGCAGCGCTGATCCATATCGTCGCAGAGCGCCTTCATGTCGCCCTCGCCGGAGATGACCAGCTCGGCAAGTGGCAGGTCGGCCTGGCTCAGCGCGGTCGAGGCATTGGTCATCATCTCGCCAGACAGCCGAGCGGCCCTGGCCAGGTCGCTGATCAGGGTATCCAGCTCGGCACGGAAGCTCTCGCGCATTGACAGAGGGTACGGGGGAAACCTCGCCCCGTCTCGGCGGTTATGTGAATCGGAGGTGAACGCCCGGCGGTCGACGTCGAATCTGGCTCACCCACCTGAGTGAGGCAGCTCGGCGTCCGGGACCGCGAGATCCATCGGGTCGTCCAGCCAGCCCTGCGGTAACGCCACCCGGCCGGGCGAGCCTTGGCGTCCCCGCGGACCGTCGGCGCCAGCCGGGAACGGGGCCTCGGCATCCAGCCGGGCGAGCTGGCCGTCCAGCTCGATGAGGCTGGACACCATCCCCAGCGCGCGCCGCACATCCCCACCGACCGGGAAGCCATGTAGGTACCAGGAGATGTGTTTGCGCAGGTCACGCAGGCCCTTGTCGGGTCCGAGATGCTCGGCGAGCAGCCCGGCGTGGCGGCGCAGGATGGCTGCCACCTGCCCGAGCGTGGGCGGGGACGGGGCCGGGACGTCCTGACAGGCGGCCTGCAACTCGGCGAACAACCAGGGCCGCCCCAGGCAGCCGCGGCCCACCACGACCCCGTCGCAGCCGGTGCGCTCGATCATCCGGATCGCGTCCCTGGCGGCGAAGATGTCCCCGTTGCCCAGCACCGGAATCGACGTCACGGCCTGCTTGAGCGCGGCGATGGCGTCCCAGTCGGCGTGCCCCGAGTAGCGCTGTGCGGCGGTGCGCGCATGCAGCGCCACCGCGGCCACCCCGGCGTCCTGCGCGATCCGGCCGGCGTCGAGGAACGTGCGGTGTTCGTCGTCGATGCCGATCCGGAACTTCACCGTGACCGGAATGTGCTCGGCGGCCTCGACGGCGCCGCGGACGATCTCGCCGAACAGCGCCCGTTTGTAGGGCAGCGCGGCACCGCCCCCTCGCCGGGTGACCTTCGGGACCGGACAGCCGAAGTTGAGATCGATGTGATCAGCGAGGTTCTCGTCGCGGACCATCTCCACGGCCTTGCGGATCGTCGCCGGGTCGACTCCGTAGAGCTGCATCGAGCGGGGCCGCTCGGTGGCGTCGAAGCTGATCATCTTCAGTGTGCCGGGGTGCTGCTCCAGCAGAGCCCGGCTGGTGATCATCTCGCAGACGAACAACCCTGATCCGTGCGGTGGAGTCATGAATTGGCGGCACAACCGCCGGAACGCCACGTTGGTGATGCCGGCCATCGGCGCGAGCACGATCGGCGGGTCGACCCGGAAAGGCCCAATCCGCAACGGCTCCACCGCAACAGACACGCCCCCATCATCCCCTGCTCGGTGTGTCGCTGCCTCCTGCTCAGTGTGTCGCTGTCAGCGGCTTGACCCAGTGGGGTGGTTGAGCTCCGGCGCCGACGGGCCTAGCGTCGAATCTGGTGGAGCGACAACCGATCTACAGCCCAGCGAGGTGATCCATCATGCGAGCGCGCATTGGTGACCGGTTGTGCGTGCACGGCCGCACCGTCGATCGGCCCGACCGCATAGGCGAGGTGCTCGAGGTGCGGGGACCGGACGGTCAGCCCCCCTTCCTCGTCCGGTTCGATGACGGCCAGGAGCGATTGATATTCCCAGGTCCGGACTGTGAGGTCCGCGCTGCCGACAGCGCGTAGCGCGTCCTGCCGATCTTGGGTCAGCTTCCTTCCTCCCGAACCGGGATTAGGCCGGGATGAGATCGGCTCGACGGGCATGCAGGCTTGAGCGAACCGCTGCCCTGGCCCGGTGTAGCAGTACTCGCTGGTTGCCGGTGGAGACATCGAGGGCCAGCACGACCGGGTTCACGCGGCTCGTGGGCGTGACGTCTGCGGTAGTCGCTGCACCGGTTCGACGGGCACGCCGATCAGCAATGCCGTGCCGCAGGTCAGGCAGGCCCATTCGGGGCAGTCCGCGCCATGCCCGTCGACACACGGCGGCTGTTCGAACGCCTGCAGTTCGGCTGGCGGTGTTGCGTTGGCTGAGGGTGGTCAGACTTGATCGCGGATTGGTGCCCTGGATCAGATGGCGAGGGCGAGTTCGGCGAACGCCGTCGGGAGCTGACGGCTTGGCTTGATGTGGGTGGCGATGTCGTAGTGGCCGCGGCGGAGGTTCTGCACGAAGGCGTGTCCAGCACTGATCACGCGCGCCGAGCGGAGTCGTTGGAGACCGCGCATCGGCCGCAGCCGGGCCTTCAGACGCCCGTGATCGGCTTCGATGGCGTTGTTCGCGTACTGCTGCATTACGTGGCGGGCAGCGGGCAGCAACTCCTCCAGCACCCGCGGATAGGCCGGCGCCCGGTCGGTGCTCACCTCGCTCGGGCGCACGCCGTGCTCGAGGGCGCGGGTGAAGAACCGGCGGGTGGCCGCCAGATCCCGTTTCTCCGCGACGAGGACGTCGATGACCTGGCCGAACTGGTCGATCGCCCGGTACAGATACGCCCACCGCCCGGCGACTTTGACGTACGTTTCGTCCACGAACCACCGATCACCGGGGGCGTGCCGGCAGGGTCATGCTGCGTCGATCAGTAGCGGGGTGAACCGTTGCACTCAGCGATAGATGGTGACGTGGTCAACCTCGATGCCCCGCTCGGCCAGCAGCTCTTCGACATCCCGGTAGGACAGTGCGTAGCGCAAATACCAGCGCACCGCAATCATGATCACATCCGGCGGGAATCGGAACCCAGCGAACCCAGACCTCGATACTGGCACTCGGACACGACGGCGGCGCATCAACACAGCCTGCCCGAGTAGGGCATCCACCAACGCAACGGTGCCGTTCGGCGCATTCCGGGCAGTACAGCTCGATCATCGCTGCCGTGCGCATCTCCGTCACCTCCACCTCGCGACGGTGCCACCAGCGGCAGCGGATGGGGTGGAGGTGGGCCGGCGTGTCTCTCAACGGTTGCTTTTCCCGCGTTCTGCTCCAGAACGCGCATTCGGGGAACCGTCGTGCCGTGGTTGAGTGTTGGTTGGGAGTGCATCCACCGCACGTGTGCTGGACAGGAGGTAGGGGAGTGGCCGGCCATGTCGTTGAACAAGCTCGTCGGGGAGAAGGGAGTTCGGCCGCGGAGCGCGCGGCTCCGTGACGGTGGCTTCGCTGATCGGCCGGGCCGTCCGCGCAGTCGCCGCTGACATCACACCGCTTCGGGAGTCGGCGCCCTTCCGGCGATTGTTCGCCGGTCAGACGGTCTCGCAGGTTGGTACGCAGGTCACCCGGGTGACGGTGGCGCTGCAGGTGTACGCGATCACCCGTTCATCATTTGACGTCGGTTTGATCGGATTCGCCAGTTTCGTGCCGTTGGTCGTTTTCGGACTCTACGGTGGGTCGATCGCCGACGCGGTCGATCGCCGCAAGCTGTTGTTGGTCACCTCGACCGGGACGATGCTGGTGAGCGTCGTCCTGCTGATC
>JBOHFW010000183.1:0-10737 GCA_050699835.1 Pseudonocardiaceae bacterium | reverse complement strand
ACCCACGCTGACAGGTGTCCGCGAAAGCGACCGCGTCACCAGGCGGTGTTGCAGGTCACCCAGTCGCCGCCGCTTTGATTTTTTGGCACATTGCAGTGGACCTCGCCGAGATAGTTCCCTGTTTCGTTCGGGCCTGTCCAACCCTTGATGCTGACTGTTCCAACCCACCACCACCTGTTGGGATCAGGGGTGCTGGCGCTCGGTGTGTTGAAGGTCTCGCAAATGTTCTCGCCGCGCTGGTTTTGTCCGCACATCAATACACTTTTCTGCGCGTTGCCATTGACGATGACGTGTTGCCCGTTCGTACCGGCTTGGGCGTTACCGGCGAGGACGGTACCAACGAGGAGCCCCGCTACCGGGATTCCTACGACGACGCGTCGCAATGTAGAAAATTTTCTCATGTCTTCCTCCAAGTGGCAGCTTCGACGGTCAGTGACTGGCTGGCACTCAGAGTGAGATACGTTGGCTCGGTTGTGAAGGATGGACGGACAGAACCGGCTAGTGGACACCCATCTCCGCAGGTCAGAGGGTTGCGTTGTCCGCCGTCCGGTTCTGATGCCCAGCGTTGATGCTCAGAAAGGAACGCCGTTGTCCGCAGGTTCAGAGCTGAATCCCTTTGCCGCGGAGCTCGGTCGGGCCGCCGCTGCGGCCGCCGCTCCGGACCGGGCTCCATCACGACGCGAGCTTGCAAGGATCTCGGGACTGGGCAAGACCGCCATCGCCGACTGGCTGGCCGGCAAGAGCCTCCCACGATCCTGGGACGACGGCGGGGTGCTGCTAGTCGACGCGATCATCAAGATCGCCGCCCGGTACGGGAAACGCTTCCCGGACGAGGAGGCAGTGCGCCAACGCTGCAAGGACGCCTACGACAGCGCCAAGAGCGCACAGCCCGCGAACGGCACTCCCGCTGGCTGCCCGCCCATCTCCGGCGTTATAGCGGCAGCGGGCTCGGAGGACGCCGCCTCGTGGTCTGCCACCGATAGCGGCCCGGGGTCGGTCGCAACGGTGCCGGGGCCGGCGGCCTCCCCAACATGGTGGCGTACCAGGCGCACCGGCTGGGCCGTTCTGGCCGGTGCCATTCTGGCCAGCACCGTGACCCTTACCCTGCTGTGGTGGTCCACCGGGAAGTCCGCAACGCCGTTGATGTCGATGAAAAGTCAGAAATGCGTGTCCATCGACGGTGACGCCGACGACGCAAGAGCCCTCCAACTCAGCTGTACCAGCGAACCAGGCAAGAAGTGGCATCTGCAACCGGCCTCGGACGACGGCACCATGGCCTACCTGTTCCGAATCGTCAATGCGTCGAACGGCAAGTGCCTGAGTTACTCGGATGAGATGTTCGGCGGAGCCCACGTCGTCGTGCAGAGGTCATGTTCGGGCGTTTCCGATAAGGGTCAACTGTGGACATTCGTCAAGGAGGGCGACAGTGGTGACGGCTGGATCTTCGGGAAGTTCGTTAATACGCACAGCTCGCTATTGCTTGACATCAATGGCGAGAGCGTCGCAGATCGCACTCCTGTCATACAGTGGTACGACAACGGAAAGCTCAATCAGCGTTTCCAAGTAATGGAAGCGGCGATCGGCTAGCCTCAGTCCCGTGGTGACACCGGATTAACCCACGTCAGCTCGGTAAACCGGGCGAAATCGGTGTCGGCCGAGTACACGGCGAGGCCGTACTCGATGGCCAGCGCCGCTAGCTGAGCGTCGCTCACCACATTGCCGCGGAGCTGGTACTTGGCCACCAGCCCGAGCAGGATATCCGCGTATCCGGGCCCGGGTTCCGGTGTCCATACCGGTCCGGCGGCCAGCCAATCCTCGACCAGGCTGGCGGCCGTCTGGGGGTCCAACGGGTGTTCCCACGCCTGGGCATTCGTGCTGATCCGGAGGAAGGCCGTGAGCGACTGCCACGGCAGTGCCACCCGTTGCGCGCCGTTGAGCGCCGACTCCAGCCAGGTCGAGGCGGGCCGATGAAACGCGCTGGACGAGTCGACCGCATAAAGCAGGAGGTTGGCATCAACGAGCATCAGCGGTAGCTGGGGCCTTCTAGGTGCTCAAGGGTGTCACCGATGTTGGCGACCTCGATCCGGGCACCCATGGGGAAGGTGCGCTGGATGAACCTCGTGCGTTGCGACGGCACGGAGAGCCCCGCCCGTGCCAATTCGTTGATCGCTTCGCTCAGGCCGATGTTGCGCTCGGCGCGCATTCGTCGCACGGCGGCGGCGACGTCATCGTCCAACGACACCGTGGTTCTCATGCATCAAGTCTAGCGCATCGCGATGCGCCGCCGTCGCGGCGCTGTCAGCGGGCCCGGCGGGCCAGGCGCTGGGGTTCCAGGATGAGCACGCTCTTGCCTTCTAGCCGGAGCCAGCCGCGGT
The DNA here is from genome assembly GCA_050699835.1 of Pseudonocardiaceae bacterium. Lineage (GTDB taxonomy): Bacteria > Actinomycetota > Actinomycetes > Mycobacteriales > Pseudonocardiaceae. Next base: position 8,362 of record JBOHFW010000183.1, on the reverse strand, counting down.
GGGCGAAATCGGCGAGTGCTTTGTTCACCGTTTCCCGGGAGGCGCCGACCAACTGGGCAATCTCCTCCTGGGTGAGGTCGTGGGTCACCCGGAGCATGCCGCCCTCCTGGCTCCCGAAGTCGTGCGCGAGCGACAGCAGCGCCTTGGCCACCCGCCCTGGCACATCGGTGAAGATCAGATCAGCGAGCAGGTTGTTGGTGCGGCGTAGCCGCCGTGCGATCACCCGCAGCAGTTGCTCGGCGATCTCAGGCCGCTTGGTGATCCACTCCCGGAGTGCGACGCGGTCCATGCTGACCGCGCTGACCTCGGTCACCGTGGTGGCGGTCGACGTCCGGGGCCCCGGATCGAAGATTGACAACTCTCCGAACATGTCTGAGGGTCCGAACACCGCGAGCAGATTCTCCCGGCCGTCCGCCAATCTGCGCCCGATCTTGACTTTGCCGGACAGCACGATGTAGAGGCGGTCGCCTGGCTCACCTTCGGCGAAAATAACGTGGGCACGGGGGAAGCTGACCGGCTCTAAGGCGGCCTTCAAGGCCTGTGCTGCCGATGGGTCGACACCCTGGAAGATGCCTGCCCTGGCCAGGGGGTCGTTCACCGCGTTCCTCCAGCTGACCCGGGCGGAGGAGGCCCCCCACCGTCGAGGGACCTGCCAGGGTGTCAGATCTGACACTGCCAGATCTGACACCGTGCCGCCGATCACATGGAATGAAGTCTAGGACCGTTGGCTGACATGGCGTGAGTGGACCATCGCGGGACGGCGTAACCGGCGAAGTCGCAACGGCGCCAGTGCACCGCCAAGCCTGCTGTTGAACAGCGCATCCTCTGGCCGGGCGGTCTGCAGGAAACCATCAACTTCGTTCTCCGGCACCACGAGGTTCTCCCGGACCGCGAGGTGGCGCAGGCGATGCTCCAGCCGCTCCATCGCGAGCGCAAAAAACATGATCAGGACGGGGATGGCGGCAACTAACCAGATGGTCATGGTGCGAGGCATCATTCACCATCACCCAGCCGGTGTGCGCGCGGGGTCGCGTATCGGGCGTGTCGCGCTGCCTGGTCCGCGCGACGGGGCTGGGCGCCACCTCCGTAGGCTGGGAGCGTGCCAGCCCGATCACGCCGGTCCTTCGCTGGTGAGAGCCGTCTCGCGCTGGTCCGGCGAGCTCGTCGGATGGACCGGGTACTGGCCATCGCCTATCCAGAGGCACATTGCGAGCTGGATTTCACTACACCCCTTCAGCTCGCTATCGCCACCATCCTGTCCGCGCAGTGCACCGATAAGCGGGTCAACGAGACCACTCCGGTGTTGTTCGACCGCTATCGCAGCGCCGCCGACTACGCGGCGGCCGATCGGGGTGAGCTGGAGGAGCTGATCCGGCCCACGGGGTTCTACCGGAACAAGGCGGCAGCGCTGATCGGGCTCGGCGCTGCGCTGGTCGAGCGCTTTGGTGGCGAGTTGCCCGCTACGCTGGCCGACCTGGTCACCCTGCCTGGAATCGGGCGAAAGACCGCCAACGTGATTTTGGGCAATGCCTTCGGCGTGCCTGGCATTACCGTGGACACCCACTTTGGGCGGCTGGTCCGGCGGTGGGGGTGGACCGAACACGAGGATCCGGTGAAGGTCGAGCAGGCGATCGGCGAGCTCATACCGAAACGGGACTGGACGATGCTGTCCCACCGGGTGATCTTTCATGGACGCCGGGTCTGCCACTCCCGGCGCCCGGCCTGCGGGGTCTGCCCACTGGCTGACGATTGCCCGTCGTACGGCAGCGGACCCACCGAACCCGGCGTTGCGGCCGCGCTGCTGCGCGGGCCGGAGACGCCGCATCTGCTCACGATGGCCGGGCTGCCGATCGATGTCAGCGGCGATGCCGATGTGCTCGTCCCGGAGGCAACCCGGTGAAGCCCGCGTTGCGTTGGGCGATGGTCCCGGTGTTGTTGGCGTTCGCTCTGGTCGTGGCGTTATGGCCACGGGCGAGCCAGACGATGGCTCCAGCGTCGGCTGGTGCTGCGCCGGCCGTCGCCGACTCGCCGGCCGGCATCGATCAGTTGAGATCGCGGGCGGCGCTGGCGCCCTGTCCAACCGCGCCGGCGGGCGCTGCGCCCGTTCGCGGGCCGCTCAGTGGTCTCGTGCTGCCCTGTCTCGGCCAGCCGGGAACGGTCGAACTGGCAGCGGCGTTGGCCGGTCGGCCGGCGCTGCTGAACCTGTGGGGGCCATTGTGCCAACCGTGTGCTCAAGAGCTCCCTGCGTTGGCTACCTACGCCACCGAGCCGGGCGCGGTGCCGGTGCTCGGCGTGGAGGTGCAGGGGATGCCCGAAGGAGCGTTGGAGACGCTCGCCGCGCTGGGCGTGCGCTATCCCTCGGTCAGCGATCCTGATGGCACCCTGCGGGCCGCCCTGGGTTCCCCGCCGGTTATTCCGCTGACCTACCTGGTCTCCGCCGATGGCCGGGTCCATCAGGTCAACCCGCCTGAGGTGATGCGCAGCCCGGCGCAGGTGCGCGCGGTCGTAGCGCGCTATCTCGGCCCCGGAGCGGTCGGATGACCGGACCATCGGCATCTGGATCGCTCGTGGCCGGGCCACTGGTGGATCCCGGGTCGCTCCCTGGCTGGTTGGCCACCCTGGTACGCCGCACCACTGGGCTTGCCCCTGGCGATCTCGGCCGGATCGCCGGGACACCGGTGAGCGGCCGGCGGGCCGCCGTGCTGGTGCTCTTCGCCGCGGATCCGCGCACCGGCGAGCCGGATGTGTTGCTGCAGCGGCGCTCGCACGACGTGTCCGCGCACCCTGGTCAGGTCTGTTTTCCCGGCGGCGCGGTGGATGATGCCGACGACGGCCCGGTGGCAACGGCACTTCGGGAGGCTACCGAAGAGGTCGGGGTTCGCCCCGAGGACGTGCGGCCCGTTGCGGTGCTACCGCAGGTGCACGTGCCGCCGTCGGGTTTCCTCGTCACGCCTGTGCTGGGTCATTGGGAGCGGCCCGCAGCGGTAGCCCCGGTGGACCACCGGGAGACCATCGCGGTGGCTCGGGTGCTGCTGCGGGTGCTGGCAGACCCGGCAAACCGGCTGATCGTGCGGGGACCCAGTGGGTACCCGTGTCCGGCATTCCGGATACCTGGGATGCTCGTCTGGGGGTTCACCGGCGGGTTGCTGGCCGCGCTGCTCACGATGGGTGGCTGGGCACGGCCCTGGGAGCCGGCTGCTGAGTACGACCTGGAAGCCGCTTGGCGGCTGGCCGAGCGGACCGAGGTGATCCAGTGAACTGGGTGGACGTGCTGGTGTTGGTGCTGGCCTTACTCGCCGGCACCTCCGGCGCCCGGCAGGGCATGGTCACCGCGGCGGCGTCCTTCATCGGTGTGCTGGCTGGAGCCGTGATCGGCGTACGCATCGCGCCCGCGCTGATCGAGGGGTATGAGAGTCCGGAGGTCCGGGTCGCGCTCGGGGTGTCGATCGTGATCGTGCTCGTGGCGCTGGGCGAGACGCTGGGTGTGTTGCTGGGTCGGGCGGCGCAGCGTCGGATGGACGCCGAGGCGATACGCCAGGTGGACAGCTTCCTGGGGGCCGTGGTGCAGGGCATCGCGGCCCTGGTGGTGGCCTGGCTGGTTGCTCTACCACTGACGAAATCGTCCGCCTACACCGGGCTGACCGCGTCGGTGCGGGACTCGTCGGTGCTGGCCGTGGTGGACACGGTGATGCCCAACGTGCTGCGCGAGCTACCCTCCAGGCTGACCGAGCTGCTGGATGTCTCCGGGTTCCCGCAGATCCTCCCGCCCTTCGCGACGACCCCGATCACCGCTGTGGAAACACCCGATCCGGCGCTGCTGAGCAGCCCGGTGGTGCGGCAGGCCCGGGCTAGTGTGCTCAAGGTCCGTGGCCGGGCGAGGTCCTGCTCCAGGGCACTTGAGGGAACGGCGTTCGTGATTGCCCCGCAGCGGATGATCACAAATGCGCACGTCGTCGCCGGCACCGACCGGGTCCAGGTGGAGACCTTGGACAGCGGCGCGCTGGAAGCGACGGTGGTCAGCTACGACCCGGAGACCGACGTCGCGATCCTGAAGGTGCCCGGGCTGAGAGCACCGGTCCTGCCCCTGGCCCCGAAACCGGCCGCCACCGGGGTGAGCGGGCTGGTGCTCGGCTACCCGCACGATGGCCCGTACACGGCCTCGGCCGCCCGGGTGCGGGACCGCATCAACCTGCGCGGCCCGGATATCTACAACGCCTCGACCGTGGTTCGCAACGTCTACACCGTCCGCGCGGTCGTGCGCAGCGGGAACTCTGGTGGCCCCCTGCTGGACGGATCCGGGCAGGTGCTCGGACTGGTGTTCGGCGCCGCCGTGGATAACGACCAGACCGGGTTCGTGCTCGCCGACGGCGAGATCGCTGACGACATCGCGGCGGCACCCAACCGCAACGCCGCGGTCTCCACCGGCACCTGCGCCTCCTGAGCAGGCGCGCCGAGCCCTCCTATTGAAGGAATCCCCACGCTGCTAGCACGGGCAGCCCCGCTCTTGGTCGGCGCCGCTCAGGACTTCCCGGCCCGATCGTCGATCGGTCCGACGCGCCGGCGTATGGCGTCCGTTGCCGCGCGCTCGTGGAGGCCGGCGATCGGGCGGCGGCGTGGCGTCGGGCGTTGTCGGTGCCGGCGGCTACCCTCGCCGCCAGCGAAGTGACCCGCGCCGGTTGTGGAGGAGGTAGCCGCGTGCAGCTTGTCGTGGTGGAGGGTGTCGATCCGGCCAGCGTCTCGGCTGCTGTGGATGCGCAGACCTATGCCAGGGGTCTGGCGTACGCGCGGCAGCGCGCGGTCTTGCACATGGAGTGGGATGGCACTGACGGCGTGATGCGAGCGGTGGTGCGGGGCAGCAGCGGTGCTGGGTACCGGACTGCGGTGTACCTCGAGCCGCGGGGTGGCGCGCAGCTGGCGTTCGCGTTCGGTGAGTGCACGTGCCCGGTCGGCATCGACTGCAAGCACGTGGTCGCGGTTGCGATCGCTGCTGCTGGCGCGGCGGGTCCGGCCAAGCCGGCCGGTGGCGGGCAACCGGCGCCGTCTTGGGAGCAGACGCTCGGTGCGCTGCTCGCGCCGGCTCAGCAGCCCACCGATGGCGTCCCGCTGGCCATCGAGCTCTCCCTGTCCATCGCACCGGCCGGTGCCGCGCGCGGCGCCCGGGTGGTGGTGGGGTCGAAGCTGCTGGCCCGGCTGGTGCGGCCGGGTCACACCGGGTGGGTCGGCGGCGGGATGAGCTGGGGCAGGCTCGAGACGGCCTACTCCTACGGTGACTGCCGCGCGTCGCACGTGCGACTGTTGCGGGAGCTGTACGCGCTGCACAAGGCGCGTAGCGACGCGCCGAGCTACTACTACGCCCGGGACGACAAGACGATCGATCTGGCCGCGTTCGGCAGCCGGCGGCTGTGGTCGTTCCTGGATGAGGCCGCCGACATCGGGCTGGAGATCGTGCACGCGCGCAAGCGGCTCGGCGCCCTCGAGCGGTATGGTCACGCCGAGCTGTGCTTGGACGTCACCGCGGGGTCGGGACCGGGCTCGCTGGTCATCGCGCCGGTGCTGCGTCTGGACGGGGCAGGACAATCCACCGGCGAGGAGGTGCCGGTCGTGTTCATCGGCGCCGACGGTCATGGCGTCGTGCACGTGTCGCGGACGCAGGTGCAGGGCAATCCGAACCCCACCGAGTGGCGGTTCCGGCTGGCGAAGCTCGCCAATCCCGTTCCGCCCTCGCTGCAGCGGATGGTGCTGGAGGGCCAGCGGCTGCCGGTGCCCGAAGGGCAGGCAGGCCGGTTCCGCGACGACATCTATCCCCGGCTGCGCCAGCTGGCGACGGTCGTGTCGTCCGACGGCGTCTTCACGCCGCCGGCCATCTCAGAGCCCACCCTGGTGCTGCGGGCGTCCTACGGCGACCAGCACGATCTGTCCGTCGAGTGGGAGTGGGCCTACGAGGTGGGCGACACGGCGGTGCGGGTGCCGCTGGCGCCGTCCGGGGCCGACGATGGTTTTTGGGGGGTCCGGGACCCGGCCGCGGAGCGGGCCGTGCTCGGCGCCCTCGACGTGCCGCTCGATCAGTTCGGGCTGGGAGGTGGCGGTCCGGGGTTGGATCTGTTGCCGCGCGCACAGCTGGCTGGGCTGACGACGATGCGGTTCACCACCGAGGCGCTGCCTCTGCTGGCTGACGCGCCTGGGGTCGCTGTCGAGCGCAGTGGGGAGCCGGCGGACTACCGGGAGGCGAGCGATTCGCTGCGCATCGGCGTGTCGACCACCGACGTGGTCGGCGACGCCGACTGGTTCGACCTTGGCGTCCGCATCACCGTCGAGGGCAGGCAGGTCCCGTTCACCGACGTGTTCATGGCGCTGGCCGCGGGCGAGTCGCACCTGCTGCTGCCCGACGGGGCGTACTTCTCGCTGCACAAGCCCGAGCTGCGGACGTTGCGCATGCTGATCGAGGAGGCGCGGGCGTTGCAGGACGCTCCGGCCGCTCCGCTGCGGATCAGCCGGTTCCAGGCGAGTCTGTGGGAGGAGCTGGCCACGCTGGGCGTGGTCGACCGTCAGGCGCGGGCCTGGCAGCAGCAGGTCGCCGGTCTGCTGTGCTTGGACGGGCTCGCGGGCACGGAGCTGCCGGCCGCGCTGACCGCGCAGCTGCGGCCCTACCAGCGCGATGGGTTCGGCTGGTTGGCGTTCCTGTGGCAGCACCGGCTTGGCGGCATCCTGGCCGACGACATGGGGCTGGGCAAGACGGTGCAGGCGCTGGCCCTGATCTGCCACGCCAAGCAGGCCGACCCCGGCCTGTTGCCGTTCCTGATCGTCGCTCCGACCAGCGTGGTGTCGAACTGGGCGGCCGAGGCGGCGCGCTTCGCGCCCGACATCGCGGTGGTGACGATCACCGACACCCTGCGGCGCCGGGGCCAGGACCTGCCGGACGTGGTGGCCGGCGCGGACGTCGTGGTCACCTCGTACACCCTGTTCCGGCTCGACGCCGATGCCTACGCCGCGGCGGACTGGTCCGGCCTGATCCTGGACGAGGCCCAGTTCACGAAGAACCACCAGTCGAAGGTCCACCAGTGTGCGCGGCGGTGTCCGGCACCATTCAAGCTGGCGATCACCGGTACCCCGATGGAGAACAACCTCATGGAGCTGTGGTCGCTGTTGTCGATCACCGCGCCGGGGCTGTTCCCGAGCCCGACACGGTTTCGCGACCACTACGCTCGGCCGATCGAGAAACAGGGCGACGCCGAGCTGCTGGCCCGGCTGCGACGACGGATCAAGCCGCTGGTCAAGCGCCGGACCAAGGAGCAGGTGGCCGCCGACCTGCCCGCGAAGCAGGAGCAGCTGCTCATGGTGGAGCTCGACCCGCGGCACCGCCGCATCTACCAGCGGCACCTGCAGCGGGAGCGGCAGAAGGTGCTCGGGCTGATCGATGACGTGGACCGCAACCGGTTCACGATCCTGCGCTCGCTCACCCTGCTGCGCCAGCTCAGCCTGCATCCCGGGCTCGTCGAGCCCGAGCACCGGCAGCTGGACTGCGCCAAGATCGACGCACTGGTCGACCAGCTCAGCGAGGTGATCGACGGTGGGCACCGAGCACTGGTGTTCAGCCAGTTCACCGGCTTCCTCGCGCACGTCCGCGAGCGGCTCGACGACACCGGTGTGACCTACAGCTACCTCGACGGCGCGACCCGCAACCGGCCCGAGGTCGTGCGGCGGTTCAAGGACGGCACGGTCCCCGTCTTCCTGATCAGCCTCAAAGCGGGTGGGTTCGGGCTGAACCTGACCGAGGCGGACTACTGCTTCCTGCTCGACCCATGGTGGAACCCCGCCACCGAGGCGCAGGCGGTGGACCGAACGCACCGTATCGGACAAACCCGCAACGTCATGGTGTACCGCCTCATCGCCAAGGACACCATCGAGGAGAAGGTGCTGGCTCTGGCCAACCGCAAGGCCGAGCTGTTCACCGGCGTCATGAACGACGGCAACGTCTTCGGCTCCGCCCTAAACGCTGACGACATCCGCGCGCTGCTCTCCTGAACGGAGCAAGACACCCGGGGGCCGGTCCTGCCCGGCCCCGGCAGCGGCCACGGTGCCTGGGCGGCGACGGCGCTTAGTTACCGGCGCGCTGGTCGCCCCGCGCTGGCCATCGCTGCCGGACTCGTCGCGCTGGTTCAGGCCGCCTCGTCGGCGTGGTTCACCGCTGCACCAATCACCATCGCGGCGTGGTTGCTACTCGGCCTCGCGCTGCCGGAGTTGCGGATGGGCACGCCGGTGTGGCAATCCACTCAGGGAGGTCCCCCTTGAGGTTGAGAAGCGGACCATGGCGAAACGTGACATAACCCGCCTTTTCGTCCATGTAAGGAGCCCAGCGTTGTTC
>JBOHFW010000182.1:0-4403 GCA_050699835.1 Pseudonocardiaceae bacterium | reverse complement strand
GCTTCGCGGCGAGGCGATCCAACAGCTCCGTCACCGAGCAGTCGAGTAACGGCACGCTCCGAGCTGAGATCACGACAGACTGACGTCACCCGGTGCGGCATTCACCGCCTTATGACGCATCCGTGATGCACTACTGACCGGGAGGAATCATTGGTGACGGGCAATGCGGCGTGCTGTAAGCGGGCCGTTACGCTGGATCTTTCTCCCATGGAGGAGTGTTACCGCCGTGACCATGAAACGCCGCACGTTAGCGGAGCGCCGCAGAATTGTCGGCTATACGCAGGAACGGCTCGCGCTGGTGCTCGGAGTCGAGCGTTCCACGGTGGTGCGATGGGAAGGAGGGGACACGACACCACAGCCGTGGTGCCGACCGAAGTTGGCCCAGGCGCTGGGCGTGCCGGTGGACGAGCTGGACGCCCTGCTCTCCAAAGGACAGCCGGAGGGTGGAGGCGGGCCGCTGGGTGAGGGGGCTGCGGCTGAGGAGCTGCCCGTCGATCCTGAGCACGATCCCGTGCTCACGACACCCTGGAGCCATCGAGGTACCGTCGAGGTGGCAGTCGTGCTGAGAGGCGGTGACAGGGTGAAGCGCCGGCATTTCGTGTTCCTGAGCGGCATGGCCTTGACCGCTCCAGCACATCAATGGCTAATCCAGGACCCGGGGCCGCTGGTCTCCGGGTTGTCGGGGCGCCGGGTGTCGGCTGAGCTGGCCGACCGGCTGCCCCCCATGATCGCCGAGCTGCGGGCGATGGACGATGTCGCTGGTGGCGGTACGGTGCTGTCCCTGGCCCAGCAGGAGTTCGGCTGGGTCACCGGGCTGCTGGATCAGGCTGCCTACGATGAGCCCACCGCCCGCAAGCTGCACATTGCCCTGGCCGAGCTGGGACAGCTTGCGGGCTGGACCGCTCATGACTCGGGGCAGCAAGCGCTGGCGCAGCGCTACTACATTGCCGGGTTGCGGGCCGCGCACACCGCCGACGACCGGCCTCTGGGTGCGCACATCCTGAGCTGCCTGGCAGAGCAGGCTGTGGACGAGGGGCGGCCCGGGGAAGCTGTCACGCTCCTGCAGACTGCTTTTGCCGGGGTACGGGGCAGGGAGACGCCGCGCCTGCTCTCCGAACTCCACATTCGGCAGGGATACGCCCGGGGGATCATGCAGGACGCCTCGGGGTGCACGGCGGCGGTGTCCGAAGCTCTGAGCCACCTCGAGCCACGGGACGGTGACCCGCCCTGGCTGTACTGGGTCAGCCCGGCGGACATCACCGCTTGTTCGGGCGTATGTCTCCTGAAATTGGGTGAACCTGAGCGAGCGGCCGTGCTCTTGGAGGAAGGCGTCGGCTTATTCGGCGAGTCCTTCGTCCGTGACCGGCAGCTTTTCTCGATCCACTTGGCTGATGCGCTGGCTCGGCCAGGCAAGCACCGTGATCTCGATGCCGCCGCCAGCTGGGGCATCAAGGCGATCACCCTGGGCGACAGCGTGGACTCCAGCCGAAGTATCGGCCGGCTTCGCAACCTCTGTCACCAGATGACGCCGCACGCCACGGTACCCGCCGTCGGAGACTTCCTGGAACGAGCGCGAGACTTGGTGACCGTGTAGCCGGGTCCCTGGGCGGGCCGGGCCGGTCGGCTGGGCGGCCAGCTCACCGCCGAGAGCAAATCCGTTCGCGGCACTGTAGTGCGGCTGCGGGTGCCTCTACCGCAAGATCACTGGTTCTTCGGTCTCACTCAGTGGGGCTGGAATCGTCGGCTCCGTTTGCGCCGTGTTCCCGTGAGGTGTCGGCTTCCGGTTGGCGGGCGGCCTCATCCTGCCCCAATGCGCGCAGGTCACGCACGAGATTGCTCGCCGAGAGTAGGGTGTCGGGGTGATCGGGACCCAGCACCCGCCGGCGCCGCTCCAGGATGTCCTCATCCAGCTCCCGAGCCTGCTGGTAGCGGGCGAAGCCACGCCAGGCATCGGCGAGATTGTTGGCCACCCTGAGGGTGTGGTCATCGTCGGGGCCCAGGCGGGCGAGCCAGGCCTGGTGCAACTGCTGGGCGAGCTCGTGGCCGGTGGGGGTGTCACCGCGGCGCAGCAGGTACCAGATGGCGTCGCAGGCGTGGTCACGCACGGCGCCGTGGTCAGTGCCGGCGAGGTCGACCGCGCGGAGGTGGGACAGCAGCTCTGCCCAGCCCGGCCAGGACACCGGATCATCCGGATCACCTAGGTCCATCCCGGTCAGCACCGCCGCCACCACGGTGGCCTGGTCAGCACGCTGCGCAGCGGGCACGGTGTCGCGCACGATGGCCTGGGTCAGCCGGTGCAGCTGCACCCGGTCCTCGGCGATCCGGACCAGCCCGTAACGCCCCATCCGGCCCAGGCAACGCCGGAACGCCAGCGTGCTGGTGCCCACCGTGGCCAGCGGCTCAGGCAACGCCCCCGCCGGGGCGGCGGTGAACAGCCGGGCCGGGATCGGTTCCGCGGCAAGGAACGCACACACCGTCAGCAGCTGCCCGGCCGCAGGGTCCTCGCTGGTCAACCGGTCCAGCGAGACCCCGCACCGCGGCGGCCAGCGGCACCGGGTACGACCCCGGCTTGCCCTCGCTCAGCACCTCCGTCGAGTCGCTGAGCAGCTGCAGGTACTCAGCGGCGGGCATCCCACGCTGGAAACCCACGAGCCCGACCAAGTGACCCGTATCGCGCAGGAGTTCGACCCGGAGCGTATCCCCTTCCCGCTGAACCGGTCCCTCTACTGGGTGCATGTCGGCCGCGCGCTAGCCCAGTTGCGGGGACGCCACGACGACGCGGTGCGGGCCCTGCGCACCGCAGAGAGCATCTCCCCCACGATGGTGCTGCGGGATCCGAATGTCCGCGACGCCATAGCCACGTTGCTCCCCGGCACGCGTCGCAACGTCATCGGCATGGAGCTGCGCGGCATGGCCCACCGGGCTGTCCTGCCGGTGTAGCTCATTCGGGGGGCGTTCCAGCGCTGCAACGCCCCTGGGGTCAGAGCGCCATCATCCGCTTGTGGGAGCTGATCAGCCTGGCCGCCGGCGGGAGGGACCGATGAAGTTGAGCGGTCCGGACTTTTTCGAGTGGATGGGGTTACGCCGGGTGCGCCGGGGTGGCCTCCCGCGCCGGGAGGGCACCTATTACGACCGTGGCAACCCCGGTTCCCGGCTGGCTCATCCCCGACATCCTCGACGGGCTGCTGAAGGACGGATTGCTGGAGCTGAGCGATCCGGAGTCCGGTATACAACAGGTCACCGTCACCGAGGCCGGACCGGCCCATTATCGGGCGCTGTGCAAGCGCCAACGTCGCAAGGACCTGGCGGCGCCGGGCCGGCAGCCGCAATAACACGAACCGGACCCACAGCGCGCTAAGGTAGCCGGCATGTCGGTCCGCTCACGTGGAATTCGGCATGCGTAGGTCGTCGACGGCGCGGCGGGAGGGCAGGGTGCCTACCACGACCAGAACCTGCGCGCCGAGGGCGGCGGCCTCGCGGGCGGTGTACGGCGTATGGAGCGGTTCAGGCCGCGACGACGGTGAAGGCGTTGATCGCCGATGGCACCGGGATGGGGTCGCCGTGCTCGCGCATGACCTCCAGGTGACCAGCGATCGCTTCACGCATCAGAGCGACACAGTCCTCGTAGGTAGCAGCAGCGGCAACACAGCCCAGGAGGTCAGGACTCCATGCGCTGAAACCACCAGCCTCATCACCCTCGATGACGACGACGTATCCGCTCACTGCTGGGTCCTCCCAATACCGGCCTGCCTCAGAATGCTCTTCTCGGTCATCGGCCGCAACGTCTCACTCGGCTTGCCGGCCACTGTGACTGTGCCCGGCTCGGTCGGATGGCGGTAATGCCGATGGCTGCCTCGAAACCGGACGAGGTACCACCCTTCGGCCTCCAGCAGCTTGATCATCTCACCCACCTTCATCGGCATGGGAGCACTCAAGCAGCAAGGACCGACAGAACGACCCGACCGACAAGCCAGCATCGCAGCTTACCCTCCTACACCCCGACCTCACCGATCTACGGGACTACGCTGCGGAGCGCGCGACCGTCGCACGCCCACGGAACGGCGGCGACCAGCGGCCCGGTGTGACCAGCAGCCAAACCCCACCGGCCAGCAGCATCACCGCGAGCACCTGCCTCCTGTGGCACCTCCGCTGCGACAGTCCTTCCCCAGATCTCACGAACAGTGACACTAGGTACATGGCGCCTGGGATAGCCGGGCGACTGTGACGTGATCCGGGAGAGGGCGTTCAGCGCGAGTTGGGAACGGCGACGGCTTTGGCGGCGACCTCGGCGGCGTGCGCGGCCCGGGCGGCCAGGTCACCACCGAGCTCGCCGAGGTCAGTGTTGAGGCGAACCAGCTCGGCGGCGGCCCGCGCGGCGGCGGCGGCTAGAGTCGCCGCGGTGA
>JBOHFW010000181.1:0-3847 GCA_050699835.1 Pseudonocardiaceae bacterium | reverse complement strand
TACCTCAACACCAGCGAGAGCCCGATCTACAAGCAGTCCCAGATGCTGTTCGGGCTCGACCTGTCCAAGCGGGAGATCGCCAGGCGGCACCAGGTGGTCGTGGTCGAGGGCTACACCGACGTGATGGCGATGCACCTGACCGGCGTGCCCACCGCGTTGGCGTCTTGTGGCACGGCGTTCGGCGCGGAGCACATCGCGGTGCTGCGCAGGCTGCTCATGGACGACTTCGAGTTCCACGGCGAAGTGATCTTCATCTTCGACGGCGACCAGGCCGGGCAGAAGGCGGCGCTGAAAGCGTTCGATGACGAGCAGCGCTTCGCGGCGCAGACCTTCGTCGCGATCGCGCCGGACGGGATGGACCCCTGTGAGCTGCGCCAGGCCAAGGGTGACGCCGCGGTGCGCGACCTGGTGGCCCGCCGCCAACCGCTGTTCACCTTCGCGGTGAAGACCCTGCTCGCCGAGCACGACCTGGACACCGCGGAGGGCCGGGTAGAGGCCTTGCGACGCACCGTGCCATTGGTCGCCCAGATCAAGAATGTGGCCCTGCGTGACGAGTACGCCCGGCAGCTCGCCGGCTGGGTCGGGTGGGACGACGTCGCCACCGTGCGGCGCCGGGTCCGAGAAACCGCAGGTGAGACCACTGGGAAACGTGATGGGCGCGGCCGGAAGGCGTCCCCGACGCAGAACGGCACGGAGCCCCCTGCCCGGGACGACGTGCGGCTGCAAGCCCAACGCGAGGTGCTCAAGGCGGTGCTGCAGGAGCCCGCGATGACCGGCCCGGTCTATGACGCGCTGCCCGCCGAGGCCTTCACCCACCCCTACTATGCGCAGGTGCACGCCGCGGTGCTGGCCGCCGGGGGCACCGCCGCGGGAATGTCCGGCCCGGAGTGGGTTGACGCCGTTGCGGGTCACTGCCTGGAGCGATCGTTGGTCACCGAGCTCGCGGTGGAGACGCTACGGGCCAACGGAAGCGCCGAGGACGACGCCCGCTACATCGGGAGCCTGCTGGCCCGGCTGCAGGCCACGGTGGTCGGGCAGCAGGTCGCTGAGATCAAGTCCCGGCTGCAACGGCTTTCCCCGCTGGAGGACGCGGACACCTACCACCAGCTCTTCGGTGATCTAGTGGCCCTGGAGCAGTACTACCGCGCGCTTCGCGAGCAGGCCGTAGGGTCCCAGGAGTGAGTGTCTGGGGGCGCTTGTTGCGGGGTTTTAGGGCAGGATCTGAACTGCCCCCCGGTTTTGCCGGTCGCTTGGCGCCCACCGAGCGGATCGTCACCACGGGGGAATTGGCGGGTGATAGCGGGCATCTGGTGCTGACCCAGCTGGGGATGTGGGTGCCCGAAGGTGCCGAGGCTCGCCGCGTCGGCTGGCACCTGGTGAGCAAGGCGGTGTGGGACCGCAGCGCTTTGGTGGTCACCGAAGCGGTCAGCACGGGCATGGTGGGTGAGACGGTGCTGCTGGCCGACTTGCCGCCGCGCCGATTCGCGCTGCTAGCGCCCAGCAGGGTCCCCGAAGTGGTGCGGCACCGGGTGACCAGCTCGATTCGATCCAGCCGGCGCTGCGAGCTCCCCGGAGGTGGGGCGTGGTTTGTGCAGCGCCGTGTGCCCGGTCAAGATGGCTTGGTGCTGCAGGTTCGCGCTGATCCCGGTACCGCGCCGGGTGCCCTGCAGGCGATGATCAACGAGGTTGCGGCATGCCGGTCGTGGCTGACCGCGCAGAGCTAGTGTCGCTGGCATGAGGGGGCAGGGCGGGGTGTGGGATCCGGAGACTTACCTCGCGTTCGGTGATCACCGGGCCCGTCCTTTTCACGACCTGCTGGCCCGGGTGAATGCCCGCGACCCAGGTCTGGTGGTGGATCTGGGCTGCGGGCCGGGCACCCTGACCCGGTTGCTGGCCAAGCGGTGGCCGATGGCCGCAGTGATGGCGCTGGACAGCTCACCCGAGATGGTGCAGACCGCGTGTGAACGGGGTATCCACGCAGAGCTGTGGGACGTCCGCCGGTGGTCGCCCCCGCCCGGCACCGGTCTCATCGTGTGCAACGCCGTGTTGCAGTGGGTTCCTGAGCACGCGGAGCTGCTGCGCCGATGGATGCGACAGCTTCCCGCTGGGGGATGGCTGGCCTTACAGGTGCCGGGAAACTTCAACGCGCCCTCCCACGCTGAGGCAGCTCGGCTCACCGCCGAGCCCCGCTGGCGTGACCTGCTCGATCTCCGGGGGACGCACCCGGTACTCGAGCCCGCCGGATACGCGGCGGTGCTGGGCCCTTCCGCCGCGGAGCTGGACGTCTGGGAGACCACCTACCTGCACCAGCTGACCGGCCCGGACCCGGTGCTCGAATGGATCACCGGAACCGCCTTGCGGCCGGTCCGGGCGGCCCTGTCGGCGGCGGAGTGGGCGGCATTCCGCCACGAGCTCGCCCCACGGCTGAGGGCCGCTTACCCGGCGGGAGCCGACGGGGTGACCTGGTTCCCCTTCCGCCGGATCTTCGCTGTCGCGCAGGCCCGGTAACCGGACGCTGAGAGTCGCACAGCGTGCGCTAGGGTGGTTCGTGGTCGGCCCGCCGGACGGTGGATACCGGCACCTTCCCCGATAGCTCAATTGGCAGAGCATGCGACTGTTAATCGCAGGGTTGTTGGTTCGAGTCCAACTCGGGGAGCCAAAATCCCAGGTCAAACGGTTTCGTTAGGGTGGTTTTCAAGATCCACCCCCAGGTTCACAGCACGACTCATTCGCCGTGACCCCGGTCTGCGCTCATGATTAGCGCTGCCGCATCAGGCCTGCCGATGATCTCCAGCACCCGGGCCGCGTCCTCCGAGGCGATCTTGCGTCCCATGTAGGAGTCCTGGGTGAGCGACACCTGAGAATGCCCCAGCTGGTCGGCGATCTTCCGGGCGCTCACCCCAGCTTCGTCCAGCAAGGTGGCTGCTGTCTTGCGGAACACGTGCGAGGTCACCCACGGGTAGCCCAGCCGGGCGAAGACATCCCGCAAGTCGGCCTGGGTGTTACTCGGGTCCCGGAGCAGCCCTGCCGGTGACGTGAACACCACACCCCATTCGTTCGGGATGGCCTCAGCCTGGCGGCGATGCAACATCTCCACCGCCCACGATGGCAGCCGAAGCTTTCGGTACCCGGCACGACTCTTCGGCTTGAGCTTAATTTGCAACAAGAATGATTTCGCCGTTGGGCGGTGACATGCTGACGTTTCTGGGACTAGCGACCTGTGCCATCGTCAGCCAAGCCCACGACAATGCATTAGCTGGTCAGCGCACCGGTCGTTGCCAAGGCGCTGTGCGGACATCTCGTTTCTGCCTCTGCGTTGGCCACTCCGCTTGGTCGACGCTGCGCGGAGTGCGTCGCGGTCTTGGTAACACAGCAGCTCGCCGGGTGGCACCAAACTGACCCACGAGATCCCCGACCGCCCGCGATGTGGCCGCGCGAAGTTCGTCAAGCGGCGAGTTGGGCGAGGTGTTCGTCGAGCACGCGCAGGGCGCGGGGGCCGATCGGGCGGGCCGCGATCGCGCGGAAGGCGCGCAGGTGGGTGGTACCGGTGGCGTAAGGGGTGCGCTGGAGGAGGTCAGCGGCGGTGGTGGCATAACGGCACGCATCGGGGACGTTGCCCACGTGCACCTCGGCTGTGGCGAGATCGGTCAGCGTGAGGATGCGGCCGCGGCGGTCGGTGGGCGGGAGGTGGTCGAGCGCGAGCGCGAGCGCGGTCCGGGCTGCGGTGTAGTCACCGGCTCGTAAATGAGTGTGGCCGGTCACCGCCGCCAGCTGAGCGGGGCCATAGTTGAGGTGCGGTATGACTGCTGCGCCGGCTTATCGGTCGTGGGTTCGGCCCGGTGAAGGG
>JBOHFW010000180.1:0-7301 GCA_050699835.1 Pseudonocardiaceae bacterium | reverse complement strand
CCGGCGGTCGGTCGGCTCCTGCTCCCCTCACGAGCCCGGCTGGCCACCGGCCGCACCGGCCGCTTCCGGTTCCTGGTGGCCAGCCGGAACCAGACGGCCACCCTGCCGCGGGTCGTGGTGATCCGGTGCCGCCGCTGCCGAGGTGGGCGCGGTGCCCGACCGATCAGCAGTTGCATCTGCTCACGCCGGGTGAGGTCGAGGCTGCGGGTATCGAGGGTCACGGGCGCGCTGGGTGCGGGCGGCTGATCCCCTGTGCGGGCTTGACGATCAATGGCGCCACGGTGGCCGGGTGGTGCGTGAGCTGCCTGGCTGTGGGGACCGCGCGGTGGGCGGGCCGGCCCGGCTCTGACCGGTGGTCGTGATGGTGGTGCGTGCGCCGCTCACGCTGGATCAGCTCATCGAGCAGTTGATCCTGCTCCGGGCCCGGCATCCGGAGCAGGGGGCGCGGCCGGTGCACCTGCTGGACACCGACGATGACGGCGACGGCCTAGTCACCGATGTTGACCTGGATTGCTTCGACGCCGGACAGGGCCCGGTGACCTCGGTACTGTCCAGCCCCCCAGCCCTGACCTGCGCACACAACTTCCGGCTGACTGTCGTGGCGTCGCTCAGCTCGCCACCAGATCGACGCTGAGCGACGAACCACCAGGCTGATGGGGGGATTTCCCTTACCCGGTTGGTCTGCGGGCACACTGACCACTGTGGACCGTGACGCCATGATCCGGCTGCTCTGCGAAATCTTGCGCGGGACCGTGCCGCTGCCGGTGCGGCGTGCCGGGCCCGGGGTGAGCTGTTCGACAACCATCACGAACGGCCCCACCCGTCCTCGTAGCGGGCGGAGCCATTCCGATGGGCTGGAGCACTCCTCGTCCGTACTCTCAGGTGACTCTTGGCCTTATGAGTGCGCGGCAGCGGTGCCCTGGCGATCTCGGGAAACATTGCTTTGCGGTATCTGGTCGCAGTCGAGTGCCCAGATCCGGGTGGAGACACCGAGCAGCCGCAACGGGTAGCTGCTGGCCATGGTGAGATCGCTCAGGCTACGGGGGACCGGCGGGGGCACCAGGATCACCACCCGGCCACCGGGTCGTGTGACCCGCGCCATTTCGATCAAGGCGCGCCGGAGCCAGCGGGCCGGGTCCTCAACTTGGAACTGCCGCCCGAAGGGCAGGTTCGACACCACAGCGTCGAACGTGGCGTCGTCGTGGGGAAGCTTGAGGACGTCGGCCTGTTCCACCGCAGCCCGGGGTACGTTCTCGCGGGCAATCGCTACGGCCTCTAAGTCCAGGTCCGAACCGACTGCCTCCCAGCCCACCGAGAGCGCCTCGTCCAGTAGCGTCCCTGACCCGCAGCAGGGGTCGAGCATGCGTCCGGGGGACTCACCGGCGAGCCAGATCATGGCGGCGGCGACCACGGGACGCAGCGCTGCGCGTCGTTCGGTGGCCCGTCCGCCGCCGTGTTGGCGCATTCGCTTGTCGGACAGTCGTAGCCCGGCCACAAAGGTGCCCCGCTGGTATTCGAGCACCCACAGCTCCAGCTCGGCCGGGTCCTCCACGCGCCATCGCGGTCGCTGACCCGCAACGGCGGTCGTGACTGCATCACGGAGTTCGGTGCGCTTGAAACGGGTCTCGTCGACCACCCGGGCGATCACCCGGTAGGTCATCGAGGAGTTCAGGTGCCGGGCGAAGCGGGTCCATGCCGACAGACCGCGTTCCAGGTCGGTCCTGGTCACCAGGGAGTCGGCGACGCGCCGGGGTGGGCCACTCACGGTGCGCGCGAGCGTGACGAACACGTCCTCGGCGAGTCGCAGCGTGGCGGAGTCCGGCTGGGCGCCGCGGTGCATGCGGAAGAAGACGATGTCGGCCCGGCCGTCGTTGCCGGGTTCGTCATCCGGTTCGAGATCCGGATGGGCGGTGATCTCCTGTCGAAGCAACTTCCCGAGCCCGGGCAGCGTGGTCGCGAAGAAGCCCGGTGCGCCCGAACGACGCTGCGGGTCGGCGCCCCGCTTGCGATGCTCCACGCGTCTCATAGCCGGTCACGGTACCGCTGGCTGGTCCAGCGGGCGGGCTCACGGCGTTAGTACGACGTTTCGCTGCGCCATCCAGAGCGATCAATAGCAGGGGTGCGCCGAGATCGGGAAAGGAGTAGCAGAGCCAGACCTGTTTGGGGATGAACAGCAGCTCCCCGTCCTCGCGCAGCACGATCCATCGGTACTTCTCGTAGCCCGGGTAGCGGTGCGTGAGCGGCCCGACATCGACGTCGTAGATGCACTCGATCCGGGCCGAGTCATGCGCAGGCGAGCTTGATGTGACACCTGTGTGAAACAGCCGTTAGATGATGTGTGAAACGTCCGCTAACCTGTGTGTGAAACGGCCCTCAGCCTGGTTGGGCCGTCACCGTCATCTGGGGGAGGCATGGCATATCTGCCGCGGCTGGTCGATACCCGGTTGTCAGCGGTGCTAGCGGCCTTCCCTGCGGCGCTGATTCTCGGGCCGCGGGCCAGCGGCAAGACCACCACCGCCCGGCAGATTGCCGGCGACGTCGTCGAGCTCGATGATCCGGCACAGGCGGCAGCGTTCCAGGCTGATCCAACGGCTGCGCTGCGGGCCCGGTTGCAACGTCGCAGCGGCGCCGGCCCGCTACTGCTGGACGAGTGGCAGGCCGTGCCCGACGTGCTGGGCGCGGTCAAACGCGCCGTGGACCGAGGGATCGCACCGGGCAGTGTCGTCCTGACCGGCAGCGTGCGGGCCGGGTTCACGTCGGTGTCCTGGCCGGGTACCGGCCGAGTGATCCAAATCGACATGTTCCCGATGACCGTCCTGGAGCAACGAGCGAGCGCTGCGCCGCGCAACGACTTCGTCGAGCGGCTCTTCGCCGGCGTCGCCGCCCATCTGGCCCTGCCACCAGAGCTTCCCGATCTGGTGGGTTACGTGGACCTGGCTGTCACCGGAGGGTTCCCGCCAGTGGTGCGGCTCGGTCAAGCGCAAGGCCGAGCCTGGTTGCGGAGCTACCTGCAGCAGCTCATCCTGCGGGACGTCGCCGAGCTGGGGGAGACCCGCGATCCCGCCAGACTCAACCGGCTGCTGCGGGCAATCGCCGAGCACAGCGCGGGTGTGGTCGCCGACACCGAGCTGGCCGCCGCGGCCGACGTGAACGTCAAGACGGTCCGCCGCCAGGAACGCCTGCTGGCGGACCTACGTATCGTTGAGGCCCTGCCGGCCTGGCACAGCAACCGGATCAGCAGACTGGTCAAGACCCGCAAGCGCTACCTGGTCGACCCGGGCCTCTGCGCAGTGCTCGTCGGCGTCGACTCCGTGGCCGTCATGTCCGATGGTGGGCTGCTCGGGCGGATCCTGGAGACGTTTGTGCTGGCCCAGCTGCGCCCGTTGCTCGGTGTGGACGCGCTGGACGTGCACGCCTTTCATCTGCGCCAGCAGGACGGCCGCCGCGAGGTCGACGTGATCCTCGAGTCAGCTGACGGGCGCGTCGTGGGCGTGGAGATCAAGGCCACGGCATCTCCGGGAGCCAACGACGTCCGCCACCTGGCGTGGCTACGCGACCAGCTCGGCGCTCGCTTCGTTGCTGGTGTGGTGCTGAACAGCGGGCGTGCGGTGTACCCACTGGGGGAGCGAATCACCGCAGTCCCGATTGCGGCACTGTGGGCATCGGGGACGGGAGGCCCAGTGTCGCTGGGTAGTCCCACCGGTGTGATTTCGCCGACGCTGCGAGCGCCGAGCAAGATAGATGAGCCGCGCATGGTGAACTTCCCGCTACCGGCGGGGAGGAGTGGGTGCGGGTTGCTCCCAGGCGCGGGCGTAGCGGCGGGCGCCCGGGTGCTGGTCGCGGCTGCGGTAGACGACGTAGGGCCGGGTCAGGTAGCCCAGCGGTGCGCTGAAGACGTGCACCAGGCGGGTGTAGGGCCAGATCGCCAGCAGGACCAGCACCACCAGGTTGTGGATCTGGAAGTTGAGCGGGGTGCCGACCATCAGCTCCGGTTGCGGGGAGAGGGTGAACAGGCTGCGGAACCAGGGTGACACCGTCTCCCGGTAGTTGTAGCCGCCGCCGATCAGGTTGCTGCCGACGGTGTTCAGCATCCCGGTCAGGATTGCGGCGCTGAGCAGCGTGTACATGAGCTTGTCCAGGCCGGTGGTGGCCTTGCGCACGGCCGGCACGGTGATCCGCCGGTACAGCAGGATCGCCAGCCCGGCCACCGTGGCCAGACCAGCCAGTGTTCCGATGGACACCGACAGCAGGTGGTAGGCATGCTCGGACACGCCGAGCGCCGCGGTCCAGCTCGCCGGGATGAGGATGCCGAGCACGTGCCCGAACAGCACCGCCAGGATCCCGAAGTGGAACAACGGGCTGCCTCGCCGCAGCAGCTTGCTCTCGTAGAGCTGGGAGGACCGGGTGGTCCAGCCGAACTGGTCGTGCCGGTATCGCCAGATGTGGCCGACCACGAACGAGATCAACGCCAGGTAGGGCACGGTCATCCAGAGCAGGGTGGTCACCGCCGTCCTCCCATGTGCTCCTGCAGCGCCGGGTCCATCGCGAACGCCTCCAGGCCCACCTCTTCCTCGGGTGGTCCCTGCGCGGCCAGCTCGGCGACCCGGCGCCGGTCGGCGACGCTGAGCTCCGGCAAGGTGGCGCACACGGCGTCGAGCAGCGCCGCGTAGGGCGACCCGCACTCGTGCAGGGATTGCCTGAGCAGCTCCACCACCGGCCGGTACTCGACCAGCAGCCGCCGGCCGGCCACCGGGTCCACGGTCGCGGCGAACTCCAACACCACCGCCAGATGGTCCGGCAGCTCGTGGTCGCCCAGCTCAACGCCCGCAGCACGGTAGGCGTGCTTGAACCGCAGCAGCGCCATGCCGCGTTTGCGGGTGTCACCGTAGGCGTAGTAGCTCAGGTGCAGGCAGTTGCGGCGGCGCAGGTCGAAGGTCTCCACGTAGTACGCGGCCAGCTCGATCGGCGGCGTCTGGCGGAGATGATCCACGAACGACCCCAGTGCGGGCCCGGCCGGTGCGGGCAGCGCGACGGCCCCGGCGTGCAGCTCGTCCAGCATGCCCAGGGTTTGCGCCGCCGGATAGTCCAGCAGCAGCGCGGCGATCCGCCACACCATGCGCTGATCCCGACCGCCTTCTGGGGACAGAACGCACTTATCCGGGGCTGATAACTGCGTTCTGTCCCCAGAACGCAGGCGTCCCAACCAGGCCGGGCTCATCGGGTGGGCTCCGCGGCGTGCGTCGCTGCACCGTTGGTGTTTGGCGGCGTGGGGGGGAACAGGCCGTTGGTGTTCTTGCCGTCCCAGTTGAGCAGGTTGATCCGGCGTCCCTTGTCCGCTGGTGCGGCGGCACCGTTGAGGTCGGCTGTCAGATGGAACTTGTCGTCCATGACGTCAAAGGCGGTCATGCCGGGCCCGCCCTCGGAGTCCAGGCTGCACCCGGTGGCCAGGGCGTCCAGCCGGTGCGCATCGGAGCCGGCCGCGCTGGGGATGACGTAGCGGTGCTCGTATTTGGCGATGGCCAGCAGCCGGTACATCGCCTCGATCTCGGCCGGCGTCAGGCGCACCGACTCGGCGATCTCCGGGGCGACCGGCTCCCCGAGATTGACCCGGCGCATGTGGGCGCGCATCGCGGCCAGCCGCTGCAACGAGGCCCGCACCGGCCCGACATCGCCTGCGGTGAACAGTTCGGCCAGGTACTCCACCGGGATGCGCAGCGCGTCGAGCGCGCCGAACAGGTTGCCGGGATCCTCGCCGTCATGCCCGGTGCTGGCCAGCACGTCCACCACGGGGGACAGCGGCGGGATGTACCAGACCATCGGCATCGTGCGGTACTCCGGGTGCAGCGGCAGCGCCACCTGGTAATCCACGATCAACTTGTAGATCGGGGACGCCTGCGCGGCCTCGATCCACTCCTGGGAGATGCCGGCCCGCTCCGCCTCGGCGACCACCCGCGGGTCGTGCGGGTTGAGGAACACGCCCAGCTGCGCCGGGTACAGGTCCTTCTCGTCGGGCACCGACGCGGCCGCCAGCACCGCGTCCGCGTCGTAGAACACCACGCCGATGTAGCGCAGCCGCCCCACACAGGTCTCCGCGCAGACCGTGGGGATCCCGACCTCCACCCGCGGGTAGCAGAACGTGCACTTCTCCGCTTTACCGGTCTTGTGGTTGAAGTAGATCTTCTTGTACGGGCAGCCGGTGACGCACTGCCGCCACCCGCGGCAGCGGTCCTGGTCGACCAGCACGATGCCGTCCTCGCTGCGCTTGTAGATCGCGCCGGACGGGCAGGACGCGGCACACGACGGGTTGAGGCAGTGCTCGCAGATCCGCGGCAGGTAGAACATGAAGGTCTGCTGGAACTCCAGCTTCACCTTGTCGGACACCTTGGCCAGCAGCGGGTCGCGGCCGATCTGCTCGGGGCCGCCGCCCAGGTCGTCGTCCCAGTTGGCACCCCAGGTGACCTTGGTGTCCTCGCCGGTGATCAGCGAGGTGGGCCGGGCGGTCGGGGTGGTGTCCGATGGTGGCGCGGACAGCAGATTGTCGTAGTCGTAGGTCCACGGCTCGTAGTAGTCGGCCACCGTCGGCAGGTCGGGGTTGGCGAAGATGTTCAGCAGCCGCTTGAACCGTGAGCCCGAGCGCAACGTCAGCCGGCCGCGCTTGGTCAGCGTCCAGCCGCCCTTCCACCGCTCCTGGTCCTGGTACTGCCGCGGGTACCCCTGCCCGGGCCGGGTCTCCACGTTGTTGAACCAGGCGTACTCGACACCACCGCGGTTGGTCCACGCCTGCTTGCAGGTCACGCTGCAGGTGTGGCAGCCGATGCACTTGTCCAGGTTCATCACCATGGCCAGCTGTGCCATGATCCTCATCAGTAGATCACCTCCTGGCTGCGGCGGCGGATGGTCGTGACCTCGTCGCGCTGGTTGCCGGTGGGGCCGTGGTAGTTCAGCGCGAACGACTGCTGGGCGTAGCCGCCGATCAGGTGCGTCGGTTTGATCATCAGCCGGGTGAGCGCGTTGTGGATGCCGCCGCGCTTGCCGGTCTTCTCGATGCGCGGCACGCCCACGGTGCGCTCCTGGGCGTGGTACATGAACACGGTTCCCTCGGGCATCCGGTGGCTGACGATCACCCGCGCGACCACGATGCCGTTGCGGTTGATCGCCTCGATCCACTCGTTGTCCTTGACGTCGATCTTGGCGGCGTCCACATCGGACATCCAGATGGCCTGCCCGCCGCGGGACAGCGTGAGCATGTGCAGGTTGTCCTGGTAGGCGGAGTGGATGGACCACTTCGAGTGCGGGGTGAG
>JBOHFW010000179.1:0-5898 GCA_050699835.1 Pseudonocardiaceae bacterium | reverse complement strand
GCCGCCAGCGAGGTCGGCTAGCACGCGGCTGACCTTGGCGAAGCGGATGTCGGCGCTGTGTCTGATAGCTATGTGGCCGAGGGCTTGCGCGACGTGGGTCTTGCCGACCCCGGTCGGCCCGTAGAGGATCATGCTCTCACCGGCGTGCGGGCGCGGCTGGGTGGCGCCGGTTGGTCCACCACACTCGCAGTGGGCGGTCTGGTCGCAGCAGTCCCTCAGGCCGGTCGAGCAGCCCTATGACGCGGAGGAACGCTGCGGCCAGGCTCACGTCGTGGGCTGCCGCCGCGTGCAACCGGGGCAGGTAGGCGTGGACCAGCCGGATCTTGGCGGTGCGGGTTCCGGGCACGCCGGGGAAAGTCAGGTCCGCGCCTACAGTGATGTCCCAGGCCGGGTCGACCGTCTTCGCGATCATCCGGAAGTACCGTTCCGGTGCCAGCTCCAGGCTTCGGGCCGCCAGTCGCCGCAGCGCCAGCGTCTGGTTGGCGGCCATCGTCATGCCCTGAGCGTAGATGGGGTTAAGCGAGCACACCGCGTCACCGATGACCAGCAGGCCGTCCGGGAACTGGCGCAGCCGTTCGTAGCGGTGGCGCACGTTGCCCGGAAAGCGGAACGGCATCGGGTCGCCCAGCGGTTCGGCTCCTGCGATCGTGTCCGCGATGTCGGTGAAGGGCAGGCTGGCGATGAAAGCGTCGAAGCCGGCCGGGTCGGTCGGTGGGTGATCATCAAGGATGCCCGCCAGGGTGACCATGTGCCGGTCGCCCTCCAATGCGGCTAACAGGCCATGCCGGGAATTGTCCGGCGTACCCCCGATGATGATCAGTATGTCTTTGCCGAGGGCACCGGGACGCAGGCGATAGGTCTGGGTGGCGTACCCCAGCCTGATGTCGATCCGGTCCTCGGCAGGTCGCTGATAACCCATCTGCTGCAGCCAGATCGGTGTCCGTGAGCCGCGGCCAGTCGCATCCACCACAAGATCACCCTGCACGGCCACCGGTTCCCCGCCTCGGTTGCATACCCTGGCCCCGGTGACCCGGCGCTGGTCGGCGGTAGTAGTCAGCCCCACGATGTCGGTGCCCTCCAGGAAGGTGACGCTGGGCAGTGCCCGTACCCGAGCCCTTACCTGGCCCTCCAACAACGGTCGGAGAGCGACCAGAATCGGCAGGCCGATGTCGGCCTGCCGCAGCCGGTACCCGGACAGCAAAATGCGGCAGTTGCCGAGAACGTCCCCGATTCTGGCCCCTGCCCTTACGACATCAGCCGTGAGGCCGGGGAAGAGCTCATCGAGCACCTCCCGGCCGCGCGGCTGCAAGCCATGGTGATGACGTCCGTGCGGTACACCGCGCCGGTGCACCCCGATCTCGGGCAGGACATCCCGGTCGATCACCGTGACCTTCTGGTAGGTCTCGGTGAGCACCCTGGCCGCCAGCAACCCGGCTATGCTCGCACCCAGCACCACCGCATGGTCACCCCTCTGCCTGCTTATCACCGTCGATGTCATGTCCCCACCTTTCAGCGACCACCGTCAAGAACCACAACGGGCAGCCCATCAGCAATCACACCGAACTCCAGCGCGACGACCAGGCGATCGCCGGAGAGCCTCGTGGATGTCTTCACGGACGCCAAAATCCACAGAGACATTCTCCTGACAACCCGCAAGCGAACCGCATGTACGCGCGTCACACTGAATTCAAGGCCGAAGCGACGAGGATGGTGATCGAGACCTCACGTCCAATGCCGGGGTCGCCCGGGAAAATCCATGTGCACGAGGCCACGTTGGGGAGTTGGGTAGCGCAATACAGAATCGATCACACCGATGAGAAACTATCGATGTCGATCACGGAACGGGCACGCCTCCGAGAGCTGGAGAAAGAAAACCGGTGGGTATTCCTTGTCGTCACCGTCAAGACGGGTTCACCATCTGGTGGCGGAGGGCTGTAATCATGAGCCGGTCGGAGTGGCCTTCACGGGCGCCAATCAGGTCGCGGATGCTAGTTATGTCTGTTGATCACGTAGAACCGCTGGTCCTGATGTTTGTTGTCCGTGTCATCGGCGTGAACCCGCACGGGTGGAGTTGGTCGTCGAGTGCTGGCTTGGCTGTCGATGGTGCCACTAGCCGCTCCTGGCGCATCGGGGCGGTAGAGCAGCGGAATGGATCAGGTGTTGTCAGTTTTGACACCTACGCTCTCTGTACAAGATTGGGTCGTCTGGGTGAACTGGATGTGCCCGGTCGACCACAGCCACCTGCAGCTACTTCCTGGTCATCCCACATCCGCCTACGTGCGATGGGGCACATAGGCCAGGGTCAGGTCACGCTGGCAGCTTCGAGTCGTCCTGGACTGGGTGGCGTCGTACGCGCGATGCACGGTGGCCGCTGACCTGAAAGTCGAGCCTGCCGCCCTGTCCCGGTTGGCCGCGCTGTGGCCTGAGCTGCCACCACGCCGGGCGTCACCGCCGCCGAAGGCGTATATCCCCGACTGTCGGTGATGCTTGATGACGCCAGAGGATCTGACCGGACTGCTGAGCGACGTCCGCCGACTCCGGCAGGGATTCGCCCGCACTACCCCACAGCCATCGACCGCGACGACGGCCGCCGCCGAGCTGACCGTCCAACTCGGGCACCTGGCGCTGTGCCTATTGTGCCGCCGGGGAGCCGATACCCCCGACATCGACGACCCAAAGCGGCCGATCATCAACATCGGCGACAAGTTGGCCGACGTGCTGCTGGCCGCTGGCCGGCCACCTTGACCTGGACCTGCTCGGGGAGTTCCGCGCCCGCCGGTGTGGTCGCACCGCTCCCGGCGCGAGTCCGTGCTTCCGCCAAGGCTGGCTCCCGAGGGGCGTCAGCCAGCCTTGGCGAGGACATCCGGCGCGATGTTGATATGGAATGTGCTGGGTGTGCACGGGTTGTGCAGATCTCGCAAGGACGGCTTCGTTCGGCGCCGGTGTCGGGGGATGGTGGAGGAGCCAGTGATGCCGGTCGACCCGATGGAGGTTGCCGCGTCAGCGCATCGCAATCACGGAGGGTGATGACGTGACCGAGACAATGGATGTGTCCGTGGCTTCGCTGCGGGGTAGTTTCCGTCCCGATCTACCGGGCCGGTTCAACGAGTTGGATGTGCTGCGGCGGGAGTGGCCGCTGTTCGCGGCGAGCGTGGCCGGGCAGGTGCTGCCGCCGTATGAGGTGCTGGTTCACCCCTCCTCGGGGTGCAATCTGCGATGTCAGTGGTGCATTGGTGATCATGTCCCGTTGGAGATCTGGGACTCTGAGCGCGAGACGTTGACGGTGCTGGAGGCATCGAAGGAGGCGCCGGAGCGGTTACCTGATGTGCTGGCTGATCCCGCGGCGATGATGAAACTCGCTCAAGAGCTGGTCGGCTACCGCAAGACCGGCATCTACCGATCCGGTGGAGTCGAGCACACCGCCGAGTTCGGGGTCCGCACCGTGTCGTTCTCCGGGCTGATCGGTGAGCCGCTGGTCGCCCGTGCCGCGCTGGTCCCCGCGATCGGCTACCTGCTGGAGCAGGGGATGCGGGTGGGGTTGTTCACCAATGGGGTGTTGATGGACGGCCCGGTCATCGACGTGCTGGTGGGCGCGGGGTATGTGAACCTGAGCCTGGACGCCGCCACCGCGGGCACCTACGCGCACCTGAAGTTCCGTGACCATCCGGCGGGGCGGGTGAAGTTCGAGCGGGCGGTGGCCAACCTGACCGCGCTCGCGCACCGTCGCCGCGCGGAGGGCACCGATCTGGAGATCAACGTGTCGTTCATCCTCTACCCGGGCAACTACCACGAGGTGTACGACGCCGCAGTACTCGCCAAGCGGGCCGGGGCGGCCCGGATCCGGCTCAAGCGGGACATCTCCGGGGAGCGGCTGCTGGATGCCGCCCAGCGCGAGCATGCCGCCGCACTGATCCGGCGTATCCGTGAGGAGCTGGTCGATGACACGTTCGCGTTGGTGGAGATCCACAAACTGGACTATCTGGACGGGTTGGAGCGCACGTTCCCGGTGTGCTCGATCACGGATCTGGTCGCCGCGGTCGGCTCGGATGGATGCCTGTATCCGTGCAACTACCATCCCCGGCCCGGCGGTGCCTCCTACGGGTCGGCGATCGAGACCTCCTTTGCGCAGGTGTGGGAGGGCCCGCATCGGCAGCGGATCCGGGTCATGTTGCCTGGGATCTGCCCGAAGGTGTGCGACCCGTTCAAGCAACGCGTCAACACGATGCTCTTCGAGGCCAAACAGCTCATCGCCGCCCACGGCCTTGATCATCTTGAATGGGATGTCACTTCTCTGCTGGACGCTGGCGCTTACGACACCACCCACGGGCACCAGGCCGGCTGATGCCGACCGGGCAGGAGGGCTGGCCGGGTGAGCCGGGGATGGGCGGCTGGTACACCGCCGCCGAGCACGCCGCGGCTGCGGCAGTGATGACCGAGATGAGTGGATGGCCTCACGTCTACCGGCGGGCCCACCAGGAGGCATTCGAGGAGGCCTTCGCCGGCTACACCGGAGCCGCGCACGCGGTCGCGGTGAACAGCGGCGGCGTCGCTCTGAATCTGGCCATGGCCTGCCTCGATGCCCATCCCGGGGATGAGGTCCTCTCCTGTGCGATCAACTTCCCGGGCACCCATCTGGCCGTGCTTGGCGCCGGGCTGCGCCTAGTGCTGTGTGAACCCGATCCGGTCACGCTCAACCTGGACCCAACCGACATGGCAGCGAGGATGACCCGCCGTACGGTCGGGGTGCTTATCACGCACATGAACGGGTTGCCCGCTGACATTGGCGCTATCACCGCGGCGGTGGAGCGGCGGGCGGCTGAGTTGGGCATTGCTGCACCAAGGATCGTCGTGGACGCTGCCCGCGCGCCCGGCGCGGCCACCCCGGCGGGCCGGGTCGGTGGGGACGGGGCGTGGATCACGATGTTCAGCTTTCACCGCAAGAAGCTGATGACCACTCTGGGTGAGGGTGGCCTGCTCACAACGGGTTGCGCGGGCACCGCCCGAGCATTACGGCGGCTGCGGTCTTTTGGGCACGGCCAGAGCTGGGGATCCAGCTACCGGATGACCGAAACACAAGCTGCCGTCGGCCTCGTACAGCTAAGGCGCCTGGAGGAGATGCTCGCGCCCCGGATCACCCTGGCCCGGGCCCGCACCGCGCAGCTTTCCGACGTGGAGGGGATCACCCTGCCCGTCGAACCGGCCGGGTTCCGCCACGTCTACTCCCTCTACACGCTGCTGTGCGACCCCGCCTGGTCATCCGGGGCCCGTGACCGGATCCGGGCGCTGCTCGACGAGCAGCGGGTCGGCACCGTCATCGCCAACCCACCGACCTATACGGCCAACCGGCTCATCGCCGAGCGCACCGCTGGGCAATGGCCACTACCGGTCGCCGAGGACGTCGCGGGCCGCCTGTTCTGCCCGGCGCTGCACCCGCAGATGAGCGAGGTCGAGAACACCCGGATCGCCACGGCCGTGCGCAGCGCCATCCACCAGGCCCGTCAGGAAACGGCGTGACCCACGAGCCCGCAGACCCGCCTAGAGCTGTGCTGGCCCGCTACCCCGCGCTGGCGGGCACCACGGTGAACATCCACAACGTCGGTGGCGGACATGTCACCTGTGCCTGGCGGATCACCACCCCCACCGGAGTGTGGCTGTTGCGTCGGCTTCCCGCCGAGACTACCGCGGACACCGCAGCCGCCACCGCCGCGGTGCAGGCCCAGGCCGCCCGGGCCGGGCTGGCCCCGGCACTGGTGGCCAATGACACCGGCGGGCTGGTCACGACCACAGGCGGGCGGCTGTTCGCCCTCACCACTTACCTCGAGTGCGCCGGGCCAGCGCGGGGCATTCCCGGAGTCGAGGTATGCCACCGACTCGGACACGCCCTGGGGCATCTCCACC
>JBOHFW010000178.1:0-6983 GCA_050699835.1 Pseudonocardiaceae bacterium | reverse complement strand
CAGCCAGCTGTTGTCGATCGGGAGACCGGCGAAGGACTTGTCCGTCGGGCCGACGCCGAAGGCCTGCTCGCCGACGGTTCGCTCCTTCGCCAGCAGGAGATCCCAGACCTTCTGCCGGCCCGTGAGGTTGGCAAGTTCTTCGGCGTCCTGGCCACGCTGCAGCCAGTTCTGGACGACCTGACCAAAGGCCACGGCAACCACGCCGCCGACACCGGCGGCCACGACGAGACTTCGCCGGGCCCGTGCGTTGGTGAACGCCATGCTCAGCCCGGCGATGAGCAGCGCGCTGAGCAGTCCCAGCAACGCGGTACGGGTGTGGCTGAGCAGCAGCAGGCCCACCGCGGGCAGCGTGATGACGGCCGCGCTGCGCCGGTCGATGTCCCGAGTGATCCATAGCACCACACACAGCCCGGTGACGGTGGCGCAGTACAGGCCGACCTGCGGCGCCGGGATGGGCCAGATCGCGCCGACCAGCCGGCCACCGGGGCCGGAGAACGCCTTTCCGGGCGCGATGGCCAGGCCGGCCAGCACGGTGAGCAGTACCGCGCCCAGCGTGCGAATGTGGTAACGGGCGAAGCGCAGGTCACCGTGCCACCACTGGCAGATCAGCCACAGCGTGGCCACGAACTCGACCAGCCGGACGCATCGGATGAGCGCCCCGAACCCCGACTCCAGCCGGATACTCGAAGCGATACTGACGAGCACCAGCAGGCTCAGCAGCAGCAGGTAGGCGCTCGGCCGGATGCGGACCCGCGGGTTGAGAACCAGAGCCAACCCAAGGGCCAACGCCAGGGAGCCCATCGTGATCATTTGGCCTACCGGGCGCGGGATGGGGACGAGCAAGCTCGACCCGGGTAAGAACCCGAGGACATTGATCACCAGGAGCAACCAGATCACGCCGACGAATCGCGGCGCAGCCACGGGCTCGTCGGATCCGCCGGCCGGCAGGCGGGCAACAGCCGGGCCCCGCTCACTCACGGCGGCCCTGCCTCGCCCAGGGCCGCGGTGCGGTCCACCCGGCCGCAGCGGCGCGCGCGCAGCTGCACCCATAGGTGCCAGCCGAGCCAGCTCTGCGCGGGGAGCCAACGCACGGGTAGCGGCGGGGCGTGCATGTAGCGGGTGAACGCGTCGACCAGCTCGAAGTCGGGGAACTCCGCGACGACCTCCCGGGGCGAGTAGACCCGCGCGTAGGGGTTGAGTGGCCCGTCCGTGCTGCGATGGGTGAAGTTGTCCAGCTGCAGGTAGCGGCGCAGCCCCTCGCGCTCGGCATTCTCCAGGTGTTGGCGCAGGATCGGCGGTGCCTCGCCCAGCAACCGGGTGCGGCGCAGTGGGTACGCCAGCGCGAGCACTACCCGGCGCACCACACGGATGCTGAGCTGGTAGTTGAGCGAACGGCGCGCGTAGAGCATCGCGACGAGCACCCCCCCGGGCTGGAGGACCCGGTGGATTTCGGACTGGGCGGTGCGGATGTCCGGGATGTGGTGCAGGACTCCATGGCTGAAGACGACATCGAACGTGCCATCCGGCCACGGAATGTGCAGTGCGCTACCACACTGGAGGTCATTGAAGGGCAACGACCGCAACTCCAGCCGGGCGCGGACCCGGTCGACCGACTCCTGGGTGAGATCTAGGCCTGACCAGCGCCCGCCCCGCCGGATGATCTGCTCCGACTCCGCGCCCTGACCCAGCCCGATCTCGAGCACCGTGCGTCCGCGCCACTCGATCCGGTCCAGGCAAGCCGGGATGTGCGGCTCCTGAAGGTAGCGCCAGGCGTCATAGGCGGTGAAGAAGCGCTGGTAGTCGTCGACGAACCGGCCGTGCAGACCGCCCACGATGTGGTCACCGCAGGGGTGGGCGTTCCAGAACTCCCGGACCTCGCTCTCGTTCATCTCCCGGCTCCTACCTGGTCGAATCGAATCGCAACACCGTGGTCATGGCGCCGGCGCCAGGTTCCGTCGAGCCACTGCCGAGCAGGGTCACAGCCGGTGTCCGGCGCCCGAACGTGGGCGCGTACCACCCCAGCGGTGGTTCGACCGCGCCGCGATGCGCGGTCCAGGCCAGCTGCGCCGGGAGCTCGATGACCGCAGTGCGCGCGCGACCGCAGTGCGCCCAGCGCAGCATCGCCAGCCGGCCGTCGAGCTCCGCGGTGAGCTGCGGGCCGAGGTGGAACGCCAGCCGGCACGCGTGCCGCCGGGAGCTCTCGACCTCGTCATACACCCGCAGCTCGCGCGTCGCGCTGTCGAGCTCGATCCACCGGCGGTGCATCACCGGCCGGCCCCGGCGGCCGTAACCGTCGTGTTCGGCGTGCCAGCGCGACACGCCGTCGGGCTGCGCGTGGGTGCGGAGCACCCGACTGCGGGCATGGCGGGTCCACAGGAACGGACCGCCCGATCTCGACTGGTCCTCGCCGTCCAGCTCGAGGGTGTTGTGGCCGAGGGTCGAGCGGAAGTAGGACCGCCACTCGGGCTCTCCGTGGTAGCAGAACGTGCCGGGATCGGCGAGCACGTCGACCCCGTCGTGGCGGACCTCCACCGACAGCGCGTCGGCATGCGCGTGGGCCGCGATCGAGAGGAATCCGTGCGGCCCACCGTCGCACCGGCACCAGATCTCGTCGTCGCCGTCGCGGGCCCGCAGGATCGTGAGCCCCGCGTCGGCGAAGTGGGACTGGCGGTGCGCCGGACGGACCGCAGAGCGCGTAGCGCCAGCGGAGCGCGCATCGGCACCGAGCTGGCGCGGCCCGGTGAGTGCGCGCAGCAGGGTCGTACGCACATCCAGGGTGGCCGCTGCTGGGGTGCCCGCTGCTGGGGTGCCCGCTGCTGGCCACCAGCTCAGCCGCCCGAACAGCGCGTCCCCGGTCGCCAGCAGGGACGCCCAGCGGTCCGTGCCTTCGCCGTCGAGGACCAGCCCGCGGCCGTCGTCGGAGTCACCCTGGCGGGGTGGTCGCAGCCGGGCGTCCAGGACCGCGGCGAGCGCGTCGGTCATCCGCAGCAGCACCAGCCACGTCGAGGCGGGCACCGCCACCCCCGCGGCATCGGCCTCGATGGCGGCGGCCAGGCCCAGCTCCAGCACCAGGCCGTGGTACTCGGTGGCGAGCTCCCGGTTGAGCCCCGAGGGGAAGGTGTTGCGCTGCAGCTGGTCATCCAGCAGGCCCAGCGCGCCGGCTTGCCAGCGGGCAGACTCGGGGAACCACGGGAACGCGCACGCCGCCGCGAGCTGACCGGCGGCTTCGGCGATGACGTGGTTGTTCGCCGACGAGCCGCGGCTCGGAAACGCGGCGAGCCAGCGCTGGTGGCACCGGATCTGGTGCAGCGCCTCGGGATTGTCCTCGAACAAGCCCGGGGCACCCGGCCAGCCCTCGAGCAGCCTGCGCCCCCACACCCAGGACAGCAGCCGGATACCCAGCTCGATGCCACTGACCCAGTGCACACCGCGCATCGGTGGGTTGGCCGCCCACCACGACTTGAGGTGGTCGGCCACCCGGCAGGCGTAACGGTCCTGCCCGGTGAGCGCGAACGCCGCCGCCAGCACGGTCAGGTGCTGGTGGCGGGAAGGCTCCCACAGCTGCTTGATGTCCCCCACGACCTGCTCGTCGCGGTAGGCGATGTCGAAGGCGTAGGCGTCCACCGGCGCTCGCCGTCCGGTCTTCGGGTCGAACGACCAGTCCGGGTTGACGAAGTCCTCGCGAGTGACACCGAAATACTCGGCGCGGCCGTCCATGAACTTCTCCGCCGTGGCGATCACCTGTGCGCAGGCGTCACCGGACACCGCCGCCAGCGCGTCATCGGTGAGTACGGCGGTGAACCGCCGCTGCGGCAACCAGTCCGAGCTGGTCGAGGGCGGTGCGTCGAGCACCGCGCGCCAGCGGCGGATCCGCGCGGCCGTGACCGCGCGACCCACCATCTCTCGCGGCCCCATCCGGGACAGCCTGCGGAGGTACCAGCCAGGACCCATCATGCGCGAGTCCCGATCGTCGACGCCGCGCTCGGCGCGGGTGCCTCCAGCCGGACCGGTGTCCCGGCGGCGAGGCTGGTGCTCACCGCGAACGTCGCCAGCGTGGTCGCCACCAATGAGGTGAGCGGGATCGGCATCGGGCCACCGGATCGCACCGCCGCCAGGAACGCGTCGAGCTGGGCACGTTGGCCCTTGTCCCGGCCGCGGGGAAGCCATGGACTCGCCCACCGTTTGCGGCTGTGCACCGACGCGCGCCGGAAGTCATCCAGACGCAGGACCTTCCCGTCGGCCAGGACGTCGATCGTCTCCTTGGGGAAGCTGGCGGCGCCGGTCGTAGCGTAGGTGATCACGGCGGTGGAGCCGTCGGGGTAGCCGAGGACGACCTGCAGGTCGGCCTGCCCCGGGGTGGCGCAGGCCAGCACCGTCGCCGGGTCGCTGTCCAGCAAGGAGCTCACCGTGTCGATGAAGTG
Source organism: Pseudonocardiaceae bacterium (assembly GCA_050699835.1). GTDB lineage: Bacteria > Actinomycetota > Actinomycetes > Mycobacteriales > Pseudonocardiaceae. Next base: position 2,562 of record JBOHFW010000178.1, on the reverse strand, counting down.
CCCGCCCTCACCGGCGAAGCGCGAGCCCTCGCTGTCCTGGCGCCCGTACCAGCTGTGCTCATCGAGCCGCCCGGCGTTCACCAGGTACCGCGCCGACGCCGGGCCGATCCGCCGGCCGAGGCGCCCTTTCGCCTCGCGCAGCAGCAGCGCGAAGCGGCGATTGAACCCGACCTGGAGCCGGTCGTTGCCCGACTCGGCGACCGAGGAGCGCACCTGATCCAGCTCCGCCTCGTGCAGCGCGAGGGGCTTCTCGACGAACACCGCCTTTCCGGCGAGCAGCGCCCGCCGGGTCAGCTCGGCGTGCGAGCTGTGCCGGGTCACCACGAAGACCGCGTCGAGCGACGGATCGGCGAGCATCGCATCGAGATCCGTCGAGGCGTGGGTAAAGCCGAACTTGCGCTTGGCGTTGGACGCGGACAGCGCCGAGGTAGTGACTACCTGCTCGAGCGCGACGTCCGGACGTCCCACCAAATGCGGCAGCAGCATCGATGACGCGTAGTTGCCAGCACCGATGAACCCGACCCGCAGGGCTTGACCGGGAGCACGCGTAACGTCGGCGGTGCGTGGTTGAGTAGTGCGCGCCAGCCCGTTGCGGGAAACCGGCACCGACCCGGCGGCCGGTTCGGATGCGCCGGTGCACTCCGATCGATCCGGGTAGCGGAACAGCACGGCGACAGCCTTGAGCTCACCCTTGTTCAGGTCCTCGTAGGTTTCGACGGCGGCCGAGAAATCCGCCACGTGCGAGATCAGCGGCTCGACGTCGACGCGGCCGCGGGCGAGTAGGTCGAGGAAGCACTCGAGGTTGCGCCGTTCGGTCCAGCGCACGTAGCCGATCGGGTAGTCCCGGCCTTCGAGCTCGTAGGCCGGGTCGTAGCGCCCCGGTCCGTAGGAGCGCGAGAACCGGACGTCCAGCTCCTTGTCGTAGTAGGCGTTCCACGGCAGGTCGAGGCGGCACTTGCCGATATCCACCACCCGGCCGCGGTCCCGGCTCAGCCGGGCGGCCAGCTCGACGGGCTCGTTGCTGGCACCCCCGGCAGCCAGATACACCTGGTCCACGCCGTGGCCGCCGGTGAGCTCACGCACCGCGGTATCGATCACACCGGAGCCGGGGTGGGCGCAGACCAGCGCCCCGAGCCGCTCAGCCAGCGCGGCGCGCTCGGCGTCGGGGTCGACCCCGACCACCCGTACGCCGGCGGCGACCAGCAACTGCACCACGAGTTGCCCGATCAGCCCGAGCCCGATCACCAGCGCGACGTCGCCGAGCTGCGGCTCCCCGCGACGCACCCCCTGCATGGCGATCGAGCCGACCGTGCCGAAAGCCGCGTGCCGGGCGGCGACACCTCCAGGGACCCGGCAGTAGAGGTTCCGCGGAACCCAGTTCAGCTCCCCATGCAGGGCGTGCTCGTTCCCGGCGCACGCAACGAGATCACCGACCACGACGTCGGGCACGCCCGCGCCGACCTGCTCCACTACTCCGCAGAGGGAGTACCCGAGGGGTGTGTAGGAGTCGAGGCGGTTGACCACCTTGCGGTAGGTGGCGACCGGCCCGAGGGTGGCTGCGCTCTGCAGCACCTTCGCGACCTGGTCCGGCCGGGCGCGTGCCTTGGCCAGCAGCGACATGCTGGCTTCTCCGACCTTCATCAGCTCGGTACCGGTGGAGATCAACGAGAACTGGGTACGGACCAGCACGCCGCCGGGCTTGCACATCGGGACCGGGACCTCGAGCAGCGCCAGCTCGCCGGTCTTGTAGTTCTGCACGACCTGTTTCATGTGTCTTCCACCTATGCAGCTCGAAGGTCCTATGCGGCTCGAACATCACTGGCACCGGCCGCCGTCGCGCCGCGGTACCAGTACTCCAGGGTCACGATGTGCCAGAGGTGCTTTGCCCGGTCCTGCTGCCCCGAGGAGTCCTCGGCCACCAGCCGTCGCAGCGCGTCCTGCTGCAGGAATCCGGCCGACACCAGCGCACCGGAGTGCACGATCTCGCGTACCAGCGGCGCCAGGTCGCGGCTCATCCAGGCCCGCAGCGGGGCGCTGAACAGTCCCTTGGGCCGGTACACGATCTCCGGCGGCAGGATCGAGCTGGCGGCCTGTTTGAGCGCGACCTTGCCCTGACGGCCCACGATCTTGCGGTGCCCCGGGATGCTGAACGCGGCCTTGACGACCTCCACGTCGACGAAGGGCACCCGCACTTCGGTGGAGGCCGCCATGCTCGCCCGGTCGGTGTAGGCGAGGTTCAGCCCGGGCAGGAACATCCGGGCATCCGCCAGGCACATCCGGTTGACGAAGTCGCCCAGCGCGTTGTCGCGGTACACCTGCGCGTGCTCTTCCAGCACGTCATCGACGGTGCCGGCGAGGTCGGGGTTGAGCAGGCCGAGCAGCTCCAGCCGGTCGTACATGGTGTAGCTGCGCCGGAAGGCGGTTTCCTCCGGTAGGTCGGCGAAGGACAGGAAACGCTTGGCGAAGCGGATCGAGCGGTACCCGCGCCGGGCGGTGGCCACCGGCAGGCGGTCCACGGCGGCCCGCAGCGATCGCCGCACCGGCCGCGGGACTCCCTGGTAG
>JBOHFW010000177.1:0-7341 GCA_050699835.1 Pseudonocardiaceae bacterium | reverse complement strand
CTTGAGCGCCCCGTCGGGACCGAAGTCCCGCCCAGTAGCCACCCGCTGACCATCGACGTCGACCAGGCGAGCCCCGAAGGTGCGCGGGGTCGCTGTCGAACCGGCAGCGTCCGACGAGAGCACGGTGGCTATGAGGTCCCAGTAGGAGGCCGACACGAAGGACATCCGCTCCCGCTCGCGCCGCACGATGATGCGCGTCGCCACCGACTGCACCCGCCCGGCGGAGAGCTTGGGCATCACCTTGCGCCACAGCACCGGGGAGACCTCATAGCCGTAGAGCCGGTCCAGGATGCGCCGGGTCTCCTGCGCGTCGACCAGGTCCTGGTCCAGGTCACGGGGGTGCTCGGCGGCCGCGCGGATGGCCGGCTCGGTGATCTCATGGAAGACCATCCGGCGCACCGGCACCTTGGGCTTGAGGGTTTCCATCAGATGCCAGGCGATCGCCTCGCCCTCGCGGTCACCATCGGTGGCGAGGTAGAGCTCGTCGGCACCCTTGAGAGCGTTACGCAGCTCGGAGACCGTGGCCCGCTTGTCCGGGGTGATGATGTACAGCGGCTCGAAAGCATGATCGACGTCTACACCCAGCCGAGCCCAGGATTCGCCTTTGTACTTCGCAGGCACATCGGCCGCACCCCGGGGCAGGTCCCGGATGTGCCCGCGCGAGGACTCCACGACGTAGCCCGACCCGAGGTAGGACGCGATCTTGCGAGCTTTGGCGGGCGACTCCACGATCACCAACCGGCGGCCGGAGCCGTTGGTGGCAGCTTTGGATCGGCCACCGCCCGCCGGGGTAGCCGAGGGCACGCTGCCCGAAGAGGACACAGCGGTACTGGTGCGCCTACCCTGGCCGGACTTGCCGCCCGGACCTGCCGTCACGCTCGATCGTGCCACGCTCAACTCACCTCGGTGTGCGACTTGCTGATGCCCCAACCCCCGCGCCCCCATGTCACAGTGTGCACAACTCAGCAACCCCGCCAGCGCAGTCAGCGTCGCACAACCCGTCGCCAACAACCAGCGCTATCGACTGACGCCACCCGGGTCAATCAGCCCATTGGCTCGATTACTTGCGACCAGCGTCAGCGGTCAGCCGCTGGCACTCCGGAGCGGCCTTGAACGCGGGCGCCAGCTCCTGGTTGCTGGTCAGCCCCTGCATCTGGGCGCTGGCCCCGCTGAGATCGGGGCCAGCCAGGTGACTGGCCTTCTGCACGAACTCCGGGTCCGACGCGTCCAGCGCGGCGAGCTTGGCTCGCTGGTCACCGACGGTCCCAGCCGCGGTGCGGAAGAAGCTCACCGCGGTCTCCTGGAGTCGGATGCCGTCGGTGATCTTCGGCGGTCCGAGCTGTTCGAGCTCCTGAGCAGTGTTGGTGAACGCACGCTGGGCGATGTCGGAGAACTCGAGCAGCCCATCCTTCTGGCCCTGCGGGGTCTCCGCCGACTTCGCGATCGCGGACACCCCGCCGATCACGTCACTCAGGCCGCCGCAGAATGCACCCGTCCAGGCCACCGGGTTTGAGCCTTTCAGGGGAACATCCGGTTGGGACTTGGCCTCGCTGGAGCCGGCATCTGAGCCGCATCCGGCCAGGACCGTTCCACCTAGCGCCAGGCCGAGGCTCAGCAGGACACCGAGACCTGCACTGGCTCGGCAACGTGATGAGGGCACACCTTCTCCTTGGTTGGGGACACACAGCTCCCGATCACGCGGTGACCTGAGCTGGCGCCGCGTCGACCAGTGAGGTGGAGCGCCGCTTGGACACCACCACCGCAACCACGATAACCGCTACCGCGAGCACGGCGATGGCCGCCCGCCAGGTGGACGCGTTCGGCAGGGCCGCGACCGTGACGATCGCTGGCGCGATCAGCACGGAGACCAGGTTCATCACCTTGATCAACGGGTTGATCGCGGGACCCGCGGTGTCCTTGAACGGATCGCCAACCGTGTCGCCGATCACCGTGGCGGCGTGGGCATCGGATCCCTTGCCACCGTGGTTGCCGTCCTCGACGAGCTTCTTGGCGTTGTCCCAGGCGCCGCCGGAGTTGGCGAGGAAGATCGCCATCAGGGTGCCGGTGACGATGGCGCCGGCCAGATATCCGGCCAGCGGACCCACCCCGAGCCCGAAGCCGACCGCGATCGGCGCGAGGACGGCGAGCAGGCCCGGTGTCGCGAGCTCACGCAGCGAGTCCTTGGTGCAGATATCGACCACCCGGCCGTATTCGGGGCGCACCGAGCCGTCCATGATCCCCGGGTTGTCCCGGAACTGCCGGCGTACCTCGTACACCACCGCTCCGGCGGCCCGGGACACCGCGTTGATCGCCAGGCCGGAGAACATGAACACCACCGCCGCGCCAATGGTCAGGCCGACGAGGACATTGGGTACCGAGACGTTGAACACCTCGGCGAACACCTCGGCCAGGTTGAGGTCCGCGGCGGCGGAGCGTATCGCGTCCCGATAGGAACCGAACAGCGCGGTCGCGGCGAGCACGGCGGTGGCGATCGCGATGCCCTTGGTGATCGCCTTGGTGGTGTTGCCCACCGCGTCGAGCTCGGTGAGGATGCCTACCCCCTCGCCGTGGACGTCGCCGGACATCTCAGCGATGCCCTGGGCGTTGTCGCTGACCGGTCCGAAGGTGTCCATGGCGACGATGACGCCGACGGTGGTGAGCAGCCCGGTGCCAGCCAGCGCGATCGCGAACAGCGCGACGGTGACCGACCCGGAGAGCAGGAACGCCGCGTACACCGCGCCGCCGATCACCAGTGCGGTGTAGACCGCCGATTCGAAACCGATCGAGATCCCGGCGAGGATGACGGTGGCGGCGCCGGTCAGCGAGCTGGTACCGACGTCGCGGACCGGCCGGTGCTCGGTGCCGGTGAAGTAGCCGGTGAGCCACAGGATGACGCCGGCCAGCACGATGCCGATGATCACGGCGACCGCCGCGGTGACCGCGGGGCTACCGCTGATCTCGCCAACCGGTTGACCGTCGATCTCGGGGACGCCGGTGAGCCCGGTGAAGCTGTTGGGCAGGTAAAGGAAGGCGGCGACGGTGCAGGCCACCGCGGAGATCGCCGCGGAGATGTAGAAGGAGCGATTGATCGCGCGCAGGCCCGGCTCGCCGACACGGGCCCGGGTGATGTACACCCCGATCACCGCGGTGACCACCCCGATCGCCGGCACGATCAGCGGGAACAGCAGGCCCTTGAGACCGAATGCCGCAGTGCCCAGGATCAGCGCCGCGACCAAGGTCACTGCGTAGGACTCGAACAGGTCAGCGGCCATGCCGGCGCAGTCACCGACGTTGTCACCGACGTTGTCGGCGATGGTGGCGGCGTTGCGCGGGTCGTCCTCGGGGATGCCCGCCTCGACCTTGCCGACCAGGTCGCCACCCACGTCGGCGGCCTTGGTGAAGATGCCGCCGCCGACTCGCATGAACATCGCGAGCAGCGCGGCACCGAACCCGAAGCCTTCCAGCACCCGGGGGGCGTGCCCGGCATAAACCAGCACCACCAGCGCGGCACCGAACAGGCCCAGACCGACGGTGGCCATGCCGACCACGCCACCGGTGCGGAACGCGATCCGCATCGCCTTTTCCCGGCCGCCTGCCTCGTTGGAGGCGGCGGCGACCCGGATATTCGCCCGGGTGGACAACCACATGCCCAGGTAGCCGATCGACGCCGAGAACACCGCGCCGGCCAGGAAGAAGATCGAGCGGCCAATCCGCTCGCTGAAGTCCTCGGCGGGCAGGGCGAACAACAGCAAGAAGACCACCACGACGAACCCGGACAGTGTCCTGAACTGGCGGTTCAGGTAGGCCGATGCGCCTTCCTGAATCGCTCGGCCGATGTCCTGCATCCGCGGAGTGCCCGGATCCGCTCTCAGCACTTCTTTCAGCAAGACGGCACCGACGGCCAGGGCGGCGAGAGCGACGACGCCGACCACACCGACAACGGTGTAATCGCTCCCGCTCAGGTCGAGATCCCCACCCTGGGCGAGGATGAACCGGGACATCCGCGTCCTCCTGATTCCGTGCAGTGCACCCCATTGAGCCGCCCGTCACGGCGCCCGGCCGATCAGTCTAAGCGTCCCCGCACCACTCAGCTCTGCCGGTACTGCCGCTGAGCACTACCGATCGCTCTCAGCGTTCCGAACGGGAGGGCAGCTGTAGTCAGGAAAGGCGTTAGCGTGCGGGGGAGGATGAGGAGGGACGCCGGTGGTGGGGCGCGGGGAGGTTCTGCTGCAACGGCTGCTCGCTGGCGGCGCCGGTGCAGGATCACCGCTGCGGCATGTCGTGACGTTGCCCGCGCGGGCCGCGACAGTGGTGGACTGGCCACTGTGGGTGCCGGACCGGCTGCGCGTGTCGCTTGCTAGGGCGGGCGTGTCGGCGCCATGGGCGCACCAGGTCGCCGTCGCGGAACTGGCCCGGGCTGGCCGGCATGTCGTGGTGGCGACCGGCACCGCCTCGGGCAAGTCCCTGGCCTACCAGCTGCCAGTGATCGCTGAGTTGATGGCCGATCGGCAGGCCACCGCGTTATACCTGGCACCCACCAAGGCGTTGGGAGCCGACCAGATCCGGACGGTGACCGCCCTGAGCTTGCCCGAGGTGCGCCTGGCTGGTTATGACGGCGACACCCCGATGGCCGAGCGGGACTGGGTGCGCTCGCACGCTCGGTGGGTGTTCACCAACCCGGACATGCTGCACCACGGCTTGCTCTCCCGGCATGACCGCTGGGCACGCCTGCTGCGCTGGCTGCGTTTCGTGGTGATCGACGAATGCCACGCCTACCGAGGGGTGTTCGGCTCCCACGTGGCTGTGCTGCTGCGCCGGTTGCGGCGGGTCGCGGCCCGCTACGGCGCTCATCCGGTGTTCGTGCTCGCGTCGGCGACGGTGGCGGACCCAGCCGCCTCGGCATCCCGGCTCACCGGGCTGGACACTGTCGCTGTCACCGAGGACAGCTCACCGTGCGGGGAACGCACCATTGCGCTGTGGGAGCCACCGTTACTGGATGAGCTCACCGGCGAGAACGGGGCTCCGGTGCGCCGCTCAGCAGGTGCGGAGGCCGCCCGGCTACTGGCCGACCTGGTGCTCGCGAGCGCCCGCACCCTGGTGTTCGTCCGCTCCCGGCGGGGTGCCGAGTTGACCGCGCTGGGGGCCCAGCGGACATTGAGTGCGGCCGCGGCGGGTGAGCTCGCCTCCCGGATTGGCGCCTACCGCGCGGGTTATCTCCCGGAGGAGCGCCGGGCGTTGGAGACCGCGCTGGATTCCGGGGAACTGCTCGGGATCGCTTCCACCAACGCGTTGGAGCTGGGAGTGGACATCGCTGGCCTCGATGCGGTGGTGCTGGCCGGCTACCCGGGTACGCGGGCGTCGTTCTGGCAGCAGGCCGGGCGAGCCGGGCGCGCCGGGTCGGGCGCGCTGGTGGTGTTCGTCGCCCGGGACGACCCGCTGGACACCTATCTGGTGCATCACGGCGCGGCCCTGCTCGATGCGGCGGTGGAGGCCACCGTGCTGGACCCGACGAACCCCTACGTACTGCGACCACAGCTGGCCTGCGCGGCCGCCGAGCTGCCGCTGACCGAGGCGTGCGTCGACTCGCTGGGCGGCGAGGTGGCCCGTGCGGTGGTGAATGGCCTGGTCGCCGAGGGGATGCTGCGGCGCCGCCCTAGTGGGTGGTTCTGGGCCGCTGCACGGCAGCGCCCGCATCCTGAGGTCGACATCCGAGGTTCCGGCGGCCGGCAGGTGGCGGTGGTGGAGGCCGACACCGGTCGCCTGCTTGGCACCGTCGAGGCTGGTTCGGCCTGCACCGCGGTGCACCCGGGCGCGGTGTACCTGCATCGGGGTGAGACCTTCGTCGTCGACGAGCTGGAGCTGGACACCGGTGTCGCGCTGGTGCATGCCGAGGAGCCGGAGTGGCACACCTCGGCGCGTTCCATCACGGACATCTGCGTGGTGTCGGTGTTGTCATCGCAGCGCTCGGGTGGAGTGTCGGTGGCGTTGGGAGAGGTGGAAGTGACCACGCAGGTGGTGGGCTACCTGCGGCGGCTGCCCTCGGGTCGGGTGCTTGATGCCGTACCGTTGGAGCTGCCGCCGTCCACGTTACGGACTCGCGCGGTGTGGTTCACGGTCTCCGAAGACGTGCTCGGCGCCGCCGGGCTACCTGCGAGCGGGTGGCCGGGAGCGTTGCACGCCGCTGAGCACGCGGCGATCGGCCTGCTGCCGCTGGTCGCCACCTGCGATCGATGGGACATCGGTGGCGTCTCGACCGCGCGGCATCCTGACACCGGAGAACCGACGGTCTTCGTGCATGACGGGCATCCGGGAGGTGCCGGGTTCGCCGACCGGGCGCACGGGGCGCTCCTATCGTGGCTGACCGCAACCCGCGACGCCATCGCCGCCTGCGAGTGCCCAGCGGGCTGCCCGTCCTGCGTGCAATCACCCAAATGCGGCAACGGCAACGACCCGCTGGACAAGACCGGCGCGATCACCGTGCTGAATGCCGTGCTGGCGGCGCTACCGGTTGCCGATGATGCCGAGCATCCGGTGGCGCCACCCGGTCACTAAGACGCGACACACCGCGCACTACCCGGCCACGTAGCCATGATCACCGTGTTGGTCGCTGAAGACCACCCGCTGGTGCGTCGCGGCATCGTGGGGTTCCTGAACACCCAGCCCGACCTGTCGGTGGTGGCCGAGGCCGGAGACGGCGCCGAGGCCGTGCGGCTGGCCATCGAGCACCGTCCCGACGTCGCCGTCATCGACCTGCAGCTGCCCCGCATCGACGGGATAGAGACCATCCGCCGACTCACCCATGACTGCCCCGGCACCAGGGTGGTGGTGTTGACCTCACATTCCACCGACGCCGACATCTTTCCCGCCGTGCACGCCGGGGCGCTGAGCTACCTGCTCAAGGAAGCTACGCCGGAGGAGCTGGCTGAGGCGGTGCGGGCAGCCTCGGCCGGCAAGACGGTGAAGACCCACGTCAGCGCAATCCTGATGAAGCTTCAGCTCGCCGATCGCACGCAGGCTGTGGTGCACGCGTGGCGCCACGGCCTGCTCCGCCGGCAGACCGAGCGCTGACCCGTCCCGCGACCGATCAGCCAAGCCAGGGCCGCGCGCACACTGGTGGCATGACTCGAACGACTCGCGCCATCCAGGTCCTGACCGTGCTGCTCGTGGGGCTGACCATGGGACTCGAGTTCGCCCACGTCCTTGAGCTCGGCCCCCGGTTCAGCTACCCGCCCGAGCTCTATGTGGCGCTGACCAACACTCTTTACTTCTGGTTCGGCACGGTCGGTGCCGCGGTCTATTTCCTCTCGATCCCCGCGGCCGTCACACTGACCTGGCTTGTGC
>JBOHFW010000176.1:0-3511 GCA_050699835.1 Pseudonocardiaceae bacterium | reverse complement strand
ACCTTGACCGCGGCAAGGGAACAGATTCCGCGACTGGAGCGTCGTCAACCATCGGTGCTTTCGGGTGAACCCACCCGCCGGTCGGGTCGAATACTCTCCAGTAGGGGCGTTATGGCCCGGCCACACTCGATGAGGAGGGGTCCGCGGTGCGTGAAGTACTCGACGAACTAGTGGCGCAATGGCGTGAAGGTAAGTCCACCGCGGTGGGCACGGTGGTGTCCACCTACCGCTCGGCACCCCGCCCAGCTGGCGCCTCGATGCTGGTGACCTCGGACGAGCGGGCGGTCGGCAGTGTCTCCGGGGGCTGCGTGGAGGGTGCGGTCTTCGAGTTGGGCCAGCAGGTGCTCGCCGATGACACCCCTATCTTGCAGCGCTACGGCGTCTCCGATGACGACGCTTTCACCGTCGGCCTCACCTGCGGCGGCATCATCGATGTGTTCGTCGAGAAGGTCGATCCGGTCAGCTTCCCCGAACTTGACGAAGTGGCCAACTCGGTGGCCACCAAGGAGCCGGTCGCGGTGGCCACCGTGGTCGCCCATCCCGACCGCGAGCGGGTCGGCCTGCGCATGGTGGTGTGGCCGGATCGGTATACCGGCACGATGGGTTCCGCCGAGGCCGACGAGGCGATCCTTGAGGACGTCCGCGGTTCACTCGCCGCCGGTCGCGTTGCCACCCTGCACTACGGACCCGATGGACAGCGCCGCGGCGAGGGCATGGACGTGTTCGTCAACTCCCTCGACCCGCCGCCCCGGATGCTGGTGTTCGGCGCGATCGACTTCGCTGCCGCGATGGCGCGGATCGGGGTGTTCCTCGGATACCACGTGACGGTGTGCGACGCGCGCCCGGTCTTCGCCACCAAGAGCCGCTTCCCCGACGCGCACGAGGTCGTGGTGAACTGGCCGCACCGCTACCTGAAGGCGGAAGCCGAGGCGGGCCGGATCGACCAGCGAACCGTGGTCACGGTGCTCACCCACGACCCGAAGTTCGACGTGCCGGTGCTCGTCGAGGCGCTGCAGTTGGACCTCGCTTACCTGGGTGCGATGGGATCGCGCAAGACCCACAATGACCGGGCCCGTCGGCTGCGCGAGGCAGGCGTCACCGATGAGCAGATGAAAAAGATCGCCTCGCCGATCGGTCTGGACCTGGGTGCCCGCACTCCCGAGGAGACCGCGGTGTCCATCGCCGCCGAGGTCATCTCGCTGCGCTGGGGTGGCGGCGCCACCCAGACCCGGCTGGCCGACGCTGAGGGCCCCATCCACGGCGCCAACCCCATCGCCGAACCCGAGCCCGTCAAGGCCTAGTCACGCGGTTAGAGGCGGGCACGGGAGGGGAGGCTGGTGTTGCGGCAGCTGGTGTCGTCAGGGTCGCCGTTTGAGAAGAGCTTTGGCTTCTCGCGGGCGGTTCGGGTAGGGGAGCGGGTGGTGGTGTCGGGTACCGCGCCGGTATGGGCCGATGGCTCCTGCCCTGGGGATGTGGGTGTCCAGGCGCGGCGGTGTTTCGAGATCATCACCGAGGCGCTGGCCAAAGCCGGTGCCAGCCTCGCCGACGTCGTGCGGTGCCGGATGTTCCTGGTCGATCCCGCGGATGCCGACGCGGTCGGCGCCGTGCACGGGCAGCTGTTCGCTGAGATCCGCCCCGCGGCCACCATGGTGATCGTCGCCGGATTGCTCGACCCCCGCTGGAAGGTCGAGATCGAAGCCGAAGCCATTGCCACCAGCTGACATGCGAGGATTGGGATGCCGCCAGGGCAGCCTAGCCGAGCACTGGCTGAGGAAGCGTTTCGGTTGCGACGGCACACCGCCGGGGTGGCACGTAACCGTCGAGCAGCGCCCGGAATCGCCGGGTGCGGGTGGTGTCATCAAGCAGGGGGCATGTAGTGCAGTACTCGTCGCCGGGCTGATCGACGTCCGGTCCGGTCTTGTAGAAGAAGCAGCACGAGCCGCGAACCGGCAGCCGGTACATGTCGGGCTCCCGGGTGACGGTTTGGCAGGTACCGCGGGTGCGGATCCGGGCGCCGTGGGCGACGAGCGCGTCGAGCAGCGCCACGCCGATCGCCCGCCCGGCCAGCTCATCACCGCCGAGATACAACGGCACCAGCATCGCTGTGCTGAGTACTGAGTCGGCCACGACATTCCACGCTGGCACGATCCCGAACCGCGACGCCGCGCTCACCTGGTCGATGACCGGGGTCAAGGTGGCGACGGCCTGGGTCGCTGTCTCGTCGAGCAGCACGGTGAGGTCCGGGCGGACGACCGCATGCGGGTCGTCCGCGGCCTTGTCATCGGGAAGAACGCAAACCGTGGGGCTGCAGGCGGCCACCTGGTCGACATAGCCGTCCTCATCGAGGTGCACGGCCAGATTCTCCGCCGACACACCGTGGGTTCGACGGTCCAGCACCAGCGTGGCGGTAAGCCGACCGAGCACCGCGTGCGCCAGCATGCTCACGACGCCCACCGCGGCCACCGACGCCAGCCCGGCGGCGCTCTCGCGGCGCAGCGCGGCGGTGTACCAGTTCGTGATGGTCCCGTCGGCGATCGCTCCTGCCAGTCCGACCCAGCCGTCTCCCGCGGGCACCCCTACCTCGACCGCGTATAAGTGCGGGTAGTCTGGGCGCACCGTGCGCAGCCGCCGCTGGGTCAGCTCCAGCGGTCCCGCGACGGGCTTTGGCCAGCTCATGGATCGCTCCTCCCGGCCCACGCCGCAGCTCGCGCGCCTGACCGGCCCAGGCCTGCTCCGACTCACTAAGCCAAGGCTCGGCTACTGTAACTCCCGTCCGGCCGCTCCGCTCCCCCGCGAAAGGCGAAACAGTCTCGGCTGAATCCCAACTGATGTGTGAGGACGGGTTCCGTCAGGATAGGCTTACTGCAATATAGTGGCAACAAGGTCCGGATTGGTGAACGGTGTCGCTCGGTGAACACGGATCTCCACGTCACCCAGGGTTGGGTGTTAGGCTCGGACTCAATGGGGTTCTCACCCCCGTTGCCTCGTCGACGGTGGTGTCGTATTCTCAGGTAAGCCTGCCCTAACTGTCCTCCTGGGGTCAATGGGCAAGACGTCAACTACACGTGTGGGAGACTGTTGCATATCACTTGTAACAGAGTTACTTTGATCGATGTCCGCAGTTAAGGCCCGGTGATCAGCCGCAAGGTGCGACTGGGAGGGCGACGGTTCTGGGGTCGATGGGTGGAGCGGTCCGAAGTCGGGAGGGATTTGTGCGACCGGTTTACCCGTTGTTTCTGGTTGGCTGCCCGCAGGGGATCACATCATGACCGCCGGGATATCCAGCCGCCGGCGGCGATCCGCTGTGTCGTTGTCGATGCCGGTCACCAGTAGTGACCCCATCGGCCAGCTCGACCGAGTCGTCGAGATACTCCATCAGGCCAATCGGGCGCTCCCGGGGACGGCGTTGGGTTGCAAGGAGCTGACCGCGCTCGGCGGGCTCCTCACGCAGATCAGCAGCGCGCTTCTCGCGCTCACCGATCAGCTCAGTGCCCCCACGCAGCGTTATGAC
>JBOHFW010000175.1:0-18217 GCA_050699835.1 Pseudonocardiaceae bacterium | reverse complement strand
CTCGCGAGGGTCCCAGGTCAAGCCGGTGGTGCTTTCACCCCTGGAGACCGCCGTGGTGAAGGGACGGGGCGGCTTCTCTCTCGAAACACCAAAGGGCGTCCGGTTCCTGATCCGCTCACGCCTGCTGACCAACGACGAACTGGCCGAACTGGACGCCTGGCACCACGTAGAGCCTCTATGAAACCCGGGGCGGTTCACTCGGACGCCGCCGAGCCGGCGCGAGGGACTGCACGACGTTCGCGACCGCACCACGGGCGAACTCCAGGCCGTCCGAGGTGAGCCGGTAGTAGCGCCTGCGGCGGCGCTTCGCGGCAGCCTCGTCGATGTCCTCCCACGCGCTGGTCACCAGCCCGGCCGCCTCCATCCGAGCCAGGATCGGGTAGATACTGCCGGTAGGTAGGCCCGACTCTTTCGACATCTCCAGGCCGTAGTGCTCGCCCGCCGGATCGTCCAGCAGGGCGCGCAATACCTGCAGGGTCTGAAGTGTAAGCCGTAGAGGCCGCCCCATGCCTGCAAGTCTACACAGGTTCCAACCCGGTGACCAGCGGCGACACAGACAATGCTCCTACTGCTGTAATGGTGCGCCACCACGAGACTCGAAGTCCGTGTGCCTGATCCCGCCAGCCCGCGACTAGGGCGGTGCGGTCGGTCAAGAGCGCTGTCCGATGCGGCTTGACGCTGGCGGCACCGCACCACCGCTGCCCTTGATCGCGGTTCAAATTGGACAGGCGACCGTAACCAGTCCTGATCATGGTCTGCGGTTCGCACAATGACACGATTGTCACGACAAGCCACAGGTCACGAACGGTGGTGGAGGTGCCGGGAATCGAACCCGGGTCCTCCGTCGCCTCGTCAGGGCTTCTCCGTGCGCAGTCCGCTACGCCTCTACTTGGATCCACCGGTCACGCGGACTAGCCGGTGTGACGATCCCAGTCGCTGTAGGTGTCCCGCCCAGGCCCCGCGACCGGGCCTGACGGTGGAGTCCCCTAGCTGATGCCGGGGTCCGGGGCGGGGACGCCCCCGGTCCGACAGAGTTGCTCCTCGCTTAGGCGGCGAGGGCGAACTCGCGCTGACTGGAGTCGGCGCTTATTGGTGTGCGATGACGCTTACGGTGGTCTCTCGCCTGCACCGGCACGCTTCCCACTGACTCAACGTCCGGAGTCGAAACCGTTCACCCCCTGGTCGGGCTGGACAACAATCAAGGCTGGACAACCCACACAGGATAGCGCCCAGACACCCGCCGCTCATCCCCGCAATAACCGGGCGGGCGTGTCGCGCAGCACCGCGCGCAGGAAGCCAGCACCCAGCCGGTCATCAGCGACCGCCCAGCCCGCGATGGCGCGCAGCTGGGTGGCGTAGTCGTAGGGGATGTTCGGGAAGTCGGTGCCGAGCACGACGCGGTCCGCCACGTCCACCAACCGCGCTGGCCAGTCCGGTGGCAGCGGCGCGAATGCCTCAGTGAACGGCACTCCCACCATCGTGGTGTCCAAGTACACCCTGGGATAACGCCGCACCAGCCGCAGAGCCTCGTCGTAGTCGGGCAACCCGGCGTGCGCCAGCACCGCAACCAGTCGGGGGTGGGCAGCAAGCACCGCACCGAAGACGTCCAGTCCGGTGTAGCGCCCAGGAAGCGGCCCGTGCCCGCAGTGCACCACCACCGGCACGCCCACCTCGGCCAGCAGACCCCAGACCGGGTCGAGCAGCGGATCACGCGGGTCGAAATCGCCGACCTGCACGTGCACCTTGACGCAACGGGCGCCACCGGCCAGCGCCCGCGCAAGGTATTCGGCAACGCCCGGCTCAGGGTAGAGCGTGGCGGTGAGCACGGCCGGCCCAACAGCGGCGGCGAAGTCGGCGACCCAGCTGTTGAGCCACTCCGCCATCCCCGGTTTGTGCGGGTAGACCAGCGGCGCGAACACTCGCACACCCAGCGCCTGCAGCACCGCCAGGCGATCCTGCTGAGCTAACCGGTAGCGCACCGGCCAGGGGATGCCGAAGCGCTCAGCGGCCTGGTCGAAGTAGGCCCATACCTTGGCCATTACCTGCTCGGGCAGGAAGTGCACGTGCAGGTCGATCAGGCCGTCCAGAGCGAGCGCGGCGGTCCAGGCTGCGACGTCATCATCGTCGATGGGCGGCGCGGCAAGTGGGTCACGACTCACTCTGTACTCAGTCACCCATGCCTTTGGCCCGCCGCCCCAAAGCACGCTGCACCTCGCGGTTCGCGTCGCGCTTGGCCAGGTCGGCCCGCTTGTCGTAGGACCGCTTGCCCCGGCCCAGCGCGATCTCCACCTTCACTTTGCCGTCGGCGAAGTACATCGACAGCGGCACCAACGCCAACCCCTGCTCTCTGGTCTTGCCGATCAGTCGGAGAATCTCTTTGCGATGCAGCAGCAGCTTGCGGGTCCGCCTGGGTTCGTGGTTGGTCCAGCTGCCCTGGGTGTACTCCGGGATATGCACGCCGCGCAGCCACACCTCACCGTTCTCGACGCTGGCGAACGCATCAGCCAGCGACGCGCGACCGGCCCGCAGCGACTTCACCTCCGTGCCGGTCAGCACGATGCCCGCCTCGTAGGTGTCGATAATCTCGTAATCGTGCCGGGCCCGCCGGTTCGACACGATCACCTTCCGCCCCCGCTCCTTCGCCACTAGGTGCGGACGTAGAGACGGAGGGTGAGGTAGCCGGTCAGGGCGGCTACGGCGGCGCCGACGACGAGCAGGATGGGGGCGACCGAGAAGATGTCGGCGTAGCTTAGCCGTGGCACGATCGCCGCCTCGAACACCCCCGCCAGCACCCGGTCGATGAAGGCGACCTTGCCGATCACCAGGCCGACGATCGCCAGCAGGCCGCCGACCACGCCGGAGACCACCGCCTCCAGGAGGAAGGGCAGCTGGGTATACCAGCGGGAGGCGCCGGTCAGCCGCATGACGCCGACCTCGGTGCGGCGGGTGAAGGCCGAGAGCTGGATCGTGTTGGAGATCAGCAACAGGGCCGCGAGCGCCTGGATCAGCGCGATCACGAAGGTGGCGTTGCGCAACCCGTTGAGAGCCCGGAACAGCTGCCGGAGGTATTCGCCCTGATCAGCGATCCGGTCCACGCCAGGTTTCCCGGTGAACTCCTTGGCGACGGAGGGGAAACGCGCCGGATCGGACAGCTGGATCCGCAGTGAGGCCGGCAGCGCCTCGGGTCTGGCCAACTGCAGTAACTCCGGCTGGCCCTGGAAGATCCGCTGAAACCGAGCGAATGCGGCCTGTCTACTCTCGAAGAGGACTGTCTGCACGCCTGGCGTGGACTCCAGCTGCCCGCGCAGGCCCGCGCAGGTACTCGACGTGCAACCGGGGTCATTCGCGCTGACGTCGGCGCTGAGGTAGACGACGGTCTCCACCCGCTGGTAGTAGTCCTGCTGCATCCGGTCGATGGTGCGGACCACCAGCAGACCACCGCCGAGCAGGCCGAGTGAGATCGCGGTCGTCAGGATCATCGCCACGGTCATCGTGACGTTGCGGCGCAGGCCGGTCGCGACCTCGCTGAACACGAAACTGGCACGCATAGGCAGTGGACATTCCTCGGGTCAGTGGTAAGCGGTTCTAGCGGCCGACTCCGTACACGCCGCGGCTCTCGTCCCGGACAACCTGTCCGAGGTTGAGCTCCACAACGCGGCGGCGCATGGAATCGACGATCGCGTGGTCGTGGGTGGCCATCAACACGGTGGTGCCGGTTCGGTTGATCCTCTCCAGCAAGAGCATGATGTCGTGGCTGATGTCGCGGTCCAGGTTTCCGGTGGGCTCATCGGCCAGCAGCACCAGCGGCCGGTTGACGAAGGCCCGGGCGATCGCCACCCGCTGCTGCTCTCCGCCGGAGAGCTCGTGCGGCATCCGGTCCGCCTTGCCCTCCAACCCGACCAGCTCGAGCACCTCGGGCACCACCTTGCGGATGGTGTGTCGGGGCTTGCCGATCACCTCCAAGGCGAATGCGACGTTCTCTGAAACGGTCTTGTTGCCCAGCAGCCGGAAGTCCTGAAACACACAGCCCACCCGCTGCCGCAGCTGGGGGACGCGGCGCTGGGCGAGCTTGCCGACGTTCAGGTCCGCCACGTAGACATCGCCCTTGCTGGGTACCTCCTCCCGTAGCAACAGGCGCAATAAAGTGGACTTACCCGATCCGGACGGTCCGATCAGAAACGCGAACTCGCCCTTCTCCACCTCGACCGTGACGTCGTCGAGGGCGGGTCTGGTAGAAGTCCGATAGGACTTGCTGACATGGTCGAGCCGGATCACGACCGGCGAGTGTACTCAACTATGGCCACCGACATCTCCCCGACGTGCCGGTAGCCACCAAACGGACCTCATCCGGCAACCCCCAGTTATTGCTGGCGACGCCACCGGATACCGGCTTCGAGGAAGCCGTCGATGTCCCCGTCGAGCACCGCGGCGGGGTTGCCCACCTCATACTCGGTGCGAAGATCCTTGACCATCTGGTAGGGATGCAGCACGTAGGAGCGCATCTGGTTACCCCACGAGCTACCCTCGCCTTTGAGGGCGTCCAGCTCGGCCTGCTGTTCCTGACGTTTGCGTTCCAGCAGCCGGGACTGCAGGACCCGCATCGCCGCGGCCCGGTTCTGGATCTGCGATTTCTCGTTCTGGCAGGACACCACGATGCCGGTGGGCAGATGGGTGATCCGCACTGCGGAGTCGGTGGTGTTGACGCTCTGCCCACCGGGTCCGGAAGATCGGAAAACGTCGATGCGAATCTCGTTCTCCGGGATATCCACGTGATCGGCGGTTTCGGTTACCGGCAGCACCTCGACACCGGCGAAGGAGGTCTGCCGGCGGCCCTGGTTGTCGAAGGGTGAGATCCGCACCAGCCGGTGAGTGCCCTGCTCCACGGACAGGGTGCCGTAGCCGAAGGGGGCTTTGACGACGAAGGTCGCTGACTTGATCCCCGCCTCCTCGGCGAAGGAGATGTCGTAAATCTCGGTGGAGTAGCCGTGCCGCTCGGCCCACCGCAGGTACATCCGCATCAGCATCTCGGCCCAGTCGGCGGCGTCCACTCCCCCAGCCTCGGAGCGGATCGTCATCAGGGCATCGCGCTCGTCGTACTCGCCTGCGAGCAAGGTCCTGATCTCCAACGACTCGATCTCCTTGCGCAGCCGGTGGTGCTCGAGGGCGGCCTCGCGCTGCGCTGCCTCGTCGTCACCTTCTTCAGCCAGGTCGTAGAGGACCTCAACGTCGTCCAACCGCTGCCGCAGCCCGAGCACCCGTCGCAGATCGCCCTGCTTGTGCGCAAGCTTGCTGTTGACCTGCTGGGCGTGCTCGACGTCATCCCACAGATCGGGGCGGGCAACCTGCTCCTGCAGCTCAGCCACCTGAGCCCGCAACCGGTCGATGTCCAGCACAGCCTCGATCCCGGCGAGGGTGGCGGACAGGTCCTTGAGGTCGGCGGCAACGTCAGTGTTCACGTCGAGCCAGGGTAGTCGCCCCGTTACTCAGTCCGCCGGGATGGCGCCGGGCAACTTGAGTTGGCGGATAGTGCGACAGCGGACCTGGGGCACGCGAACACCATGATCACATACCTCGTGACGCTGACCCCTAGCTCAGCCATCCCTTGTGGGGCAGGTCGCTATCCCCTGTTCGAATGCCGGACTTGCCCTGTTCACCTTCGGGAAGCAGCGTTCCTCCCGCATGAATCCGCGTAATCGGAAGATTTACCCCGTGAAGAATCTCATCTACGGAGCACTGATGCCGTCTTCGTCGCTCCTGCGCGGCACAACTGAAGGCCCCGGGTGCACAGAGGCTTGCGAATACCGGAACGGACACACGCCAGAGTCCAGGTGAGGAGTGACCATGGAAACAGGCCCGGTGGTGAGCCCATCCGATGCGCCCACGTCACCGGTACGGGAATTCTTTCTTCCCGAGCTGCCGCGTTCCCTCCCGTTCGCCTACCACCCGAAGGCCGCACAGATCGAGTTCGCCTCGAACGGCTGGGTACGCGAGCAGCTCGGCGAGTGCTTCGCGACAGAGGAGGACCTGCTGTTCTTCCTGCGCCAGCGGAACGGGATCTACGGTCCGCTCACCGTGCCAAACGCCGACGATCAGCGGGCTCGGGATATCACCGACTGGTACCAGTACGTGACGGTGATCGACAGCTTCGTCTCGGACCGGTCGGCCCTCGGCGCCAGCGACGGCAAGGCCCGGGAAGCTTTCGCCAAGATCGTCGCTGACTTCCACGACGAGGGCGACCCGGCCAACGACTTCGCCTACGGCCGGGCGGGCAAGGACCTCTGGCGACGGATCAGCCCCGGCCTCAGCCCAGCCCAAGTGTCCAGGTTCACCGCCAGCCTGGAGGTGTTTCTGCGCGGATGCGCCACCGAGATCCACTCCAAGCTGACCAACCGCGTGCCGGACTATGAGACCTGCTTGGCGGTACGGCTGGAGAGTTTCGGCTGCGACTTCATCGAGCTGCTGACCGAGTACGGCGCGGCCGTGGACATGAGTGATGTCCTCCCGCAGCTCGCCGAGGTTCACCTGCATTGCCGGCGGCAAATGATCATCATTAACGACCTGCTGTCCTGGCGGAAGGAACACGCGCAGGACGACAAGATGACCGTCGTGCGGGTCCTGATCGAACGGGACGGGCTCGGCCTGCAGGATGCCGTCAACCGGCTCTGCGAGCTGGTCGAGTACCACGAGAAGGCGTACACCGAGTCCCGCGACACGCTGCTGTCCGGCCCGCTCGGCAAACGGGAGGACGTGCGCACCTACCTCACCGCCGTGGACTACCTAATGGGCGGCAGTCAGGAGTTCGAATACCTGACTCCGCGCTACTTTGGTGACGGCTCGGTGTGGGACGGGTCGACCTCGGGATGGGTGGACCTCGACGCCGCCGTGACGCGCTTCCGGTCGCAGCCCTGGTCGGCCGGGGCGGTCGGCATAACTCCTGACCATGCGCCCACGCCGCCCTCCCGGCGGGGCGGAAACGGCCGGGTCTACTCCTTCGCGGTCGCCCCGGGCGGTGTCCCAGTGATTGGCCACGTTCTCCACCTGTGGCGTCGGCCGTTGCAATTCCTGTCCTCGCTGCCCGCCCTGGGCGACCTCGTCCAGATCAAGCTCGGGTCGCGCAAGGCCTACCTGGCCTGCCATCCCGAGGTGGTCACGCAGGTCCTGGTGGACTCGCGCACCTTTGACAAGGGTGGACCGCTGTTTGAGAAAGCGCGGCTGCTCGTGGGCAACGGGCTCGTCAGCTCCATGTGGGAGGACCACCGCCAGCAGCGGCGGATGCTGCAGCCCGCGTTCCATCCCTCCCGGATGCAGGGCTACGTCAAGCTAATGCAGGAGGAGATCGGCGACGTCCTGAGCTCGTGGGAGGACGGCCAGCCTTTCGACATCAGTGACGCGATGCACGCCCTGACCCTGCGGATTACCGCCCGCACCATGTTTGCGACCACGGTCGGCGGGCGCGCCATCATCCCCGAGGTCGCCTACTGCATGCCGATCATTATGCGGGGTGTCTATAAGCGGATGGTTGCGCCGCTCGGTTGGCAGGAGAAGATCCCCACCCCGGGTAACCGCCGGTTCGACCAGGTCCGGGCCCGGATGCACAGCATCCTCGGAGAGACGATCGAGCTCCAGCGCCGCACTGGGACCGACCTCGGCGACCTGCTGTCGATCCTGGTCGCCGCCCGCGACGAGGAGACCCAGCATCGGCTGACCGACGGCGAGGTCTACGACCAGGTCATGACCCTGCTCATCGGCGGGACGGAGACCACCGGCAACACCATGTCCTGGGTCTTCCACATCCTTGCCGAGCACCCGGAGGTGGAGGCCAGGCTGCACGGCGAGCTGGACGGGGTGCTCGGCGGCCGGGCGCCGACGTTCGACGACCTGCCGCGGCTGGACTACACGTGGCGGGTCCTGTACGAGACTCTGCGGATGTATCCGCCGGCCTGGCTGCTCACCCGCACCACCACCAAGGACACCGAGCTCGCCGGGCAGCGGCTGGAAAAGGGCGCCATCGTGATGTACAGCCCGTACGTGATGGGGCACAACGGCACCCTGTTCACCGACCCGGAACGGTTCGACCCGGACCGCTGGCTGCCCGAGCGGGCCAAGGACATTCCGCGTGGCGCGATGGTGCCGTTCAGCGCGGGGAGTCGCAAGTGCATCGGCGACACCTTCGGCCGCGCGGAGACGACGCTCACGCTGGCCACGATTGCCGCCCGGTGGAGTCTGCGCCCGGCGCCCGGCGCCAAGCCGCACACCGCTGTCCCGAAAGCGTCGCTGGGCACCGGTCCGTACCTGATGATCCCGTGGCCCCGCGCCATCGCGACTTCCGGCACGGACCTTGTGCTGAACGACGCTGGCTGACGCTGCCACCTACCGCGGGCCGCCTGGTTCGTGCCCTGCCGAGAAGGGCTGTAGTTCATGACCGAGTACACCCCGCAGCTGGCGGCCACGGCCCCGACCGCCCTCGACACCCTGGCCCGATGTCGGGATCTCGTGCTCCCGGCGTTGCGCGAGACCGTCGACCGGCTGCATCCCTGGGTTGGGCAGATGGCGGCGTTCACGTTCGGCTGGTGCGACAAGAATGGCGCCTTACGCGCGCATGGCGGCAGGAGCGGCGGTGGCAAGGCCCTGCGGCCGGCGCTCGCCGTCCTGGCCGCTGAGGCCGTGGGCGCCTCGGCGGAGGCAGCGGTCGCCGGGGCGGTAGCTGTCGAGCTGGTGCACGCGTTCTCACTCGTCCACGACGACATCATCGACGGGGACGAGCAGCGCCGGCACCAGGACACCGTATGGAAGGCGTTCGGGGTGGGACCAGCCGTGCTGGCCGGTGACGCGCTTCTCGCGCTCGCCCTCGACACGCTCGCCCACACCGCCGGCCCGCTCGCCCCGGCAACCAGGTCGGCAGCGATGAGCCTGCTGTCGGCCTCCCTGGTTGAACTGGCCAACGGGCAAGCCGCAGACGTCACCTTCGAACGGCGACCATGGACTGGTCCGGATGCGGTGACCGTCGAGGAGTACAACACCATGGCGGCGCGCAAGACCGGGTCGCTGATGGGCTGCGCAACAGCGCTCGGCGCGCTGCTGGGCAACGCCCCGTCCAAGGTGGTCACGGCGATGTCGCTGATGGGCCGCGACCTGGGGATCGCCTTCCAAGCGGTCGACGACCTGCTGGGCATCTGGGGAGACCCGACGGTCACCGGCAAACCAGTGTTCAACGACATCCGCCAGCGCAAGAAGACCCTCCCCGTGGTCTCGGCACTGGCCAGCCAGAACGTATCGCTGCAGCTAGCCGATCTGCTGGCCATTCCGATGGACACCCAGGACACGGAGCGGACGCTGCGGCAGGCGGCAGCCCTGATCAGCGAGGCCGGGGGGCGGTCCTTCACCACCGCGCAGGCCCACCGGCATTTGGACCGCGCTCTGCGGACCCTCCGTGACACCGCGGTGGACGAGGCGGCCGTAGCCGAGCTGATCACGCTGTCTGAGTTCGTCGTCAACCGCACCCACTGATCCGCATGCGAGCCGCGCTCGACCTTCCCGAACGAAGGAGACCTCACCGATGACGGCCACCCTCCCCGATGTCGCGTCGGCTCCAGGGAGACTTCCGATATTTGGCCATATGCACCGGATGCTGGCCGAACCACGAAGGTTCTTTGAGTCGTTGCGTGACCAAGGCGACATCGTCGCCATCGGCCTCGGACCGGCCCGAGCATATGTCATCAACAATCCCACCTGGGTGCACCAGATCCTCACTAAGGACGTCCGCAAGCTCGACAAAGGCATCCAGTATGAGAAGGCGGCCCCGTTTCTCGGCAATGGGCTGCTGAACTCCACCGAACCGATTCACATGGCGCACCGCCGGCTGATGCAGCCAGCATTTCACATGGCGCAGATCGCCGGCCACGCGGACCAGATGCGCGAGGTTGCCGAACAGCGCGCTTCCGCGTGGCGGGACGGCCAGGTCGTGGAGTTCGACCAGGAAATCCACACCTTCGCGGTAGCCGTGGTATGCCGGGCGCTGTTCTCCTCCGATCTCGGTGACACCGTCGCGGTCGTGGTCGAGGAATCCTTTCCCGTCCTCCTTAAAGGAGTGGCCAGGCGGATAGCCCTTCCTGTCGGCTGGCTGGAGAAGCTGCCCACTCCAGCCAATCGCCGCTTCGAGCGCGCCCGGCGCCGGCTCGACGAGGCGTTGATGAGCGTCATCACCCAGTACCGGGAACGCGGTGCCAAGGACGGCGACCTGATGGCGATACTGCTGGCCGCCCGGGCCGGCGGTGACCACCCAGGTCTCACCGACCAGCAGATCCACGACGAGGCGATGGCACTGTTCCTAGCGGGGGTGGAAACCTCGCGAGACGTGTTGAGCTGGGCCTGTCACCTGATCAGCCGGCACCCAGAGATCCAGCGCCGGCTCGCCACCGAGGTGGACACGGTCCTAGCCGATCGGTCCCTCGACCACACGGCACTGGCCGACCTGGTCTACCTGCGGCAGGTGCTGAGCGAGGCGCTGCGCCTGTACCCGCCGGGCTGGCTGCTGTCCCGACGGACCGTGACAGAACTCGAGCTCGGTGAACACCGGATCCCACCGGGATGCAACGTGTTGTTCTCCCTTCATGCCATCCAGCGCGATCCGGCGGTGTACACCCAGCCCGACGTCTTCGACCCGGACCGGTGGGCAAGTGACGGTGCTGCGGCGATCCCTCGCACGTCTTTCCTCCCGTTCGGCGCGGGCAACAGGAGTTGTATCGGTGAGCCATTCGCCTGGGCAGAGATGATGATTTTCATGGCGGTGGTGATAGCTCGCTGGACATTGCATCCGACTCCCGGTTATAAGGTGCGCCCGAGCCGGTCGACGATGCTCCAGCCCAAGCGGGTACCGCTCATCGTCGAGTCACGAAGGCCCGCGGGGCGAGCTGAACCGTGGCCTTCTCACCATGGCTTTATCACCATTCAACAACGTTTAATCACTAAAAGGACGTGCACATGAGATCACAAGTTTCGTCCGGCCACACCCCCTGGCTCCGCCTCACGGTGGGGGCAGGGCTCACCGGCGCTCTGCTCACCGCTTTTCGTCGCGTGGCGCTGCTGCTCGTGTTGATGGCCGCCGCGGTCGTGCCCGCGTTCGGTAACTCCCCGGCGGTCGCTGGCATCACGGCCACCGACTCCAGCGGAAGTTCTCTGGCCGCCACCGGCGACGTGCTTATAGGACACGCCGGGGTGCTCAGCGACCTGGTGCGCACAGGCCTGACCCCGGCGCTGGCGCCGCAGGGAATCACCATCAAAAGCCAGGGGGGCAACTCGCTGGCTATCGCTCGTAGTATCAGGGATGGCTCGCTGAAAGCCGACCTATTCGGCAGCGCCGATGCCAACGCCAACCAACTGCTGACCGGCGACGCCAACGGCAACAAGGTGCGCTGGTTCGCGGCCTTCGCGCGTAACGCGTTCGTGCTGTTGTACAGCCCAAACAGCCGGTTCCTTGCGGAGTTCGAGAAGGCCCAGCGGGGCGAGCAGCCCTGGTACGAGCCGCTCAAGCAGCCCGGCATCGTGGTTCGCCGCAGCAACCCGGACGACGACCCAGGCGGCTACTACAGCCTGTTAGTGGCTCAGCTCGCCGAGAAGTTCAGCGGTGAGGTCGGTCTCAAGCAGCAGATCCTGGGTGACGATCGTAACCCGGCGCAGGTGATCGGCCCCGCATCTGGCGACGTCGGCGCCAAGCTCCGCAGCGGCGAGGTCGACGCCGTGTTCGCCTACGCCAGCATCGCGCCCTCGCTCGGTGTGCCCTACCTGACGCTTCCCCCCGAAGTCAACCTCAGCGACCCCGCGCACGAGGCCGGCTACGCCTCGGCATCGTTCACCAACCTCGAAGGCACGACCTTCCGGGGTGGCGTGATCAGGCCCAGCATCGCGCCGGTCGAAGGCGCCGGCAACGCCCCAGCGGCGCTGGAGGTGCTGGACTACCTGTTCTCCGCCGACGGCGAGGCCCTCCTCAACGCCAAAGGTTTTCTTCCCGGTCCGCTGCTGTTCGGCGGTGACCTGACCGCCGTCCCAGAAAAGCTGCGGCGATACATCGAGGGCGTGTTCACCCAGACCGCGCTGGCCGTGACACCGCCTTCCCCGGCTGTCGCGGGCACCGTGACGACGTTCACGGCGACGGTCACCCCGGCAGCGGCGGGCAGTGTGCAGTTCAAAGACGGCGACACTCCCCTCGGCAGCCCGGTGACCGTCACCAACGGCACCGCGTCGCTGACCACGAGGTTGCCGCTGGGGACCCACTCGCTGACCGCGGCGTTCACCCCCACCAACCCGGCGGTCGCCACCCCATCCACCTCGGCCCCGGTGCCCTACCTGGTTTACGCCAAGGCCACCACGACCACGCTGACCGCGGCCCCCAACCCCGCCTTCCAGGGCGTCCCCGTGGTCCTCATCGCCCGGGTGGCCCCCTTCAACGCGGCCGGGACCGTCCAGTTCAAGGACGGCACCACCACACTGGGTGCCCCCGTGCCGGTGGCCGCCGGTTTCGCCTTCCTCAAGACCTCGACACTGACCAAGGGCACCCACACCCTGACCGCAGTGTTCACCCCCACAAACCCGGTGGCCTTCGGCCCCTCAACCTCGCCACCAGTGCCGCTGGCGGTTCGATCGCTCTTCTAGCTGGCGGTAGGTCTCCAGCGGTGTGAGCCGGGGCCGTCGACCGTGGGTCACTCTGTCGTAGCCGCCCCGTTACTCAGTCCGCCGGGATGGCGTCGAGCAACTTGAGCACCGCGCGCCGATGCGTCACGGTGAACTCCGCGACCGCCTTGGTGTAGGGGTTGCTAGCGGCCTTCGCGTCGGCCCTGGCCTCATCGAGGTAATCGAGGTAGTCGGCGCGGGCGCTGCTGACCAGATGGGCCCGCTGCTTGGGAGTGAGCTGCCCGGCGTACATCAGGCGCAGGATCAGTGGGCTGCGCAGGTTGTCCGACCCTGCGGCGGAATTCAGCCAGGACTTGAACGCACGCTTGCCGGCGGCGGTGAGGACATACTGCTGGCTGGACCGGGCTCCGCGCTTACCCAGCCGGAGCAGGCCGGCCTCGGCGAGCACGGGCAGCTCCCGATAGACCTGGCTGCGGGTGACGCTGAAGAACGATCCGAACCGCTCACCGGCGGCCACGACCAGCTGGCCACCGGTCATCGGGCCCGTGTGCAGCAGTCCCAGCAAGGCCGCCGAGGTGGCGTTCAGGTCGCGCATTCACTCACGGTGCCACGCCCGCCCGGATCTTGTCCACAATGGTCTTGCCCGACTGTCCATTGTGGCGGGAACGGTTCACCAGGATGGCTCAGCGTGGATGCACCCGTGCGGCGATCGGCCCGATACGCTCGCGGTATTGACGGCCCCAGTCCTCAAGCAGCCCGGCGATTTCCTCAAGGCTGCGGCCGATCTCGGTCAGCGAATACTCCACCTTCGGTGGCACCTGCGGGTAGACGGTCCGCCGAACCAGCCCGTCAGCCTCAAGCTCACGCAGCTGGCGCGTCAACATCCGCGGCGTGACGCTCGGCATGGCCCTGCTCAGCTCGCCGAACCGCTGAGTGCCTGTGAAGAGGTGTTTCAGGATAGCCAGCTTCCACTTGCCGCCGACGACCTCCATTGCCGCCTCGACAGTGCAGTACTCGGGCATGTCCGCGACGCGCTCGCCCACGGTTCCCACCCCTTCACTATACAACTTGTCACTATGACACAGATATGACAGTACTTGTAAAAATGGCCAGTACCACGGACAGTGTGCGCATGGCAAAGACTGACGAGAAACCCTCGGTACTGCGGCGCATCGGCGGTGCGCCTGACTGGTACGAGCCGTACAACATCTCGCTGGCGATTCAGGCCGGGACGCTGCTTTTCGTCTCCGGGCAGGTAGGAATCGATGAACACGGCAGGACGGTGGGCTCGGATTTCGGCACCCAGGCCCGGCGCGCACTCGCGAACCTGACGACCGTGCTCGACCGGGCCGGCGCGAGCATCGCTGACGTCGCCAAAGTGACGATCATGGTTACCGACATGGCTCATCGCGACGAGATCATCAAGCTGCGCGCCGAGTTCTTCACCGAGCCCTATCCCGCCGACACCCTGATCCAGGTGGCCGGGCTCGCGCGGCCGGACTGGCTCATCGAAATCGACGCGATCGCGGTGGTGCCCTGACCGAAGTCGGCTACCTGACCCGGCTTCACGCACCACAGAGCGTGTTCGAGGATCATCCGCGCATCCTCCTGGTAGACAGTCCGCCGAACTAGGAATAGCGCCAGATTGTGCCGGTGTCTCGGTATTGCCCGACGGGGACGGGCTGCACGCCTTCGCGCAGGTAATCGCGGCACAGGATCCCGTGGAGGTGGTCGACTTCGTGGGCGACGAGGCGGGCGATCCCGCGTTCGAAGATGGTGATGCACTGATCCCCGGTGATGTCCTGGTGTTCGACGTGGATCACCAACGGGCGAGGAACGAGGCAGCGGACATCGAAGAAGCTCAGGCAGCCCTCGTATTGCTCGTCGCTATCGTCGCTGCTTTCAATGATGCGGGGATTAAGCAGGGTGATCACGTCGTCGCTGCCAGGCGGCCGGACGATGGCCGCGGCACGCTCGATACCGATCTGAGGTGCGGCGATGCCCATGCCTTTGCCGAAAGTGTGCGCCTTGGCGACGCGGTGCGTTGCTGACTGGAGCTCGGAGATGACACGGCGAGCGTCTTCGGCTTCCGATGGCAGGGCGAACGAACGAGCCGGACGTCGCAGCACTGGATCACCATCCTGGACGATGCCGAGCGCTTTCATGATGACGCTGGGCTTGGGCGAGTCCGAGGGCGCTTCATTGAACCGATTGCGGAAATGCCATTCCAGCCGGTAACGAGCGTGCAGTGGTGGGTCCTCGGTGGACCACGAGAAAATCCTGCGGTCACCGGCCTCCCGGACGTGGATCACGGTCTGGAATGGCATCGACTCGGCGGTCATCGACGTGTGCAGCCCCCACACGGCGGGATCGAGGCCGGTAGGGAAGTCCAGCCGTACCGACAGGCGTTCGGTAGGCAGGCGGACGGCGCGCCGGAACCAGTTCCCCCACTTGTCGTCTCCTACAGTGTAGGTGTACTCGATCCAGGTGCTCTCACCTGGATAAAGAGGAAAATGTCCATTTTCGTTGACGAAGAGTAGCCAGACTTCTTTGAATGCGTCCCGATCGTGCTGGACGCTCCACTGCATCGGCTGCGCACGGTCGTCGCCGTGCCAGGCGCGGAGGTCAATCCCGTCCCAGGTCAGCGGGTTGTTACGGTAAAGTTCATTGGAGCGCTCGGGATCACCGGGATAGCGGTCAACAGAGATCCGGATCAGGTACCGCGTGATCGGTTGACCGCTGTGATTGACGAGTTGACGACGCTGGGTGAGCCGATAGGTCGCGCCGTCGTAGTAGAGCTCAGCGTGATCCTGTTCGACCAGCAATCCCCTAGCCGGCTCCGTCGCCGGAGCGATGGCAAGCGGTTCGAGCTTGATGCCGGTCGCCGCTCGGACGGCTTCCTGTTCCCGCCACGCGCGTTGGAGCGCCCCACCGGCATTGAGCACGGCATCGGCTGTCCCGACAAACCCGCGGGATGCATGCTCGCTGCCGCTTTCGACCTTGGACACATAAGAGCGGCTGTATCCCATTGCCTTGGCCAACGCCGACCGTGACAACCCGCTGAGATCGCGCCATCGGCGGAACTCGGCGACGAATACATTCTGCCCAGCCGGAACGCCTGTGTCCGCCTGTACCTCGCCGGCCATCTTCCGTCCTGCTGATCGTGAACGCGCGTGAGGGCACCGTGAGTGAGTTCTCACCCTACGCGCACGCCGCCACCGAACGGTCTACTCGTTCCAATCGTCCAGCGCCTGAGGGGACAACGTCAGATGGCACCGCAGACGTCCGGGTTCACCTCCGCGACTGGTGACCGCCACACCCCGCGCGTAGCCGTACTTCAGGTCACGAGTGTCCGGGACGGCCTTGAACACCAGGTCAGCGAACATACGATGATGATCGGGAACTCGGGTCATTATGTGGCGCTGTGCGGGCACCGGGTACTTGCCGCGGCGCTGGCCTGCCCACCAGGACGGCCTTGCCCGAACTGCGTCGCGATCAGGCGCGCAGATGCCTCCACTAAAGGGCTGTACCGCCGACCGGACCAGCCGGGCATCTGGGCACAGCTGGCCACTCGACTGCGGGGTCATGCCCGTTGAGCTTCCCAGCGGTCGCTAGACACGGAAGGAGTGAGCCCCCATGCGCGTAGCCGAGGCAGCGAATCCAGTGGCACTCCAGAAGATTGCGCGTCTGGACCGGCTTGATCCCGGTCTGTTGGATCGCCTGCGTCATGAAGCGTTGACGGTGCCGTCTGAGTGGGTCGTCGAGTATGGACAGTTTCAGTCCGGAGGGTGGTGGACGCTGTCGCTGCTCAACGATAGCGGTGTCCCTACCGACGTGACGATCAAGGACTGCGATCCGGTTGAGACGACGCTGTTGCAGCGTATGCCAGTCACGCGGAAGTTCTTGTCTTCGTTGGGTTTGCGCTACATGTGGGCGCGTCTGGCGAGGCTTGGGCCGAATTCGTTTCTGTGGGAGCACCGTGACTATGCCGAGCTCAGCAAGTCCGAACGTCACCGCCTGCACGTTCCGTTGGTGACCAACAGCTCCGCGGCATTGGTGACCAGCGGTGTCAAGGTCCAGTTGCGTGCCGGTTATCTCTGGCGACTCACGCCGACCCATGTTCACGGTGCATGCAACCTGTTCGGACCGGATCGCCTCCACTTGATTCTGGACTGCTACGGCAATGAGGACGTGGCGTGGGCCACCGCCAACGAGCAGCTCAACGAGACTGACGTGGTTGCGCTGCCGACCGCGACGAAATCGCAGCTTGATAAGCATCTCGCTACTGCGCGCGGCCTCGTGAGCCTGGGTTACGAGCGTTCAGCGGAGAAGCACCTGTTGCGCCTGTTCTATGAGTACACGTTACCTGAGGGCTGTGTATACGACCTGATCGCGTCCCTGTATGACTCACTGGATCGTGCGACCGAGGCCAATTCCTGGCGAGTGAACAAGACCGTCCTACTCGGTCTGTCCTGACCAACCATAATCCACGAAGGAGGGTTGCCGTGAGTCACGCTGTGTTGGACGAACTCGCCAAGGCTAACCGACCCGATCAGTTCGGCCTTCTCAAACGTGCCGTGGATTTGTTCACTGTCAGCCCCGCCGTCACGCATCTGCTGGTGCGGGGCTCGCTGGCCTCTGGAACCGCCGACCGACTATCGGACGTCGACTTCGTTGTCGGCGTCGAGGACCGCTTCCTTGTTGAGTTCGTCCCGGTTCTCGACGCGTTGGTGTCCGCTGACCTCGGCGCGATTCTGCCCGGATGGCGCGACACGATTGTAGGCGACATGGGCGGGCTCGGATACGTCTATCTGGTCGGCTGGGCTGGTCACCTCCAGCAAGTGGACCTGTACGTGGTGCCCGCCAGCGAAGTCACCGGGGTGCATGAGCACACCGTGGCGCATCCGATTTTCGTTCGGGACGCAGACGCCACCTACCTGCCCGACCCACGCGTGGCACCATTCGTTACTCGTACCTTGGCGCAGCCTCGGTCCTGTGCCGAGTTGCTGATCGAGACGCTCGTGGTTGGTTACCTGATACGCAAGCGGATTACCCGAGGCCAGGAGTTCATCGCCTACTCCGAGACCTACCTATTCAACACCGCAGCCAAGAACCTGATCAAGGCCGCGTTGGCTCCGACGTCCCGGTACTACGGTTGGTACCAGCTCCGGGAGGAGATCGGTTCGACGCCGATCGGCAAGCAGTGCCTGCTGGATCTCCTCACGCTGATCTCTGCGCCGGCGATCCCCACCGCCGAGATGTTGGCCGAGGGGCTAGACCTCGTGATCGCGATCGCCGAGCGGGCGGCACCGGAGGCCGTGGAGTCCCTACGGCCCGCTATCGATGCCTACCAGTACTACCTGGAACTGACATGATCCCCAACGCGCTCGACATGGCTCGGCCGCTGGTGACTTTCCTCGGTGGGGTCGTGCCAGCCTCAGACCAGGAGGAGCGGCTCGCGTACGGCATCGGTGTGGCACTCGGTGCTGCTGGTCTGGTCTTACAGCACGGCGGCTACAACGGGCTGATGGAGCAGGTCGCCCGGGGAGCTGCCACGAAAGCCGCCACGGTGGTGGCCATCACCTTGAGA
>JBOHFW010000174.1:0-4070 GCA_050699835.1 Pseudonocardiaceae bacterium | reverse complement strand
CACCAGCACCGCGCAAACCCTCGCCGACGCCGATGACGCCTACGACATGGAACGCCGCAGTCTGGCGGCGATGACCCTGGCCGCCTCCTTCCAACGCTGAGCCCCCGTGCCAGCCGGCCGGGCGCGCGGCCGGCTGACGCCCCTGTTCGCCCCGCCACCTGGGGGACCCAGCGCGCTGCGCGCTGTCCCGCCGGCGAAATCCCTTCCCCTTTCTTGGAGGTACCGCATGTCCGCATTCACTGTCCCTACCGAGCACATTGATGCGCTGCTCAGGCCCCGTGACGCCGTCGAGCTCTACCCCGGCGAGTCCACCCGCACGGGGCAGCACCCGCGCTGGTGCGACCGGCAGCAGTGCATCACCGGCGGGGGCGGAGCCCGGCACAGCTCCACAGCCACCCTCCTGATCACCGGTGAGCAGACCTTCGCGCTGACCCTCATCCAGCACGACCCCCAGAGCCCCGAGCTGCTCATCGAGGTCACCGACACCGCCGACCCGGACGGCCTGCACGTGCTCTCCCTGCCCGAGATCAAGGCACTCGCCGAGACCCTGCTCATCGAATACCTCAAGGCCGCCTCCCTCGTCCCCGCGGCCCGCAATCCCGGCACCACCACCGTGGAGGCGACCGGGGCTTACCACCTGCCATGACGAGCAGCGCTACCGCGGGTGTCGGGCCACCGGTCCCGGCACCCGCAAGGCGGCGCGGCGCGCGCCGACGGGACCTGGGCCCAGCTGCTGGTGCTTGCCTCGGAGCGGTATGACACCCACGCCGGCAACGCCGGGCCCACCCGTAGGGGTGACTGCGTTCAGATGGCGCTGGCCGACCACGAGGAGCGCCCCCCAGGCATGGCAGGGATGCAACCCGAGCACGCTCTGGTGCCGGGGATGATGAGCGAACAGCAGATGCGGCAGTTCACCGCCACCGGCGGCACCGGGTTCGACCGGATGTTCCTGCAGATGATGATCGCCCGCCACCAAGGTGCAGTGACGATGTCCCAGACCGAGCTGGCCCAGGGCAGCAACCCCGCCGCCCGCTCGCCTCCCTGTCGAGATCGAACCGGCCCCAATCGGCGGCCCGTTCGCGCCCCGCACGCTGGATCGTGCGGCCGCCGAGTGCAGTGGGTCTGACGCGAGCGTGAGCGGCAACTTGGCCGAGCGCCACCACGTAGCGATCGGCGAAGCTGGCGACTTCAGCCGGGCCGAATAGTGGGTGTCGGTAGCGGAGCACCAGATGTAGCCGGGCTCCTGCGGTGACCGCCCCGACAGCCAGACCCATGGGCATCTTGACGGGTGGGGAGAACCACACTTCATCGGCGCGGAGCGCAGGTCCGAAGTCTAGGCAGTCATCGAGGCGGCCGAGGTTGGAGAGGATGGCCGTCGGAATCACTCGCTCGGAAGCGGCGAGGCGGGCAAGGCGCCGCTTGGCCGGCTGCGGCAGGTGCTGGAGGACGTCGAGCAGCCTGACGGCGGCGACCGGGGTGCGTTCGTCCTTGATGCGCCTGATCCGATTGCGGATCGACTTGACCGTGGTGGTGGGGTCGCCTCGGTCTTCGGGGCGGGTGACGACGGGCACCATGAAGGTGAAGTTGCCGAACACCTCATACCAGCGTGACTTGGGCCGCAGGTTGACCGGCATGAGCACGTTGAGTCGGCCGGGCGTGCCGCCATGCTCGGAGTTCCAGCTATCCAGGGCCAGATGCAGGGCAGCCAGCAGGAGGTCGTTGACGGTGGTCCCCGGATCAGCCCTGGAGGTGAGGGTTGCGGTCGGCGCGGTGTCGAGGAGGAGGTGATGGAGCCCGTAGCCGGGGCGGTCCTCGCCCCCGCTGGGGACGAGGTGCACTGGGCGGGGAGCGGCTTGGCGGAGCTCGCCCGCCAGTGCCCGGAGCTGAGACCACCAGGCGCTCGGTGCCGTGGTCTCCATCTTCTCGGGCGGTGTTTGGGGTACGGGGTCGGGTCTTCGGGCGGTCCGTCGATGGGTACCTCCTCGCACACACCTCTTCTAACGACATGATGCGTTAACGTTAGAACTGTGGTAGCCGTTTCGTCAACAGGAATTGGTTCTAGAAATGGAGTCCTGGGAGGCGCAGATCTCCGCGATCGCCGCGCTCGACGAGCCGACCCGTCGCGATGGACCACGAGGTGATCCCACTGCTGGGCCACCTCGAACGGCATGGGCCCCGACGTGAACCGGCTACGCGACAGTGTCTCCCAGCTCAGCCACATGGCCAGCCGCCTGCCCACGGCTTTCCGGCGGTGCAACCACCCAGGCCGCTGACCGGGAAGGGGTGATGCTCGTTGCGCCGCCGGCGCAGCGGTTCATCGAGCGCGGCAACGCCCTAGGACGTCCGCATTCTAAAACTAGTCTCGTTTGACGAAACAAGTCAAAGCGTCTAGGGTCTCTAGTAAGAGGAAATATTGTCGTTAGAAGGAGATTCCCGATGGCTACTGATGTGTCGACATCGAGCATCGCCCGATCGGTCGCCCGGTCCGACCCGGCGTATCAGGCCTTCCTGCTGCTGCGCACAGCGTTCACGGTGGCTCCGATCCTGTTCGGGCTCGACAAGTTCGCCAACCTGCTCGTGGACTGGCCGATCTACCTGGCCCCGTGGATCAATGACATCGTGCCCGGCACCGCGCAGCAGGCCATGTACGCCGTGGGCGTGATCGAGATCGTGGCAGGGATCGCGGTCGCGATAGCGCCCCGGTTCGGTGCCTGGCTGGTGGCCGCCTGGCTGGCCGGCATCATCGTCAACCTGCTGACCTTCCCGGGCTACTTCGACATCGCGCTGCGTGACTTCGGGCTGCTCGTCGGCGCGGTAGCGCTGGCCCGGCTGGCCACCCGCTACGTGCCCGGACGGCGCACGTCCTAGAACGGCGTGATCACGCCGTGATCGGTCTGCGTTCCCTGGCCATCGCGAAACGCAGACCCCCGGGAGGGCTTGGGGTCGCGTCACCGCCCCAAGCCCTCCCAGAATCCCCAGAGTCCCGCGAAGGACCAGCCTGATGAGCATCGTTAAGCCACCGGGATCGCTTCCCGAGCGACCAGCACCTGTGCGCTACCCCAGCCTTCGGGTGGTCCCGCCCCGCAAGGAGGTGGACCTGCCCGCGGCGGAGCGAGCGGTGGCCGATCTGCTGGTCGCCCTGGGCAAGGACCCGACGTCTGAACGCTTGTCAGATACGCCGCGACGAGTCGCCCGCTCCTTCGCCGAGCTGCTCACCCCGCGGGAGTTCGACCTGACCACCTTCCCGAACGACGAGGGTTATGACGAGCTGGTGCTGGCCAAGAGCATCCCTGTGCAATCGTTGTGCGAGCACCACCTGCTGCCCTTTCATGGACTCGCCCATGTCGGTTACCTGCCCGGTGAGCGCATCCTCGGATTGTCGAAGCTGGCTCGGGTTGTTGAGCTGTTCGCTCCTGGACCTGCAGGTCCAGGAGCGACTGACCCAGCAGGTCGCCGACGCGCTGCAGGAGCACCTGGCGCCCAAGGGGGTCGGCGTGGTGATCGAGGCGGAGCATTTGTGCATGTCGCTGCGCGGGGTGCGAGCCACCGGATCGCGCACCGTGACCTCCGCATTGCATGGGCTATTGCGTGCCGACGCTCGCTCCCGGCAGGAGTTCTTCGCGATGACCGGAACCAGATAAGGAGAAGTTCTGATGGCCACCGAGCAGACATACGTCATCGTCGGCGCCAGCCTCGCCGGAGCGAAGGCGGCCCAGACCCTGCGCGAGGAGGGATTCACCGGCCGGGTGGTGCTCATCGGCGACGAGGCCGAACGACCCTACGAGCGGCCCCCGCTGTCGAAGGGCTACCTGCTGGGTACGCAGGACAAGGCCAAGCTCTACGTCCACGATGAGGGCTGGTACGGCGAAAATTCCGTGGAATTGCAGCTGGGTCGCCGGGTGACCAGCCTGGACCGCGCTGGGCGTCAGGTGGAGCTTGCAGGTGGCGAACGGCTCGGGTACAGCAAGCTGTTGCTGGCGACCGGCGCGTCCCCGCGCCGGCTGGGTCTACCAGGTGCGGACCTGGATGGGGTCTTTTACCTGCGCCGGATTGATGACTCGGAGCGGCTG